>NZ_LUVY01000015.1:0-393863 GCF_002992185.1 Pseudomonas sp. LLC-1 | reverse complement strand
GGTTTTGCATAGCCCCTACAGGCAGCGCCATCCTGTGGGAGCTGGCTTGCCGGCGAAAGGGCTGCAAAGCAGCCCCGGCAGTCTAAAGGGTCACACCGCCATCGGCGCCGTCATCGGCGCATGGTGCTCATACCCTTCCAGCCAGAAATCACTCGGCTCGATCTTCTCCAACCACTCCGGCTCATACTTGCCGGTCTCGGCGAACGCCGGCACGCGGTCACTGATTACCAGCTTCGGCGCCTCCAGCGGCTCGCGCTTGAGCTGCTCGTTCAGCATGTCCAGGTGGTTTTCATACACATGGGCATCGCCGATGAAGTAGGTGAACCAGCGCGGGGTATACCCGGTCAGGCGGCCGAACAGCGACAGCAGCGCCGCGCCTTCGGTGAGGTTGAACGGTGTACCCAGGCCCAAGTCGTTGGAGCGGATGTAAAGGGTCAGGGAGATTTCCTTGGTCTCTACATTCGGGTGGAACTGGTACAGCAGGTGGCACGGCGGCAGGGCCATTTCGTCCAGCTGCGCGCAGTTCCAGCCGTGGAACAGGATGCGGCGGCTGCCCGGGTCGTTGGCGATGGTGTCCAGGCACTGGCGCACCTGGTCGATGGCCTTGTACAGGATGACGAACGCGACGCCGTCCTCTTCGTCCTGAGCGATGCGACGGAAGCCTGCCTTTTCGGCCATTTCGATGGCCGCCGGGTTGCTCAGCGGGATGCGTTTGTAGCCCGGCCACTGGCGCCATTGCACGCCGTAGATCTCGCCCAGGTCGTCATGGCCCTGGCGGAACGGGTTGGCCAGCCACTGGGCGTTCTCGTTGGCGTTCTGGTCCCACACCTTGCAGCCCAGCTCGCGGAATTCACCGGCGTTCTTCACGCCACGCAGAAAGCCGACCATTTCGCCGATCGCCGACTTGAACGCCAGCTTGCGCGTGGTGATGGCCGGAAAGCCCTTCTGCAGGTCGAAGCGCAGCATCGCGCCCGGCAGGCTGATGGTGCGGATGCCGGTGCGGTTTTCCTGCAGCGTGCCGTTGTCGATAACGTCGCGGACCAGGTCCAGATACTGTTTCATGGCTTACCTGTAGCAAAAACGGCAGGGGGATCGCCCCTGCCGTGGGATTAGTCAGGCGGGTTTCGCCGTAGGCTTGCGATTATAAGCCCACCAGATCAGGCCAAGGCCAGCCAGGATCATCGGCACGCACAGAATCTGACCCATGGTCAGCCAGCCCCAGGCAATGTAACCCAGCTGGGCATCCGGTACGCGGACGAATTCGACGATGAAGCGGAAGATGCCGTAGAACAACGCGAACATGCCCGATACCGCCATGGTCGGCCGTGGCTTGCGCGAGAACAGCCAGAGGATGACGAACAGCGCCACGCCCTCAAGGGCGAACTGGTAGAGCTGTGACGGGTGGCGCGGCAACTGCGCCGGGTCGCTGAACGGCGGGAAGATCATCGCCCATGGCACGTCGGTAGGCTTGCCCCACAGTTCGGCGTTGATGAAGTTGCCGATACGCCCGGCGCCCAGGCCGATCGGCACCAGCGGGGCGACGAAATCCATCAGTTCGAAGAACGACTTGTTGTTGCGCTTGCCAAACCACAAGGCCGCCAACATCACGCCAATGAAGCCGCCATGGAACGACATGCCGCCCTTCCACACCTCGAAGATCAGTGTCGGGTTGGCCAGGTACTGGTGCAGGTCATAGAACAGCACATAGCCCAACCGCCCACCGACAATTACCCCCATCGACAGCCAGAACACCAGGTCGGACAGCTTCTCACGCGACCAGGTAGGGTCAAAGCGGTTCAGCCGGCGCGAGGCCAGCAGCCAGGCGCCGCCGATGCCGATCAGGTACATCAGGCCGTACCAGTGGATTTTCAGCGGCCCGAGGGCCACGGCCACGGGGTCTATCTGCGGGTAAGGCAGCATGGAACTTCCTCTCGATTCAAATCAAAAAGCTGAGGCCTACACAGAACAGCAGTGCTGCGAACAGGCGTTTCAACAAACGGGGCGACAGCTTGTGCGCCAGGCGCGCGCCAAAGCGGGCGAAAAACATGCTGGTCACGGCAATGCCGACCAGCGCCGGCAGGTACACGTAGCCCAGGCTATGGGGTGGCAGGTGCTCTTCGTGCCAGCCCAGCAGCATGAAGCTCAGGGCACTGGCCACGGCAATCGGCAGGCCACAGGCCGAGGACGTGGCCACTGCCTGCTGCATGGGCAGGCTGCGCCAGGTCAGGAACGGCACGGTCAGCGAACCGCCGCCAATGCCGAAAATGGCCGAGGCCCAGCCAATCACCCCGCCCGCCCCGATCAACGCGGGTTTGCCGGGGATGCCACGGCTGGCCTTGGGCTTGAGGTCCAGGGCCATCTGCGCGGCGATGACCAGGGCGAACACGCCGATGATCTTCTGCAGCAGCGGGCCCTGGATCAGCGAGGCCGTCTTGGCACCGATGCCGGCGCCGATGAGGATGCCGAGGGTCATCCAGGCGAAGATCGGCCATTGCACGGCACCTTTGCGCTGGTGCTCGAGCACGGCGTTGATCGAGGTAAAGACGATGGTGGCCAGCGACGTGCCGACGGCCAGGTGGGTCAGCACCGAGGCATCGAAGCCCTGCAAGGTGAAGCTGAACACCAGCACCGGCACGATGATGATGCCACCGCCCACGCCAAACAGCCCGGCCAGCACACCGGCACAGGCGCCCAACAGCAGATAGAGCACGAATTCCATTCGGCTTCCCCAGCAAAACAATCCGGCATGGTAACGGAAGCCGGGCTCGGGGCTCTAGTGAACTCTGTGACAGGATGGATCCGCCCCGCCGCTGTGGGTACAGTGGCATAAAACACAGAGGCCCGACCGATGTGCCTGATCGTATTCGCTTGGCGGCCGGGGCATGCCCTGCCGCTGATCGTCGCAGCCAACCGCGACGAGTTCTATGCCCGCCCCACCCAGGCCCTGGCGGCCTGGGAGGATGCCCCCGGAGTGCATGCCGGCCGCGACCTGGAGGCCGGTGGCACCTGGCTGGGCGTGGGCCCGCAGGGGCGCTTTGCCGCGTTGACCAATATCCGTGACCCGGGTCAGACGTTGGGGCCGCGCTCACGGGGCGAGCTGGTGGCGGCGTATCTGAAAGGTGAGTTGGGGGTCGAGGCTTACCTGGACCAGGTGGCCAGCCACAGTGGGCAGTATTCGGGGTTCAACCTGTTGGTGGGTGATGGGCGGCAGCTGGGGTATCTGCATGCACGGGAAGCCGCGCCGCGCCTGCTGGAGGCGGGGGTTTACGGGCTTTCCAATGCCGGGCTGGACACGCCATGGCCGAAGTTGGTGAAGGCGCGCCGTGGGCTGGAAGGGTTACTGGAAACGCCGGAACCGCAGTGGCTGCTGGCGTTGCTGGCAGATAACGAGCCTGCGGCGGATGGAGACTTACCAGAGACGGGCGTTGGGGTGGCGACCGAGAAACTGCTGTCGAGTGTGTTTATTGCCAGCCAGAACTACGGGACGCGGGCGAGCACGGTGCTGATTGTGGATGATCAAGGGAGAAGGCGGCTGATTGAGCGCAGTTTTGGGCCATTTGGCGGGAACTTGGGGGAGGTCAGTCTGGAAGTTTGATGCTGCATTTACCTGCCCTATCGCCGGCAAGCCAGCTCCCACCTCGACCGCGCCGACTTGAAGTCATGTGCAGTACCTGTGGGAGCTGGCTTGCCGGCGATAGGGCCAGTGCAGGTGTCAAAGAGATTTATTGGCCCCAGGCCCAATCATCCGCGCCAACCCAAGGTTCTTCAGCGCCAGCTGCAGCGAGCTGTGGATAACCTGCGGGTTGTCATGGCTCAAGGCTTCAGCCAACAACTCCTTGGCCTTGCCCATGTTCACCTGGCGCAGCATCCACTTCACTTTCGGCAAGTTGGTGGCGTTCATCGACAAGCTGTCGAAACCCATGGCCATCAACAGGATCGCCGCCGCCGGGTCACCGGCCATCTCACCGCAGATGCTCACCGGCTTGCCTTCGCCATGGGCGTCGCGCACTACCGTGTTCAACGCTTGCAGCACCGCCGGGTGCAGGTAGTCGTAAAGGTCGGCAACCCGTGGGTTGTTGCGGTCCACCGCCAGCAGGTACTGGGTCAGGTCGTTGGACCCCACTGACAGGAAGTCCACCTGCCGCGCCAGTTCCTTGGTCTGGTACACCGCCGCTGGAATTTCCACCATCACGCCCACTGGCGGCATTGGCACGTCGGTGCCTTCGTCACGCACCTCACCCCAAGCGCGGTGGATCAGGTGCAGGGCTTCTTCCAGCTCGTGGATGCCGGAAATCATCGGCAGCAGGATGCGCAGGTTGTTCAGGCCCTCGCTGGCCTTGAGCATGGCACGGGTCTGCACCAGGAAGATTTCCGGGTGGTCGAGGGTGACGCGGATGCCGCGCCAGCCGAGGAAGGGGTTTTCTTCCTTGATCGGGAAGTACGAGAGCGCCTTGTCACCGCCAATGTCCAGGGTGCGCATGGTCACCGGCAACGGGTGGAAGGCGGCCAGCTGCTCGCGGTAGATGGCCAGCTGCTCCTTCTCGCTGGGGAAGCGCTGGTTGATCATGAACGGCACTTCGGTGCGGTACAAACCAACCCCTTCGGCGCCACGCTGCTGGGCACGGGCCACGTCGGCCAGCAAGCCGGTGTTGACCCACAGCGGCATGCGGTGGCCGTCCGGGGTGACGCAGGGCAGTTCGCGCAGGGCGTCCAGGCCCTGGGCCAGCTGGCGTTCTTCCTCGACCACGTCGCTGTACTGCTTACGCAGCACTTCGCTCGGGTTGGTAAAGACTTCACCCTTGTAGCCATCGACGATCAGCTCGATGCCGTCGACCTTGGAATACGGCAGGTCAACCAGGCCCATCACCGTGGGGATGCCCATGGCGCGAGCCAGGATGGCAACGTGGGAGTTGCCCGAGCCCAACACCGAGACCAGGCCAGCCAGCTTGCCTTCCGGCACTTCGCCGAGCATGGCCGGGGTCAGCTCTTCACTGACCAGGATGGTGTTGTCGGCGTACACCAGCGACTGCGAACGGGCTTCCTGCAGGTAGGCCAACAGGCGCCGGCCCAAGTCCTTGACGTCGGAAGCGCGCTCGCGCAGGTAGTCATCGTCCATCAGCTCGAAGCGGTTGACGTGCTCGCCGACCACCTGGCGTAGCGCGCCCTGGGCCCACTGGCCGGTCTTGATGACTTCGGTCACCTCACCACCCAGGGCCGCGTCTTCGAGCATCATCAGGTACACATCGAACAATGCGCGTTCTTCCGGGCGCAGCTGGGTGGCCAGCTTGGCCGACAGCTTGCGCATGTCGTCGCGCACGCCTTCAAGGGCGTTCTGGAACAGCTTGAGTTCGGCGTCGATGTCATCGACGGTCTTGTCCGGCACCACTTCCAGGTCGGCGGGTGGCAGCATCACCACCGCGCGGCCCACGGCTGCACCAGGCGAGCCTGGCACACCAACGAAGCGGGCTTCCTGGATGCCTTTGCCCTGGCGGCCCAGGCCACGGATCGAACCGGTGGCCTCGGCGTGGGCGATAACCCCGGCAAGCTGGGCACTCATGGTGACCAGGAAGGCTTCTTCGCCCTCGTCGAACTGGCGGCGCTCCTTCTGCTGGATGACCAACACCCCGACCACGCGGCGGTGGTGGATGATCGGCGCACCGAGGAAGGAGGCGAATTTTTCTTCACCGGTTTCGGCAAAGTAGCGGTAACGCGGGTGGTCGGCGGCGTTTTCCAGGTTCAGCGGCTCTTCCCGGGTACCGACCAGGCCGACCAGGCCTTCGTTGGGGGCCATGCTGACCTTGCCGATAGAGCGCTTGTTCAGGCCTTCGGTGGCCATCAGCACGAAACGGTTGGTTTCCGGGTCGAGCAGGTAGACCGAGCAGACCTGGCTGCCCATGGCCTCCTTGACGCGCAAGACAATGATCCCCAACGCCGACTTGAGATCTTTGGCGGAGTTTACTTCCTGGACGATCTTGCGCAGCGTATTGAGCATGGCTCGGGGTCGAACTCCGTCGTCAGTCGCGCGTCAGCAGACGCGGTGCTAGCTCTTTCAGGGCGCGCCGGTACACCTCGCGCTTGAATGTCACAACCTGGCCCAGCGGGTACCAATAGCTCACCCAGCGCCAGCCGTCGAATTCCGGCTTTCCGGTCAGGTCCATCCGCACCCGCTGTTCGTTGCTGACCAGACGCAGCAGGAACCACTTCTGCTTCTGGCCGATGCACAGCGGCTGGCTGTGGGTACGGACCAGTCGCTGGGGTAAACGATAACGCAACCAGCCGCGGGTGCAGGCAAGAATTTCCACATCATCGCGTTCAAGGCCAACTTCTTCGTTCAGCTCGCGGTACAGGGCATCTTCCGGCGTCTCGTCAGGGTTTATACCACCCTGGGGGAACTGCCAGGCATCCTGGTTGATCCGTCGAGCCCATAGCACCTGCCCGGCATCATTCGTGAGAATGATCCCGACATTGGGGCGAAAACCATCCGGGTCGATCACGGCAGCAACCTCGCAAACGCATGTCACCGCATTGTTCCACAAAGCTTGCGAGCGCAGCAACGCGCCCGCCAAGCTTATGTGCAGCAGCGTGAAAACTCCGTATTCTGCGGGCCTACCCTGAGGCTGATACGAGTGACCGCGATGCGCCTGGCTTTATTCGACCTGGACAATACCCTCCTCGATGGCGACAGCGACCATGCCTGGGGTGACTACCTGTGCCAGCGCGGCATCCTTGACCCGGTTGCCTACAAGCAGCGCAACGATGGCTTCTACCAGGACTACCTCAACGGCACCCTGGACCTGCAGGCCTACCTGGCCTTCTCCATGGAGATCCTGGCGGCAACGCCTGCAGCCCAGCTGGACGAATGGCACCGCGACTTCATGCGCGACTGCATCGAGCCGATCATCCTGCCCAAGGCCCTGGCCTTGCTGCAGCAACACCGTGAAGCCGGCGACCAGTTGGTGATCATTACCGCTACCAACCGCTTCGTTACCGCACCGATTGCCCGCCGCCTTGGGGTGAAGGTGTTGTTGGCGACTGAATGCGAAATGCGGGACGGTCGCCATACCGGGCGCAGTACCGATATACCGTGTTTCCGTGAAGGGAAGGTGACGCGGCTGGAGCGCTGGATGCTGGAGAACGGCTTTGATCTTGAGGACAGCTATTTCTATAGCGACTCGATGAATGATTTGCCGTTACTGGAGCGGGTGACGCACGCGGTGGCGGTGGACCCGGACCCAAACCTGCGGGCCGAAGCCGAGAAGCGTGGGTGGCCGGTGGTTTCGCTCAGGGCTTGAGATTGCCGGGGCCGCTCTGCGGCCCATCGCCGGCAAGCCAGCTCCCACAGGAACAGCGCAAGCCCGCTCTTTGTGGGAGCTGGCTTGCCGGCGATGGGCTGCAAAGCAGCCCCAAATTCAATCAGACCGGTTTGGCACCCATCAGCCCGGCAATGGACAGGAAGCAAACACCGCTGAACACCGCCAGCGCCAGGGTAAACCGCAACCCCACCACCTCAGCCTTGCGCAGCCGGTTCAGCCGCACCAGCAGCCACCATACGGCAAACGCGCCAACGGTATAGATGACGCTGGACGCCAGCACCCAGGTCTGCCCAAGCGGCCACCCCACGAGGTGCACCAGCCACCAGCCGGTAAATGGCATGCTCACCAGGCAAAGGCCCATGACCAGCCAGACGAACACCAAAGGTCGACGCAGCAGCTTGGCATAGGCCTCGGCATCGCCTTGCCTGCGGGCACGCACGGTCCAGATTGCCAGACCCAGAGCCCCCAGAAGCAGCAGGGCGGTGGCAATCATGTGCAAGGTCTTGAGGGTGGTCAGGTGTTCCATGTCTTCACATCCTTGAGCAATAAGCCAAGCTTAGCCGCTCAACCCAGGAACAGCTTGTACGCCGGGTTCTCGGTCTCATCCCAGTAGGGATAGCCGATCTTGGCCAACGCTGCCGGCACCAGGTGGCGCTCGTCCTCCGGCACCTGCAACCCCGCCACCACGCGCCCGTCAGCCGCACCATGGTTGCGGTAATGGAACATCGAGATGTTCCAGCGCCCGCCCAGCTTGTTGAGGAAGTTGAACAGCGCCCCCGGCCGCTCGGGGAACTCGAAGCGCAGTACCATCTCATCGCTGGCACCGGCCGAATGGCCACCGACCATGTGGCGAATGTGCAGCTTGGCCAGTTCGTTGTCGGTCAAGTCGGTAACCGGGAAGCCCTGCTCGGTCAGGTGCTGCACCAGCGCCGCTCGCGGGTCGTTTTCCGGGTGGGTCTGCACGCCGACGAAAATGTGCGCCTCGTCAGAGGTGTGCTTGCGGTAGTTGAACTCGGTGATCTGGCGCTTGCCGATGGCCTCACAAAACGCCTTGAAGCTGCCCGGGCGCTCGGGGATGGTCACGGCGATGATCGCCTCGCGCTTTTCACCCAGCTCGGCACGCTCGGCCACATGGCGCAGGCGGTCGAAGTTGACGTTGGCGCCGGAATCGATAGCCACCAGGGTCTGCCCGGTCACGCCGTACAGCTCGACATACTTCTTGATGCCCGCCACGCCCAGAGCGCCGGCAGGTTCGGTAATCGAGCGGGTATCGTCGTAGATATCCTTGATTGCCGCACAGATTTCATCAGTGCTGACCGTCACCACCTCATCCACATGGTGACGGCAGATATCGAAGGTGTGCTGGCCGATCTGGGCCACCGCCACGCCGTCAGCGAACAACCCGACCTGTGGCAACACCACGCGCTCGCCGGCCGCCATGGCCGCCTGCAGGCAGTTGGAGTCATCCGGCTCAACGCCGATCACCTTGATTTCGGGGCGCAGGTACTTCACGTAGGCAGCAATGCCGGCGATCAAGCCACCGCCTCCCACAGGCACGAAGATCGCGTCCAGCTGGCCAGGGTGCTGGCGCAGGATTTCCATGGCCACGGTGCCCTGCCCAGCGATGGTGTGCGGGTCATCGTAGGGGTGGACGTAGACAAAGCCCTTTTCATCCACCAGCTTCAGCGAATAGGCCAGCGCCTCGGGGAACGAGTCGCCATGCAGCACCACCTTGCCACCGCGCGAGCGCACGCCTTCGACCTTGATCTCCGGAGTCGTCTTGGGCATCACGATGGTGGCCTTGATGCCCATCTCGCGCGCGGCCAGGGCCAGGCCTTGGGCGTGGTTGCCCGCCGAGGCGGTAACCACGCCCCGGGCCAGCTCTTCCTGGCTCAGCTGGGCCAGCTTGTTGTACGCCCCACGGATCTTGAACGAGAACACCGGCTGCAGGTCTTCACGCTTGAGCAGAATCTGGTTGCCCAGGCGCTTGCTCAGCTGCCCGGCGCTCTGCAACGGGGTTTCGACGGCAACGTCATAGACGCGCGAGGTGAGGATCTTCTTGACGTACTGTTCGAGCATCGGGAAAGCATCACTGGGCCGCGGGACAAGGGCTGGGAGTCTACCCCAGCGCTACGTCGGGCGACCACAGCAAAGCCGCCCAAGCCGTTATACTAGGCAACTTTGAAAACCGCCCTGCCCCTTTTCGGAGCCCGCATGACCCAGGACCAACTCAAACAGGCCGTCGCCCAGGCCGCTGTCGACTTCATTCTGCCGAAGCTGGATGAAAAGAGCGTTGTCGGCGTCGGTACCGGTTCGACCGCCAACTTCTTCATCGACGCCCTGGCTCAGCACAAGACCGCCTTCGACGGCGCAGTCGCCAGCTCCGAAGCCACCGCGCAGCGCCTGAAAGGCCATGGCATCCCGGTCTACGAGCTGAACAGCGTCAGCGAGCTGGAGTTCTACGTGGACGGCGCCGACGAAAGCGACGCGCACCTGAACCTGATCAAAGGCGGTGGCGCGGCCCTGACCCGTGAGAAGATCGTCGCGGCCGTGGCCAAGACCTTCATCTGCATCGCCGACGGCAGCAAGCTGGTACCGGTGCTGGGCGCCTTCCCGCTGCCGGTCGAAGTGATCCCGATGGCCCGCAGCCATGTGGCTCGCCAGCTGGTGAAGCTGGGCGGCGACCCGGTGTACCGCGAGGGTGTGGTGACCGACAACGGCAACGTGATCCTCGACGTGCACAACCTGCAGATCACCAACCCGGTGGAGCTTGAAGCGCAGATCAACGCCATCGTTGGCGTGGTGACCAACGGCCTGTTCGCGGCGCGGCCGGCGGATTTGTTGCTGCTGGGTACCGCTGAAGGTGTGAAGAGCCTGAAAGCCGAGTAATCGTCTTCGCGGGCTCGCCCGCTCCCACAGGTACTGCACAGGGTCTGAAACCTGCGACATACCTGTGGGAGCGGGCGAGCCCGCGAATAGGCCCTCACAGGCGATCAATCAGCCGGCTGCTTGAACACATAGAACAGGTTCGGCTCACTGACCAGATAAATGGTCCCCGCGTCATCCATTGCAATCCCCTCCGCCTGCGGCACCGTTGCCTGCAACCCCTGGAAGCCCTTGCGCAACGACAAGGTGCTCAGCGGCCTGCCTTCTACATCCAGCTCCAGCACCAGCCGCGACTCGTCCGAAAGCGCCAGCAAATGCCCGCTGCGCTCATCGAACTGCAAGCTCGACAAATCCCGCACAAATAGCCGCGCATCGCGTTTGCGGTCTTGCACCACATGCACCGCGTAAGGCTTTTCCGGGTTGTCATGCGGGAAACCGTGCACCTCGTAGATCAGCATCGGGTCACGCTCCTTGGCCACGAACAGGCGCTTACCCACCGAATCGTAGGCCAGCCCTTCGAAACCCTTGTTGCCGTTCAGGCCAATGCCCAGGCTGAGTTGCTCGGCGTCACCGGCATCGAGGAACATCGTGTCGTCTTCCAGCCGTACGCGAATCAGCCGCTGCTGGCGCTCGTCGGTGATTACATAGCTGTTGGGCCCCACGTACTCCACGGCTTCCGGGTCGCCAAACCCGGTCAATGGCACGCGGCGCAGGATGCGGCCATCCAGCGACAGCTCGATCAGCTCCGAACGGGCATTGGTGACGGTGAACAGGGTTTTGCGGTCGGGGTCGTAGGTCAGCGCCGAGATGTCATCATCCAGGCCTTCGACCGGCTTGGCCTCCACCACCACCCGGTAGCGGTCCAAACCAATGCTCTGCTCGGCGGGCTGCCACCAGGTTTTCAGGTTGAACCAGCCACGCTCGAACAGGCGAAACTCCTGCCCGGCCCAGCCAAGCAGGAGTAGGCCGAGGGCGACAAGAATCAGAAACAGGCGAACAAAACGGCGCATAGGGCAGACTCGACACAGGGGTGGCGAATCTAACCATTAACGGCTGAAGCAAAGCTTAATGCCAGCGTCAGGCAAGTCCGAAGATGCTGTCAGTTTTTCTTGAAGCGATAGAACAGCGCTGGCTCACTGACCATATACAGGTTGCCCTTGTCGTCCATGGCCACGCCCTCAGCACGCGGGATGGTGTCTTCAAGCCCGTTGAAACCGCCAAGCAAGGTCATGAAACTGACCTGCTGGCCCTGTTCGTCCAGCTCCAGCAGCATGTTGGAGTCGGCCGAGAGCACCAGCAGGTGGCCAGTACGCGGGTCGACACCCAGCGCCGAGAGGTTGCGCAGGTCGAGTTCATCGCTGGGCAAAGGCTGCTTCTCACCCTTGAGCGGGCTGCGGCCATCGGTGTTCCAGGTGTACAGCTTGGGCGGGCGCTCTTCGCCGATGATCAGGCGCTGGCGCATCGGGTCCCAGGCCACGGCCTCGAAGCCCTTGTTGCTTTTCACCGACGGGCCCAGGTCGTGGCTCTGGAAGTCGTCATGGTTCAACGCCGTGGTCTGTGCATCCACCTTGACCACGGTCAGGTCATGCAGGCGCTCGTCGGTGATGGCCAGGTAGCCGTCTTCCAGCACGGCAACGCCTTCCGGGTTGTTCCAGCCATTGAGCGGGATCTTGCGCAGTACATCGCCATCCAGGCTCAGCTCGACCAGGATCGGGTTCTTGCCCATGACCGCGAACAAGGTACGGGTATGTGGGTTGAAGGCCAGGTCCGAGGCTTCGTCATCGTCCATGCCTGGCAGCGGCTTGGCATCGATGTCTACCTGGTAGTCCGGCAACCACACGCTTTCGCTGCGCTCGGCGGTGCTTTCGAAGCTTTCTTTTACCCACAACGCACCGCGGTCATCCCAGTGCATGGCCACGGCCACGCCATAACCGATCACCGCTGCCACGGCCAGGCCGAAGGGCCAGCGCAGGTAGAAGCGACGCTTGGGGGTTGCCGGGGCGGAGGATGATGGCATGCGCGGGTCCTGGGGAAATGGGCGTAGGTCCGCGCATTATCCGGATAGGGTGTGAAAAATCAGTAAACAGGTCCGGCCTCTTCGCGGGCACGCCCGCTCCCACAGGGTTATACACAGACTTGAAGCTTGTGACATTCCTGTGGGAGCGGGCGAGCCCGTGAAGAAGGCAACGCGGATTGGGCTCAGAGCACCCGACTTTCGAAGCGGCTTACACCCGGCAACTCCAGCACCAGCTCATCACCCACATTGAACGGCCCCACGCCCGCCGGGGTTCCGGTGAGAATCACATCCCCCGCCTGCAACGAAAAATGCGCCGCCATGTACTGGATCATCGGCACGATCGGGTTCAGCATCATCGCGCTGTTGCCGTCCTGGCGTACTTCGCCGTTGACGGTCAGGCGTACCGGGATGTCGGTCACGTCCTCGAAGCTGCCAGTCGAGACGAACGGCGGCAGCACACAGGCGCCGTCGAAGCACTTGGCCAGCTCCCACGGCAGGCCCTTCTCTTTCAGCTTGGCCTGCACATCGCGCAGGGTCAGGTCCAGCGCCGGGGCGTAACCGGAAATGGCGTCCAGCACCTCTTCCTCGCTCGGGTGAGTCGACAGTGGCTTGCCCAGCAGCACGGCAATCTCCGCCTCATAGTGCACCGAGCCACGCTCGACCGGGATCTTGAAGCCACCTTCGGCCGGCACCACGCAGCTACCCGGCTTGATGAACAGCAGCGGCTCGGTAGGGATCGGGTTGTCCAGTTCCTTGGCATGCTCGGCATAGTTACGGCCGATGCACACCACCTTGCCCAGCGGGAAGTGAATGCGCGTGCCGTCTACGTACTGGTGCTGGTAACTCATGGCCGACTCCTCTGGATACTGCTTTTTATTCAGGTGCGAAGATCTTACCCGGATTCATGATGCCGTTAGGGTCGAAGACGGCCTTTATTGCCTTCATGCAGGCGATTTCTTCGGGCGAGCGGCTGTAGCCCAGGTAGTCGCGCTTGGTCATGCCCACGCCGTGCTCGGCCGAGATCGAGCCGTTGTAGTGCTTGACGATGTCGAACACCCACTTGTTGACCTTGGCGCAGGAGGCAAAGAAGTCATCCTTGCTCATGTGCTCGGGCTTGAGGATGTTCAGGTGCAGGTTGCCATCGCCGATGTGGCCGTACCACACCACTTCGTAGTCGGGGTAATGCTCTGCGACGATAGCGTCGATATCGCGCAAGAATGCAGGCACTTTTGAGACGGTGACGGAAATGTCGTTTTTGTACGGGGTCCAGTGCGAGATGGTTTCCGACAGGTACTCACGCAGCTTCCACAGGTTTTTAAGCTGGGTTTCACTCTGGCTCATCACCCCGTCCAGCACCCAGCCCTGCTCCACGCAGTGCTCAAAGGTGGCCAGGGCCTCGTTGGCCACCTCCTCGGTGCTGGCCTCGAACTCCAGCAACGCATAGAACGGGCAATCGGTCTCAAACGGCGCCGGCACATCGCCGCGTGCCAGGATCTTGGCCAGCCCCTTGTCGGAGAAGAACTCGAAGGCGGTCAGGTCCAGCTTGCCCTGGAAGGCATGCAGCACCGGCATGATCGAGTCGAAGTCCGGCGTGCCCAGCACCATCGCGGTCAGGTTGCGCGGTGCCCGGTCCAGCCGCATGGTGGCCTCGACCACGAAGCCCAGCGTGCCTTCGGCACCAATGAACAACTGGCGCAGATCGTAGCCGGTGGCGTTCTTGATAAGGTCCTTGTTCAACTCCAGCAGCTCGCCCTTGCCGGTGACCACTTTCAACCCGGCCACCCAGTTGCGGGTCATGCCATAGCGAATCACTTTGATGCCGCCGGCATTGGTACCGATATTGCCGCCAACCTGGCTGGACCCGCTGGAAGCGAAGTCCACTGGGTAATAAAGGCCCTGTTCTTCGGCGTAGGCCTGCAACTGCCGCGTGATCACGCCCGGCTGGCAGACCACGGTGCGGTCGAAGGCATTGAAGTCGAGAATCTGGTTCATGTAGTCGAAAGAAACGACAACCTCGCCATTGGCCGCCACGGCGCCGGCCGAAAGCCCGGTACGCCCGCCAGAAGGCACCAGCGCCACCTTGTGCGCATTGGCCCAGCGCACAATCGCCTGCACCTGCTCGACCGTCTTGGGGAAGACGATGGCGCTGGGCGCCGGCGGGTAATGCTTGGTCCAGTCCTTGCCATAGGCTTCGAGGGAAGCCGCGTCGGTCAGGACCTTGCCAGGGTCGACAAGGGTCATCAGTTCTTCAATTACAGCGGGGTGGGTCATCGCTGGAACTCTCGACTTATTCATAGTCACCCTGAGCACTCTTCACCTGTCGGGATAAGCTCAGATTGTGTCGCGTATGCTAGCATAGCCCTCCCGCTGTTCATGCTAAGGCTGCCCTCGCGCCTGGCATCACCCCTCGCCATTTTTTCTCCGGGATACAGGTTTACGCAGATGAGCAAGACTTCTCTCGACAAGAGCAAGATCCGGTTCCTTCTTCTTGAAGGTGTGCACCAGAACGCAGTCGATACCCTCAAGGCTGCCGGCTACACCAACATCGAATACCTCACTGGTTCGTTGCCGGAAGCCGAGCTGAAGGAAAAGATCGCCGACGCCCACTTCATCGGCATCCGTTCGCGCACCCAGCTCACCGAAGAGATCTTCGACTGCGCCAAGAAACTGGTCGCTGTTGGCTGCTTCTGCATCGGCACCAACCAGGTCGACCTGGAAGCGGCCCGCGAGCGCGGTATCGCCGTGTTCAACGCGCCGTACTCCAACACCCGTTCGGTGGCCGAGCTGGTGCTGGCCGAAGCCATCCTGCTGCTGCGCGGCATCCCTGAGAAAAACGCCTCCTGCCACCGTGGCGGCTGGATCAAGAGCGCAGCCAACTCGTTCGAAATCCGTGGCAAGAAGCTGGGCATCGTCGGTTACGGTTCGATCGGTACCCAGCTGTCGGTCCTGGCCGAGAACCTGGGTATGCAGGTGTACTTCTTCGACCCGCTGACCAAGCTGCCACTGGGCAACGCCGTGCAGGTCACCAGCCTGAACGAGCTGCTGGGCCTGGCCGACATCGTTTCGCTGCACGTGCCTGAGCTGCCATCCACCCAGTGGATGATCGGCGAGAAAGAAATCCGCTCGATGAAGAAGGGCGCGATCCTGATCAACGCCGCCCGTGGCACCGTGGTTGAACTGGACCATCTGGCCGCCGCCATCAAGGACAAGCACCTGATCGGCGCCGCCATCGACGTGTTCCCGGTCGAGCCACGCTCCAACGACGAAGAGTTCGAAAGCCCGCTGCGCGGCCTGGACAATGTGATCCTGACCCCGCACATCGGCGGTTCCACCGCCGAAGCCCAGGCCAACATCGGCCTGGAAGTGGCCGAGAAGCTGGTCAAGTACAGCGACAACGGTACCTCGGTGTCCTCGGTCAACTTCCCGGAAGTAGCCCTGCCGGCGCACCCAGGCAAGCACCGCCTGCTGCACATCCACGAAAACATCCCGGGCGTGCTCAGCGAGATCAACAAGGTGTTCGCCGAGAACGGTATCAACATCTCCGGTCAGTTCCTGCAGACCAACGAGAAAGTCGGTTACGTGGTAATCGACGTTGACGCCGAGTACTCCGACCTGGCGCAAGAGAAACTGCAACAGGTCAAGGGCACCATCCGCTCCCGCGTCCTGTTCTAAGTTTGCTTGCTGCATGAAAAAGGGAGGCCTGGTGGCCTCCCTTTTTTTATTTCACTTCAACCGTGATCTTCTTCGACTCGACGCTCGGCTTGAACGGCACGTGATACTGGTCACCCAGAATCAATTGCAGGGTGTGCTTGCCCGGCGTCAGGGTAATGCTGGTTTCGGTCTGCGCCTTGCCGAAATGCAGCACCTGCGGGCCCGCCGGCAGCGCGGTGCCGGCTTCCGGCATCAGGCTGGTTGGCAGCGGCATGTCAGCCACGGGTTCTTTATCCACATCCACCAGCAAGTGGTGGTGCCCGGTGTGCGGGGTCTGGTCACCCGCTGGCTTGAGAGCCATGCCCTCGATGCCGAACTTGACGGTGAAGGTCTTGTCGACCGTGGCACCATCGGCGGGGGAAACGATGAAGACCTTGGCCTCCTTGGGCGGCTCCTGGCTCTTCAGGGCGTCTGCGGCACTGGCGAACACCGACGCTCCCATCAGCAGACCGGCAACGGCAGCACGCGAAAATAGGCTGTTCATTCACTTCTCCTGTGATTCACTTATTGACCGCAGCCTGGGATCCAACGGCAGCGGTAGTTCACCTTAGTTGAAATATTCGCCAAGGTGTTCACATTGCCTGACAGAAATATTTCCGTCAGGGTTAAACAATGCCGAGGCTTCAAGGTCATAGGCTGCGCTCGATCACGGCGAGGAAGAAAGCCGTGGCGAAAGTTATTCATCTGCTAAAAGAAAAGGGGCATTCATGCGTTCGACCATAGGGGTACTGCTGGCAGTACTGATCAGTCCATTGGCCCAGGCGGAGCTGATAGACGAAGTCGCCGACCGGGGCGAACTGCGGATTGCGGTACAGGCTGACAATTCACCGTACGCCTTCAAGCAAGACGACCACCTGACGGGGTTCGACATCGAATTTGGCCAGGACCTGGCCCGGGAGCTGGACTTGCGCGCCGAATTCGTCGAAGCCCCGGCCGCCGAAGTGCTGAGCGGTGTCGAGAGTGGCAAATATGACATTGCACTCACCCCGTCGACCGTTGCGCCAAAGGGCGACGGCCCACTCGATGTGAGCCTGCCGATTGGCGAAAAGAAGCTGGTGATTCCGTTCCAGAAGGACAACCCGGCTTTCGAAAGTGCCGTAAACAATGCACTGCAACGCTTGAAGGACAGTGGCCGCACTGCCGAGCTTGAGCAGAAGTGGTTCAAGGGTGTGCAGGAGACTGCGGCCGGGCAGTAACCCCTTTGTCGCCTGCACTGGCCTCATCGCCGGCAAGCCAGCTCCCACAGGAGTATCACTGGCCTCAAGACCTGTGGTGTACCTGTGGGAGCTGGCTTGCCGGCGATGAGGCCGGTACAGGCTTACACTGAAAGCCCAGCCAGCGCCTGCTGTGCCTCTTCCAGCTCCAGCTCACTGAACACCCGCACCCCCTCCCGCCGCAGCAACGCGGTGGTCACCCCTTCCCCCGCCACCTTCACACCGCTGAACGTGCCGTCATAGGTCAACCGGTTGCCACACGAAGGGCTACCAGACTTGAGCACCGCCACGCGGATGCCATGCCGCCGCACCAGCTCCAGCGCCAACTGCGCACCAGCCAGAAACTCGCCACTGACATCTTCGCCCGTCACCGTCAGCACCTGCGCGCTGCCATCAAGCACTGCACCACCCTGCCCGCCCGGAATCTCCGCTGGCGGGCGCGGCGTCGGCAAGCCACCTGCCACCTCCGGGCACAACGGCACCACGCGCCCTTCGGCCTGCCACTGCTGCAACAGGTTTGGGTGCCCACTGGCCCGGCCGTCATAGCGCACCGGTTGCCCCAGCAGGCAAGCGCTGACCAGAACCTTGGGCAAATCAGAACGGATCATTGCCACGGCGCCGGAACCAGCCCGTCAACGACAGCCGCTCGCGCCCGGCCGGCAGCACTTCGTGGGGCACCTCGCCCGACAGGAACACCACCAGGCAACCCGCAACCGGCTCAACGTCGTGCTCGACGCCATCGGTCAGGAACATGCGCAACTGGCCGCCGTCCTCAGGCTGCCAGCCTTCATTCAGGTACAGCACGGCCGACACCATGCGCCGGTCATCGTCGCGGAAGCGGTCCAGGTGCCGGCGATAGAAGGCCCCCGGCGGATACAAGGCAAAATGGCACTCGAAATCCTCCAGGCCCAGGAACAGGCCCTGGTTGATGACCAGGCGCAACTGGTCCATGGCCGCCAGGTACTGGTCGCAGGCCTCGGCCTGCCCAGGGTCGATCCACTGGATCTGGTCGCCACGGATGGCCTCGCGCACCTCCTGGGCAACCCCGCGTCCAACCCCTGCGGGGTTAAGCTCGCCTTCGGCATCACGGCGCCGGCATTCGGCCGCCAGCGCGCGCACCAGGTCGGCAGGCAAAAACAGCGCCTGCTGGGACCAGCCATGGGTGGCCAGATCGTCGACGACGGCCGCAAGCATCGGGTGTTCGGGGGAGTTGTGCATGGCGCGCATCATATCCATTCGCCATGCCGGCGCACAGCGCCACTTGGCCGAGAAACACGCGGATATCTCGACAAACCGCCGCCGGGCCAAGGACAATAGCCACCTGCCGACAGGAGTCCTGAATGCGCCGTCTGTTTTCCCTGATTCTGCTGATGATCTGCACCATGCCTGTCTGGGCAGACAACCTGGATCAACTGTACAAGGCCGCCGGCTGGCCCGACCAGCGCGCCCACTTCAACGATGCCCTCACCGCCGCCCAGGCGCGCTACCGCAACAGCTTGCCCCCCGCCGTGTACCAGGCGCTGGTCAACAACAGCAACCAGCGCTTCCAGGCCCAGGCGGTGGACCGTCGCGCCCAGGCGCAGCTGCGCGCCACCCTGGCCAATCCGGCACCGGCCCTGGCCTTTTTCCAGTCGCCGCTGGGGCGCAAGGTGGTGGCAGCCGAGCTGAAGGCCACCCGCAAGGACGAACTGGCCAAGAATGCCAAAGGCCTGCCCAAGATCCAGGCCAGCGACGACCGCCTGCTGGTCATCGGCCACTTGGCCCAGGCCCTGCCTGCGCGTGAAGCCGGTGCCGAAGTCAGCCTGGCCATTGCTGGCGTGGCGGCCGACAGCCTCAGTTCGATGATCCCCGGCCTGTTCGGCGGCGGCCAGGCCCAAGGCCTGCTCGACGGCCAGCGCCAGCGCCTGATGAACCAGATCGGCGAAGACCTCAACAACACCCTGCTGTATGTGTACCGCGACCTGTCCGACGCCGAGCTGGAAGAGTTCGCCACCTTTGCCGAATCACCCGACGGCAAAGCCTACTACCAGGCAGCGCTGGCGGCTGTGCGTGCGGGCCTGGCGGTTGGCCAGAGCAGCAACGACCTGAAGTGATCAGCCCAGGCGCTGGTCGATGAAGTCGAAGTAGCGCTGGCGAATGCCCGGCAGCTCGTTTGCCAGGTGGTGACGGGCCTCGGGCAGCATCAATATCTGAGGGTCGGCAAACTTGGCCTTGAGCACTTCGAGGTTGTAGGGCCAATCCACCGTGCCATCAGCCTCCCCCTGCACGATCAACGGCCGCCGCGGACTGTGCGGCGCCGCTTCGATGCGTTTGACCCAGGCGATCAGTGCGCCCACCCAGGCGGTCGGCAGGCGACGCGGTTGTAGCGGGTCGGCCTCAAGGAACGGCAGGAAGGCCGGGTCATTGGTGTTTTCGCTGAAGCGCCGTTCGATGCCGTTTACGAAGTGACGCAGCACGCGATAGCTCAACTTCGACCAGCGCCAGGAACAGGGCCGTACCAGCGGCGCCAACAGGATCACCTGGCCATCGATGGGGCTGTTAGCGCCCTGATGCAGCAGATGATCCACGGCGATAGCGCCGCCCGTGCTCTGCCCGCACAAATGCCAAGGGCGCGGCAGTTGCAGCGTGCGCGCCTGATCGAACAAGGCTTCCAGCACCTGTTGATACACCGCGAAATCACTGATGCTGGCCCGTTCGCCACTGGACAGGCCGTGGCCGGGCAGGTCGCAGCTGACCACGGCGAAACCCTGCTTGAGCGCCCAGCCGATCACATGCCGATAGAGGCCCATGTGGTCGTAATAGCCGTGCAGCAGGAACAGTGTCGCGGTCGGCTGTTCGGGTAGCCACACCTGCCCGACCAGGTCGAACCCCGCCGCCTGAAAGCCGCCCAGCCAGCTCTGGGCTGACAAGTTCAGGCCATAGAAGCGCTGGTAGTCCTGGGCCTGCACGGACAACGGCTGGCGAGCGCTCAACGGCGCAAGGCTGGAGCGCAAGTGATCGGGGTGAAAAGCAACAGGCATCGGGTACATCCACGGCGAAGCAAGTATTGATCTGGGATATTCAGCTCTGGCCGGCGTCGTGGCAAGCTTGCTCACCTCGAACAACCAGCACCGATCTAATTGTGGGAGCGGCCTTGTGTCGCGAAAGGGCCGCAAAGCGGCCCCCGGTTTCCAGCGCTACGGCAGAAGTTGCCGGGACCGCTGCGCGGTCCTTTCGCGACACAAGGCCGCTCCCACAAAGGGCCACCTACTCTTCATGAATAGCCAAATCATAAAACCGCTGTGCATGGTAGTCGCCTTGTTAGCTGGCGCCGCCATCCTCTGGCAGGCCTACACCACCTTCCAGGCCCGCTACCTGCGCCCGTTCGACAACCAGACCACGCTGTTCGACGGCAGCCAACTGCAACTACCTGCCGAGCTGGCCGGCCCTGGCCCGATCCGCGTGGTGCACTTCTGGGACCCGGCCTGCCCCTGCAACGTCGGCAACCAGCAACACCTGGGCGACCTGGTCAGCCAGTTCGCAGCCCAGGGCGTGACCTTCCACGTGCTGCAAAAGCCCGGCAGCCACGGCCAACTACCCGCCAACCTCACCGCCCTCAAACCCATCGCCAACCTGCCCGGCAGCGAACACCTGCCCGCCTCCCCGGCCGTGGCCATCTGGGACCGACAAGGCCACCTGGCCTACTTCGGCCCGTACAGCGAAGGCGCGGTGTGCAATGCCAGCAACAGTTTCATCGAACCCATCACCCAGGCCTTGCTTGCTGATCGGCCCGTGCAGGCCAGCAATACGTTAGCCGTAGGGTGCTATTGCCCCTGGTAGTTAGCGAACACCCGATACTTATCTACAGCTTCGGCCCAAAGGAAGATTTTTACCGTCACGACATACAGACCAATGGAGAAACTGTATGTCGCAGCACGGATTCACCGAGCTTCCCCACAGCTATGTACACGGCACTCGCCCTATCTTTATCCCTGGCGTTTTCTGGGGCCACAACCGCATACCGTATCAACTGGCATCGACCTTTCGGCCAGGCAGCCTGGTCATCGAACTGATACCGCAAATCGAAAACGACAAGCGCCAGGTCAAGCAGGCACATGCTCAGCGCGAGGCCACACTTGATCAAGACCTCGAACACGCTATTGCCAGTGAGGTGGGCTCACTGGCCGGCCTTGGAGAAGTCCAGGCGCTCGAACTGACAATTGCAGCGGTCAACCAGCTTCAGGCACAGCTTGGCCCACGCCTGGACGCTGTGCGCCAGCAAGCCAACCGTTTCTTTGGCACCGACCCGGAGCATCGCACTTTTCACGAGTTCCTGAACGCTTCGCGCACCCAGGCTGAGCCTCGCCAGGCCTGGCTTGAGTCCTACCGGGCAGCGTTCGAGGTCAAGTACCTTGAACAGCAACACAGCCTGCTGATCAAGCGCCAGCATCTTCTGCGCAGCCAGTTGTCCAGTGCCAAAACCAGGGAAAAGAGTAACGAAGCGATTGCCAGAGCGCTGGACAAGGTAGAGCAAGCGGTAGTCCGCACACTCACCGCCCATCACGAGCTACAAATGGCCACCAGCACGATACAGCGCGTGCTCACGGCCTTCGAACGGCACCAGCATGAGGACATTGCCGAAGAAACGGCGCTGGAGCATAGCCACGAGCTTGAGCGAGAAACATCCGACCTGCTCAAGATGCGCGAACATCTGCGCGCCACAGTCTCCAACAAGCGCGTGCAGTATCGCCGATTGGCATCGGAGATTGGCTTGCTCGACTTCGACCGGAAGTTTCATGGCCCCACAGCCACTGAAGCTCACAGGGCGCAAGCCGCTGACTTGAAAGCTCAGGCATCTGCCCACGCCGCCGAGCATGCAAGCACTTCGGCACTTGAAGAGGCCGCAGGGGAACAACTGCATCTACAGGCAAACCGTGCCGTCGAAGCAGCCTTCGATGAGCAGTGTCTGCTCAGCGCTCTGTCAGGCCGTACGCCAAGCAACACCCCCGTCACCTTCAACGCCTGGGTCGCCACCACCCTACACCCGCTGATTTTGGCTACTTCACGCGGCGGCACGGCGCATTTCGAGCCAATCTGGCGTGCGCTGGGCACGGCCATCAACAGCGCGGCGGCTCGGTTGCTGGCCCGTGCGGCAGGGCATCTGCCGCTGATGCTCTATGCCGCCCGACTGGGTGATGGCGAACGCATGGGGGTCACTGTTCCGCTTGCCCTGATGACGCCTGGCGCAGACCTCACCCAGGAGGCGAACCGCAAGGTTGGCCAGACCCTTGAGTTGCCGCTGCGGATGAATGCCGTACCCGAGGGCACTCAGACCGAGGTGTACCTGGCCGCCACGGACGGCAGCGGCATCCTGCGGGACGTGCGCGTGCGCCAGGCGCAGTGGGATACGAATCAGGGCGCCTGGCGCTTCACCGCCGAAGGGCCGGGTGGCGCAACACTGCTGTGGCACCCAGCAACGCCGCCATCGACACTGAGCACCTTCAACCCCGATGACGCTAGCTTCACCCCGGGCGTTCCCATCGTAGAGGACCTGCAAAAGCACTTGCCGGGCAACATCATCGTTCCCCCGCAGCCTGATATTCGTACCTTTCCTGAACTGCCCGACCTGCATATCGATGACTACGTCATCATCTTCCCCGCAGACTCAGGGCTGGCGCCGATCTATGTGATGCTGCGCAACCCACGGAATTTGCCGGGGGTTGCCAGCGGCAACGGCGTTATCACACCGGACAGGGTGCTGGATGCAGCCACCACTGCGGTGGGGGCGCCAATTCCTACACGCATTGCGGAAAGGCTGAGGGGGCGGAGGTTTAGCCGGTTCGATAGACTAAAAGAGGCAATATGGATAGAAATTGCTGCGGACGAGGTCTTTAGCCAACAGATCGCGCCAGCCATGCTCGACGATATGAGGAAAGGCCTAGCGCCATTCGCCAACCGTGACCAGCGCGTAGGGAAGCGAGTCAAGCTGGAGATTCATCACAAGCACGAAATCTCGAAAGGAGGTGCCGTTTATGACCTGGATAACCTGGTCCTCATGACACCGAAGGTCCACATAAACCACCATAGAGGGAACAAGCAATGAAGTTGAAACAGAGTTTGTCAGACTACACAGAGCTTGAATTTCTCGAATTGGTGTCGGATTTGTATGAAGACCGAACGGGCCTCAGTGGCGTAGCTCTGGAAAACCACCGAATTGAATCCGTCCTCCTTTTCGAGAAGCTCACCGAGCATCCTGACGGGTCCGACGTAATTTATTACCCGCCTCAAGGAGCGGATGCCAGTCCTCAAGGCGTCGTCAACCGCGTAAAAGCCTGGCGCGCCGCCAACGGCAAACCCGGCTTCAAACCCGCCTGATCCAAAGCCCTGCGGCCAACACCGCAGGGCTTTTCATATCACCCACGCACCCCCGCCGGGTTACCCACCACCGTCGCCCCCGCCGGCACATCACGGGTCACCACGCTACCCGCGCCCACAACGGCGTTATCGCCAATACTCACCCCCGGCAGGATGATCGCCGCGCCACCAATCCACACGTTGTTGCCGATGGTCACCGCCCGCCCACTCTCCAGCCCGCTGCGTCGCAGATCTGGGTCCAGCGGGTGGTCGGCGGTGTAGATCTGCACGTTGGGGCCGATCTGGCAGTCATCACCGATGCGCACCGGCATCACGTCGAGGATCACGCAGTTGAAGTTCATGAAGGTATTGCGGCCAACGCTGATGTTGTAGCCGTAGTCGCAATAGAACGGCGGGCGGATCACCGCGTCTTCGCCGACCTGGCCAAAGTGCTCGACCAACAGGCTGTGGCGTGCGTCATTGAGCAATTCGACACTGCTGTTGTAGCGGTGCATCCAGTGCTTGTTGGCGATCTGCTCGGCCTGCAGTTCGGGGCAGCCAGCGTGGTAGAGCTGGCCTGTAAGCATCTTCTGTTTTTCGCTGAGTGACATGGAATCTCCTTCCCGGGGCTATGCTCTGTTCGCGAATCCGCCGATGATCGGACCACACTTTCTGCTTTGACGCACAAGGAGCTTGCATGAAGCGCAGCCTGACCCTGTTGGCCGTGGTGGTTGCCGTGGCCGCCGGCACCGGTTACTGGTACGTGCAGGGCAAGCTGCCGCAGCGCGAGGGCGAGTTGGCCCTGGCTGGCTTGCAGGCGCCGGTCAGCGTGCGCTACGACGCCCGCGGCGTGCCGCACCTGCAGGCGCAAAACGAGGCAGACCTGTACCGCGCCCTGGGCTACGTGCATGCCCAGGACCGGCTGTTCCAGATGGAAATCCTGCGTCGCCTGGCCCGAGGCGAACTGGCCGAGGTGCTGGGCGACAAGCTGCTGCCCACCGATACCTTGTTCCGCAGCCTGCGCATTCGCGAACAAGCCGCACGGATGGCCAAGCGTCAGGACCGCCAGTCACCTGCCTGGCAGGCCCTGCAAGCCTACCTCGACGGGGTCAACGGCTGGCAAGCCAGCCATCCCAAGCCCGTGGAGTTCGACCTGCTGGGTATCACCCCTCGCCCGTTTACCGCCGAAGATACCCTGAGCATTGCCGGTTACCTCGCTTACAGCTTCGCCGCTGCGTTTCGCACCGAGCCCGCACTGACCTACATCCGCGACCAGCTTGGCCCCGATTACCTGAACATCTTCGACCTCGGCTGGAAACCCGAGGGGGCGCTGGGCACGCCACTGGCCGCGGCGGACTGGCAAAGCCTGGAAGCCCTCGCCCGCCTCAGCCACCAGGCGCTGGGTGACGCGGGCATCCCGCAGTTTGAAGGCAGCAACGCCTGGGCGGTGGCCGGCAGCCATACCCGCAGCGGCAAGCCGCTGCTGGCAGGCGACCCGCACATCGGTTTTGCAGTGCCGGCGGTGTGGTACGAGGCCGAACTGTCGGCACCCGGTTTCAACCTGTATGGCTACTTCCAGGCGCTCAACCCCTTTGCCCTGCTTGGCCACAACCGCGACTTCGGCTGGAGCCTGACCATGTTCCAGAACGATGACGTCGACCTGATCGCGGAGCGCACCAACCCGGCCGACGCCAACCAGGTGATGGTCGATGGCAAATGGCAGGCGCTGGAAAAGACCGAGCAGCAGATCGCGGTCAAAGGCGAAGCTCCGGTCACACTCAGCCTGCGCCGCTCGCCCCATGGCCCGATCGTCAACGACGTGCTGGGCGCTACTGCCGGGCCTACGCCCATCGCCATGTGGTGGGCGTTTCTGGAAACCGAAAACCCGATCCTCGAAGGTTTCTACCAGCTCAACCGTGCCGACACGCTGGGCAAGATGCGCGAAGCTGCGGCCAAGGTTCATGCGCCAGGGCTGAACTTTATCTGGGCCAATGCCCGTGGCGATATCGGCTGGTGGGCCGCTGCGCAGCTACCCATCCGCCCCAATGGCGTCGACCCGGCGTTCATCCTCGATGGCGCCAGCGCGCAGGCCGACAAGCTCGGGTTCTACCCCTTTAGCGTCAACCCGCAGCAAGAGAACCCGGCGCGCGGCTATATCGTCTCGGCCAACTACCAGCCGCCAGCAGGGGTGCCGATACCGGGTTACTACAACCTGCCCGACCGGGGCCGCCAGCTCGACCGCCACCTGGCCAACCCTGAGGTGAAATGGGACACCCAGAACAGCCAGGCCCTGCAACTGGACACCGCAAGCGACCACGGCCCGCGCACCCTTGCACCGCTGCTGGCAACCCTGCGCGCAGTGGCCGAAGGTGACGAGGAGAAGGAACTGGTCGAACAGCTGGCCGCCTGGCGTGGCGACTACCCGCTGGATTCGACCAGCGCCACGCTGTTCAACCAGTTCCTCTACGAACTGGCCTTCGCGGCCCTGCACGACGAACTGGGCGACACCTGGTTCCCGGTACTGATCAGCACCCGCGCCATCGACGCTGCCTTGCCACGCCTGGCGGCGGACGCCGACTCCCCTTGGTGGAACACCCGAGGTGGCAACCAGCGTACCGACCGTACCGCCATCGTACGCCTGGCCTGGCAGCACAGCCTGAAGCACCTGCGCGATACCTTGGGTAGCGACCCAGCCAGCTGGCAATGGGGCAAGGCCCATACCCTGACCCACAGCCACCCGCTTGGCGTGAAAAAGCCGCTGAACCTGCTGTTCAACGTTGGGCCGTTCGCCGCGCCGGGTACCCATGAGGTACCGAACAACCTTTCTGCGAAAATCGGCCCGGCGCCATGGCCGGTGACCTACGGGCCTTCGACGCGGCGGCTGATCGACTTTGCCGATGCCGGGCAGGCGCTGACCAGCAACCCGGTCGGGCAGAGTGGAGTGCCGTTTGACCAACACTATGCGGACCAGGCTAAAGGTTATGTGGAGGGGCAGTACCAAAAGGCACAGATGGGGGTAATCCCGGCGCAGAGCACCTTGCGATTAGTGCCCGGAGACTCAAGTGGCGCAGCTGCACAGCCACATGTGGGAGCGGGCGTGCCCGCGAAGCAGGCGACACGGTAGATGGCACCGGCTACGCCGGTGTTCGCGGGCACGCCCGCTCCCACAGGTAACCGTGCCCAGAAACAAAAATGCCGACGCAAGTGCGTCGGCATTTTCTATCACTACGAGTGCATCAGAACGCCGGCAGCACAGCACCTTGATACTTCTTGGCGATGAATGCCTTCACCTCAGGGCTGGTCAGGGCCTTGGCCAGTTTCTGGATGGCCTCGCTGTCCTTGTTGTCCGGGCGGGCAACCAGGAAGTTCACGTACGGCGAGTCGGCGCCTTCGATCACCAGCGCATCCTTGGCCGGATTCAGGCCGGCTTCCAGGGCGTAGTTGGTGTTGATCATGTCCAGGTCGACCTGGTCCAGCACACGCGGCAGCATGGCCGACTCAAGCTCGCGGAACTTCAGCTTCTTCGGGTTCTCGGCGATGTCTTTCGGTGTGGCCAGGGCGTTTTTCGGGTCTTTCAGGGTGATCAGGCCAGCCTTCTGCAGCAGGATCAGGGCGCGACCGCTGTTGCTGCCTTCGTTAGGGATGGCAACGGTGGCGCCTTCCTTCAGCTCCGACAGGTTCTTGATCTTCTTCGAGTAACCACCGAAGGGTTCGACGTGCACGCCAATCACGGTTTCCAGGTGGGTGCCCTTGCCTTCGTTGAAGCTCTTCAGGTACGGCAGGGTCTGGAAGTAGTTGGCGTCCAGGCGCTTCTGGTCAACTTGCACGTTTGGCTGCACATAATCGGTGAAGACCTTGATCTGCAGGTCCACACCTTCTTTGGCCAGGGTCGGCTTGATCAGCTCAAGGATTTCGGCGTGCGGTACCGGAGTAGCGGCAACCACCAGTTTCTCGGCAGCGGCGGCCAGGCCGGAGAACGACAGGGCAGCGGCCAGGGCAGTGGTCAGCAGGGTCTTCTTCATGGTGGTCCTTATTCTGAATCTGGGCCATCAGCGATGGCGAATCGGGTGCCCAACCGGTTCACCAGCGGGCGTAGGCGGACAATACCTAGAATTTTTATTCCGTAACAATATCTTTTACTTAGCTGCTTATTCCAAAAACAAACTGCTATCAGTCACTTTGCTTATGAGCGATGTCTAGCGCGCGGGGTTGGCCAGGTCCAGGTCCTCTGGCTGCAGCTCTTCGCCGTCATTCACCAGCAAGGCGAAGTGGATGACATTCTCCAGTTCACGGGTATTTCCGGGCCATGGATGGGCTTCCAGCACCTGCTGCGCCGCCTCGCTCACCAGCGGTACAGGCCGTTGCAAGCGCACGCTGTAGATGCCCACGAAGTACTCGGCCAGCGGCAGGATATCGCCGGGCCGCTCACGCAGCGGTGGCAGCTCCAGCGCGCCTTCGCGCAGGTACTGGTACAAGCGCTCGTTAAAGCGCCCTGCCCGTACCACCCGCGCCAGGTCGATGCTGGTCGCGGCCACCAGCCGCACATCCACCGGCTGCGGCTGCTGCGCGCCCACTCGGGTGACTTCGCGGTTTTCCAGGGCAGCCAGCAGCTTGCCCTGGATGGCCAGCGGCAAGTCGGCAATCTCGTCCAGGTACAACGTGCCGCCATTGGCCGAGCCGAACCAGCCGGCGCGGCTGCTGGCCGTGCCACCCTGGCTGCCGGCGCTGTAGCCGAACAGTTCGGCATCGGCGTAGGTGGGGCTGATGGCCGCGCAGTTGACCGACACGAACAGCCCGCCACGGTCACTGGCACGGTGGATTTGCCGGGCCAGCAACTCCTTGCCGGTGCCGGTCTCGCCACGGATCAGCACGGGCAAGGGTTGCGGCGCCAGGCGCTCAAGGTCTTCGCGCAGTTGCTGCGAACGCGGGTCGATGAACACCAGGGCCTTGGCGCGGATGCTCAGCGGGCTCTTGTCCAGCTCGGGGAAGGTCAGCAGCGGCTGGCCAAACGGGTTTTGAAACGTCATGACGAACTCCCGCCCCTGGCCTTCATTGGCCGGGCGTCAGGTAAGCGGTAAACAGTAAAGGCGATCAGGCGCGGCGCAGTGCGCGCTGCTCAACCCGGCTCTGCAAGCGGTACAAGTAGGCGAAGCCTTGTTCCCAGCGCTCGTGGCCGGACTTGACGTTGATGTGCCCGGCGTTGCTCAGCAAACCCGCCTCTGCGCCCCAGGCCTGGGCCAGGTACAGCGCCCGAGGCACGTTCACGGCCGGATCGTTGTCCGAACTGACCACCTGGCTGGGGAACGGCAGCGCTTCGGTCGGGATCGGCGCAAAGTTGCGCAAGGCTGGCGCGCAGGTGGGCCGCTCGACGTCCGCTGGGGCCACCAACAGGGCGCCACGCACGCGCCGCAGCAAGGCCGGGCTGGCCTGCGCAGCCCAATGGGCGACGGTGATGCAGCCCAGGCTGTGGGCAATCAGGATCACTGGCGAGTCTTCGGCGACGATCGCCTGTTCCAGCGCTTGTACCCAGTCCTCTCGTTGCGGGGTCAGCCAGTCGTGCTGCTCCACCCGTGCACTGTTGGGCAGGGTGCGCTGCCAGTGACTTTGCCAATGGTTGTCTGGCGATCCTTGCCAGCCCGGCACAATCAGGTAACGAATCGACTCATTGCGCATGGGGACGCCTCCAGTAAGTTTGCGTGCTTGGAGACCAGTATAGGGAGGGAGTTATATTCGTAAAGGAATAAGAAGCTATTTATTAATAACCAAAAATATTTGGCTATGCGCGATCCCTGTAGGAGAAATGCCCGGAAAAAAAAAGGGCCAACCCCTGCCAAGAGATATGGCCCATAAGCACTTGCCTGAAGAGGTTTGATGAGGGTCAGCGCGCAGTAATCACCGCCAGCTTGCTGATCCCCGCACGTTCGATGGCTGCCATGGCCCGCGCCACTTCGCCGTAGTTCACGCCGTCATCGGCCTGCAACTGCACGCGCACGTCTGCGTCCTTGTCCTTGGCGGCCTTGAGGCTGGTTTCCAGCAGGTCGGGCTGGATCTGGTCCTTGTTGATGAACAACTTGCCTTCACCGTCGATGCTGACCACCAGCGGGTCCTTCTGCTCTACCGGGGCCACGGCCTCGGTCTTGGGCAGGTTGATGGGGATGGCGTTGGTCAGCAGCGGCGCGGTGACGATGAACACCACCAGCAGCACCAGCATGACGTCCACCAGCGGCGTGACGTTGATTTCACTGAGGACTTCGTCGCTGTCCTGGGTCGAAAAAGCCATGTCAGGACGCCTCCTTCACGGGCTGGGTGAAACCGGCCTGTGGCTTGTGCACGGCGGGGTGCACCAGCACGCGGAAGGCACTCTTCTGCGCCAGGCTGTAGAAGTCGTGGGCAAAGTCGTCGAGGTCGGCAGCGGTGAGCTTGAGGCGGCGCAGGAAGTAGTTGTAAACCAGCACCGCCGGTACGGCGACGGCAATACCGACACCGGTTGCCACCAAGGCCGCACCGATTGGGCCCGCCACGGTTTCCAGGCTGGCAGAGCCGGCCGCGCTGATGCCTTTGAGCGCTTCCATGATGCCCCACACAGTGCCGAACAGGCCGATGAAGGGCGAGGTGCTGCCGATACTGGCGACCACCGCCAGGCCGGTTTCCAGCGAGCGGCGCTCACGCACGATCTGCTGACGCAAGGCGCGCTCCAGGCGGTCCTGGTGGTTGATGGCGTGGCTCAGGTCGTTGGCCTGGGTGTCGCCGACGGCAATGGCGGCATAGCCAGACTGAGCGACGCGGGCAGCCGGGCCGGGCAGCTCGTGGCTGAGCTCGGCGGCCGAGTCCAGGCTGGAGGCCGCCCAGAACTGCTGGTGGAAGCGTTTGTCCTGGTTTTTCAGCCGCACGAACTGCGCGACCTTGACCAGGGCCAGGCCCCAGGTGACGACAGAGAAACCAACCAGCAGCCAGATGACTGCGCTTTCAACGGATTCGAGGGGGGATGCCAGCAGGCTCATGATGATGTCTTCCTGTGTTCTGCGAAAAAGTTAGCGAAGCTTGAAATCGATCGGCACGCTGACCCAGCCGGTCTGGGCCACATCGCCCTGCTTGGCCGGGACGAAGCTCCAGCGTTTCACCGCAGCCAGCGCGGCGGCGTCGAGGGCATCACGGCCACTGCTCTTCTGGACCTGGATCTGCCCGGGTTTACCGCTGGGCAGCACCTCTACCCGCAGCAGCACGGTGCCTTCCCAACCACGGCGCTGGGCCATCTGCGGATACTCCGGCGCCGGGTTTTTCAGGTACGCGGCGTTGGCCGAAGCGGGCGTAACCGGGGCCGGCGCGGGTGGTGCGGGCGCAGGTGGTGCCGGAGCGGCCACTGGGGCTGGCGGCGGTGCTTCGACCGGTTTGGGCTGTGGTTTGGGTGCTTGCTTGACCACAGGCTTGGGCACGGGCTTTGGCTTGGGTTTGGGCTTGGCGGCCAGTTCGTCGACGACCGGCGGCGCTGGCGGAGGCTCGACCACGGGCGGTGCGGGGGCTGGCGGTGGCGGTTCGACCACAGGCGGCGCTGGCGCTGCGAACTCGATGGTCATGGGCGGCACTTGCGGTGGCACCACGGGCAGCTCTGGCGTGGGTGCCTGGCTTACCCAGTACGCCGCAGCGCCGTGCAGGGCCAGCACCAGCAGGCCCAACACCAGCTTGTCGCGGCGCTTGAGCCCGCTGACGGGCGTGCGTTGCAGGCGCAGCTGGCCCAGCGGGAGGCGAAGCGTGCGTCCAAGCTCGACCAGGTCGCCCGGGGCCGGGCGCCATGGCTGGTCGTAGGCCCTGACGGCCGACTGGACATTACCCATTGATCAAACTCCTGGGGTCTCGATTCAGGTATGGCTGAATCATCGGGGCCAGAGGCTTATCTCTTAAAGTAATGTTTAAAATTATGGTTAGAACTTAAGTGAATATTGTTTTTAAGAGGTAGCGTGAAAGCCGCGGATTACGTGGGCTGTGGGTGATCGGCGTAAATGCGATGCATTGGGGGCATGCAAAATATTCGCGCAAGGCATGATATTGCCGCGAGGGCTGCGCCCTCGATCGCCGGCAAGCCAGCTCCCACAAGGTTCTGTGTCGGCCTGATCGATAGGGGCTGGCTTACCAGCCTCAATAAATCGCTGTGCCAACTCGGTCAATGTGGGAGCTGGCTCCCACAAGGTTCTGTGTCGACCTGATCGATAGGGGCTGGCTTGCCAGCCTCAATAAATTGCTGTGCCAACTCGGTCAATGTGGGAGCTGGCTTGCCGGCGATGGGCTGCGAAGCAGCCCCGGCAATCTCACAGGCAAAAAAAGCCCGGGACCAAACCCGGGCGTTTCATCATCAAGGGCGGCTCAGATATCCGCCACCTTCTGCCAAACCTTCGGCCGGAAGAACAATGTCTCCCCCCGCGCCAGACCGGTCAGGCTGTCATGGTCCTTCACCACCTCAGCCTCGATCAGCTCGCTCTGCCCTTCCACTTTCAAGGTCACCCGCGTTGTAGCCCCCAACGGTCGAATATCCCGCACCTCGGCCGCATGGTGCCCCTCGGTCTCATGCCGCGACAGCGACACTTCATGCGGGCGGAACAGCACATGGTGCCCTTCGCTCAGGGCCAGGCGGTTGGAGTCACCCAGGAAGTGGTAGACAAAGTCGTTGGCCGGCTGCTCGTACACCTCGCCCGGCGAACCGATCTGCTCGATCACACCCTTGTTCATCACCACGATACGGTCGGCCACTTCCATGGCTTCTTCCTGGTCGTGGGTCACGAACACCGAGGTCAGGTTGATGTCCTCGTGCAACCGCGCCAGCCAGCGACGCAGTTCCTTGCGCACCTTGGCATCCAGCGCACCGAACGGCTCGTCCAGCAGCAGCACCTTGGGCTCCACCGCCAGCGCGCGAGCCAGGGCGATACGCTGACGCTGACCGCCAGACAGCTGCTCGGGGTAGCGGTCGGACAACCAGTCCAGCTGCACCATGTTCAGCAGCTCATGCACCTTTTCGGCGATCTTGCTCTCGCTCGGGCGCTCGCCCTTGGGCTTCATGCGCAGGCCGAAGGCGACGTTGTCGAACACACTCATGTGACGGAACAGCGCGTAGTGCTGGAACACGAAACCGACGTTGCGGTCACGCACGTCATGGCCGGACACGTCTTCGCCATGGAACACGATATTGCCCTGGTCCGGGGTTTCCAGGCCGGCGATGATGCGCAGCAGCGTGGTCTTGCCGCAGCCGGACGGGCCGAGCAAAGCCACCAGCTCGCCGCTGTTGATGTCCAGGTTGATGTTGTCCAGGGCCTGGAAGCTGTTGAAGCGCTTGCTGACGTTACGAACTTCGATCGACATGAATCATTCCTCCGCGGCGCTGTGGCGCAGGCGGTTAATACGGTTCTCGCTCCACTGCTTGAGCAGCAGGATGAAGAGCGCCAGGATCAGCAACAGGCTGGCCACGCTGAAGGCCGCGACGTGGTTGTACTCGTTGTAGAGGATCTCCACGTGCAGCGGCAAGGTGTTGGTCACGCCACGAATGTGGCCCGACACCACCGACACCGCGCCAAACTCGCCCATGGCCCGAGCGGTACACAGCACCACACCATAGATCAGGCCCCATTTGATGTTGGGCAAGGTCACGTGCCAGAACATCTGCCAGCCGTTGGCGCCGAGCAGGCGCGCAGCCTCCTCTTCTTGCGTGCCCTGCTCCTGCATCAGCGGGATCAGTTCACGGGCCACGAACGGCACGGTAACGAAGATGGTCGCCAGGACGATGCCCGGCAGGGCGAAGACGATCTGGATGTCGTGGTCCTGCAGCCAGGGGCCGAACAGGCCTTGCGCGCCGAACATCAGCACGTAGACCAGGCCGGCGATCACCGGCGACACCGAGAACGGCAAGTCGATCAGGGTGACCAGAATGCTCTTGCCACGGAAGGTGTACTTGCTGACGCACCAGGCGGCGCTGACACCGAACACCAGGTTCAGCGGCACCGAAATGACCACGGCGAGCAGGGTGAGCTTCAATGCCGACAGCGCGTCGGGCTCGAAAATCGCCTCGAAGAAGGTGCCAAAACCGTTCTTCAGCGCCTGTGATACCACGATCACCAGCGGCAGCAGCAGAAACAGCGCGAACACCAGCCAGCCAAGGCCGATCAGGATGCGCCGCGAAGTGGCGCTGCCACGGCGTGCGGCGTTGGCGGCCGCGCTTGCACTCAGGGATGAACTGGACATGCCGGCCTCCTTCAAGGGGTTTCGATGCGGCGCTGCAGCAGGTTGATCAGCAGCAGCAGGATGAAGGAAACCACCAGCATCAGCACGCCGATGGCGGTCGCGCCGGTGTAGTCGTACTGGTCGAGCTTGACCATGATCAGCAGCGGCAAAATCTCGGTCTTCATCGGCATGTTGCCGGCAATGAAGATCACCGAACCATACTCACCCACGCCGCGGGCGAAGGCCAGGGCAAAACCGGTGAGCCAGGCCGGTAGCAGGGCCGGCGCCAGAATATGACGGAACACCTGCAGCGGCTTGGCGCCCAGGCAGGCGGCGGCCTCTTCCACTTCACGCGGGATGTCGGCCAGTACCGGCTGCACCGTGCGCACCACGAACGGCAAGGTGACGAAGGTCAGCGCCAGGGTGATGCCCAGCGGGGTGTAGGCGATCTTGAAACCAAGGTCGGTGGCGAACTGGCCGACCCAGCCCGCAGGCGCGTACAGGGCGGTCAGGGCGATACCGGCAACGGCGGTAGGCAGGGCGAACGGCAGGTCGATCATCGCGTCGATGATCTTGCGCCCAGGGAAGGTGTAGCGCACCAGCACCCACGCGAGCAGGGTGCCGATCACCCCGTTGATGATGGCGGCGAACAGGGCGGTACCGAAACTCAGCTTGAGCGCGGCGATTACCCGCGGCGCGCTGATGATGTTCCAGAACTGCTCCCAGGTCAGCTGCGAGGCATGAATGAACATGGCTGCCAGCGGTATCAGCACGATCAGGCTGAGGTACACCAAGGTGTAGCCCAGCGTCAGCCCGAAGCCGGGTATGACGGGGGAAATACGACGTGACATAAGTATCCCTGGTTGAACGCACGAAGCCCGGAATCACTCCCGGGCTGGTGCAAGCTTGTGAATCCTGGGGCTGCTTTGCAGCCCTTTCGCGACACAAGGCCGCTCCCACAGGGGACCGCAATTCCTTGTGGGAGCGGCCTTGTGTCGCGAGAGGGCCGCAAAGCGGCCCCGCTTTTCCTTGGCCAGTTACTGTGCCTGATAGATCTGGTCGAACACACCGCCATCATTGAAGAATTTCGGTTGTGCAGTTTTCCAGCCACCGAAGTCCTTGTCGATGGTTACCAGGTCCAGTTTCGGGAATTGCTTGCCGAATTCGGCAGCAACTTTCTCGTCACGCGGGCGGTAGAAGTTCTCTGCAGCAATCTTCTGCCCGGCCGGGCTGTAAAGGTGCTTCAGGTATTCGGTGGCAATGTCGGTATTGCCCTTTTTCTCGGCGTTCTTGTCCACCACGGCCACTGGCGGTTCGGCCAGGATCGACAGCGACGGCACGACGATGTCGAATTTGTCTGCACCACCGTCTTCCTTCAGCGCCAGGAAGGCTTCGTTTTCCCAGGCCAGCAACACGTCGCCCTGGCCGTTGTTCACGAAGGTGATGGTCGAGCCACGGGCGCCGGTATCCAGCACCGGTACGTGCTTGAACAGCTCCTGCACGTATTCCTTGGCCTTCTCTTCGCTACCGCCGGCCTTCAGGCCGTAGGCCCAGGCGGCCAGGAAGTTCCAGCGCGCACCGCCGGAGGTTTTCGGGTTGGGGGTGATGACCGACACGTCTTTCTTGATCAGGTCGCCCCAGTCCTTGATGCCTTTCGGGTTGCCCTTGCGCACCAGGAACACGATGGTCGAGGTGTACGGGGTGCTGGCGTCCGGCAGGCGGGTCTGCCAGTTGTCCGGCAGGGTCTTGCCGAGCTTGGCGACTTCGTCGATGTCACCGGCCAGGGCCAGGGTCACCACGTCGGCGCGCAGGCCGTCGATCACCGCACGGGCCTGCTTGCCCGAGCCACCGTGGGACTGCTGGATCTTCACCTTGTCGCCCGGGTGGGCCTGCTGCCAGTGCTTGATGAACTCGGCGTTGTACTGCTGGTACAGCTCGCGGGTCGGGTCGTAGGACACGTTCAGCAGTTCGTAGTCCTTGGCGATGGCGGAACCGGCAAAAACAGCACTGGCCAAAGCGGCGAGCGCATAACGGCGGATGGACATGGTGAAGCTCCCGATTGGCATTTTTCTAGTTTTGAATGTGAGGCGCGATCAGCCGGCCTTGTTGCCGGGCTGTTGCAGGCGGAACTTCTCCTTGCGCTCGATCTGTACGACCTGAGCGTTGTGCACAGTGATCTCCACCGCACCGAAACGCAGGTCGCGCAAGGCGCTCTGGATTTCACGCAGAATGGTGGCTTCGTCCTGACCGTCGATGCTACGCAGAGATGCACTCATGCTCGTTCTCCTTGGAGTGAGGTGCCGGGCAGAGGTTTGAAGGGGATTTGCGCCTGGCTTGAGGGCAATAGTAGTGAGGCGGAGTTATTCTTAAAAATACTGTTTAAGAATGTTTATATAACCAAATTCAAATCGCGATTTTACAAGCGCTCAAATGCCTCTGTGGGAGCGGGCGTGCCCGCGAATGCGGCAGTGAATCCACCATCGCATTCGCGGGCACGCCCGCTCCCACAGGGTTCAGTGTCGGGTTTTAGTGCTGTTTTCAGGCTCGCGGATCTTGTACCAGGCCACATACAACGCCGGCAGGAACAGCAGCGTCAGCAAGGTGGCCACGATGATCCCGCCAATCATGGCGTACGCCATCGGCCCCCAGAACACTTCGCGGGCAATCGGGATCATGCCCAGGCTCGCCGCCGCCGCCGTCAGCAGAATCGGCCGGCGCCGGTGGTTGGTAGCCTCCACCACCGCGTCCCACGGCGAGAAGCCCTGGGCCTCGAACTCGTCGATCTGGGTCACCAGGATCACCGAGTTACGGATGATGATACCCGCCAACGCCAGGATGCCGAGAATCGCCACAAAGCCCATGGGCGTGCCCGTCGGCACCAGCGCAATGATCACGCCAATCAGCCCCAGCGGCGCCACACTCACCACCAGGAACAGCTTCTGCAGGCTGTGCAGCTGGATCATCAGGAACGTGGCCATGAGGAACAGCATCAGCGGGATCACCTTGCGGATCGGCCCTTGCGCCTTGGCGCTCTCCTCCACCGTACCGCCGGTCGCCACCTCGAAGCCCACCGGCAACTTGCCGGCGAATTCGTCGATCTTCGGCTTCAGCTGGGCCACCAGGTCGGTGGGCTGGATGTCGCCATTGACCGACGCCTTGATGGTGATGGTCGGCTTGCGGTCCCGGCGCCACACCAGCGGCTGCTCCAGCTCGTAACGCACCGTGGCGAACGACAGCAACGGGATCGAGGTGCCGTTAGGCGTGAGGATCTGCAGGTTTTGCAGGGTATCCGGCGAGCCGCGCTCGCTGTCTTCGGCACGGGCCACCACGTTGACCAGGTAGATGTTGTCGTTGACCTGGGTGATCTGCACGCCGCTGACGATGCTGTTCATCACATTGGCCACGTCTTCCGACGACAACCCTAGCTGGCGTGCCTTGTCCTGGGCGATTTCCACGCGCAGCACCTTACCCGGCTCGTTCCAGTCGTAGATCATCTCGCCGATGTGCTCGTTCTGGTCGAGCAAGGTGGCCAGTTCGATGGCATGCTTGCGCACCTCGTCGATGTTGGCACCACTGACCCGATACTGGATCGGCCGCCCTACCGGCGGGCCCATTTCCAGCGACTGTACGTTGGTACCGATGCCGACGAACTCTTCATGCAGGATCTTCTGCAAACGATCCATCATGGCCTGACGCTCTTCGAAGCCTTTGCTGACGATCACCAACTGCGCGTAGTACGGGTTCTGCAATTGCTGGTCGAGGGGCAGATAGAAACGAATGGCACCCTGGCCGATGTAGGTGCTCCAGTGCACCAGGTCCGGGTCATCCTTGATCCGTGCCTCGAAGCGGTCGACCACCTTGCGCGTCTCCTCGATCGAAGCGTTCTGCGGCAGGTTCAGGTCGACCAGGATTTCCGGGCGGTCCGAGGACGGGAAGAACTGGTTCTGCACAAAGCGCTCGCAGAAAATGGCCAGCACAAACAACAGCATTGTGCCGATGATGGTCAGCCAGCGGTTGCGCATGCACCACAGCAGGCCATGTTCGAAAGCCTTGCCCAAGCGGCCAGGCTCGGCTTCATGGGGTTTGACCTTGCTGCTAAGGATGTGTACGCCCAGCACGGGCGCGAAGAACACCGCCACCACCCACGACACGATCAGCGCCACGGCAATCACGGCAAACAGGGTGTAGGTATATTCACCGGCCGAACTGGCGTTCAGGCCGATCGGCACAAAGCCGGCCACGGTTACCAGGGTGCCGGTCAGCATGGGGAAGGCTGTGGAGGTGTAAGCGAAGGTTGCCGCTTGTTCCTTGCTCTCGCCCATTTCCAGCCGCGTGACCATCACCTCCACGGTGATCATTGCATCATCCACCAGCAGGCCAAGCGCAATGATCAGCGCCCCCAGCGAAATCCGCTGCATGGTGATGCCGCTGTACTCCATGAATACGAACACCATGGCCAGCACCAGCGGGATCGAACACGCCACCACCAGGCCTGCGCGCACGCCCAGGCTGATGAAACTCACCCCCAGTACGATCACTACCGCCTCGAACAGCGCGCTGGTGAAGCCGCCGACGGCCTGCTTCACCACCACCGCCTGGTCCGACACGGTGTGTACCCCAACGCCCACCGGCAAGTCCTCGACCACTTTGTCCATGCGCTTTTTCAGCGCCGCACCGAACACCTGGATATTGCCCCCGGCCTTCATGCCGATGGCCAGCCCAAGCGCAGTCTGGCCGTTGTAGCGGAACATGGGTGACGGCGGGTCGACATAGCCGCGTTCGATATCCGCAATATCCGCCAGGCGGAAGAAGCGGTCATTGATGCGCAGGTTGACCGTTTCCAGGTCTTTTTCCGAGGCGAACTGCCCGGTGGTGCGCACCGAAATGCGCTCGGGGCCCGCCTCGATCACGCCGGCCGGGGTTACGGCGTTCTGCGATTGCAAGGCCTGCATGACCTGGCGCTGGTCAATGCCCAGTGCGGCCAGCTTGCGGGTGGAGAAGTTCAGGTACAGCACTTCATCCTGGGTACCGACCAACTCGATCTTGCCGATGTTGGGCACATCGCGAACCTCTGCCCTGGCTTGCTCCACGTAATCGCGCAACTGGCGCAGGGTGAGTCCATCGGAGGTAAACGCGTAGATCGAGCCGAATACATCACCGAATTCGTCGTTGAACGCAGGCCCCTGGATGCCCTGAGGGAACTGGCCGCGAATGTCCTGGATCTTCTTGCGCACCTGGTACCAGATGTCCGGGATGTCCTTGGCCTTGGTGGTGTCGCGCAGGTACACGTAGACCGTGGATTCACCCGGCCGGGTATAGCTTTTGGTGTAATCGAGGGAATCGAGTTCTTCGAGCTTCTTTTCGATGCGGTCGGTGACCTGGTACAGCGTCTCGTCCTGGGTTGCGCCTGGCCAACGGGTCTGGATCACCATGGTCTTGATGGTGAACGACGGGTCTTCCTCACGGCCCAGGTTGAAATAGGAAAAAATCCCCATCAGCAGGCCAACGAACATCAGGTACCAGACGAAGGATTGATGCTTGAGTGCCCAGTCGGACAGGTTGAAGCTTCCTTTCATTGCGCATCCTCGTCGAAGGTGACCTTCTGGCCAGGCTTGAGACTGTTCACACCTGCGGTCACGACGCGCTCGCCGGGTTGCACGCCCGAGGTCAGTACGATGCTGTCGGCGGTGCGGTCGATCAACGCCACGTCACGGGTGGCCACTGTCTTCTGCTGCGTGTCGATCACCCATACCTGGGTTTTGCCGTCACGTTCCAGCAAGGCACTCGCGGGCAACTCGCTGCGTGGCGTCACTTCCGAGCTCAAGGTCACGCTGATGGCGGTGCCCAGGTGGAACGCCGCCGGTGTGCTGGCGAGGGTCAGGCGGGCGCGCCGGGTGCGGGTGGTGGCGTCGGCCTGGGGTTCCAGCTCGCGCAGGCTGGCCGTTGTGTTGATGGTCGGGTCCAGTTGCGAGGCAACGGTAAAGGTCAGGCCCTGGCTCAACTGCTCGGCCAGGCCGATCGGCAGGTCGATCACCGCCTCTTTCACATCCGGCCGGGCCAGGGTTACCACGGCCTGGCCTGCGGTGACGGTTTGCCCGGCTTCGGCCTGCCAGGCGGTGATCACGGCAGCGTGGTCGGTGCGCAAGGTGCTGTAGTCGAGCTGGTCACGGGCCTGGCTGAGCGCAGAGCGCGCCTGTTCCAGCGCAGCACTGGTGGTTTTCAGGTTGGTCTGGGCGATATCCAGCTGGGCCTGGGCACCCACGCCGCGGTCGTACAGCTGCTGCTGGCGGCGGGCATCAGCCTGGGCGTTGATCCACTGGGCCTGCACCTTGGCCAGGTCGCCTTCGGCGGCGCGCAGCTGATTCTGCTGGTCGGTCGGGTCGAGCGTGGCCAATGTGTCGCCCGGTTTCACCTGGGCGCCCACATCCAGCCAACGCCGGGCGATACGCCCTGAAACCCGAAAGCCCAAGGTGCTTTCAAAGCGCGCCTGAATACTGCCGGCAAAGCGCCCCAGTTGCGACTGCACCTGGGGTTCGACCTTCACCGACAGCACGGGCCGAATCGGCTCTGGCGCCTCGTCTTCGCTGCTGCAACCCACCAGCAGCACGCCAGCCGACAACATAAGCAGCAGGCGCTTCATAGCTCACCCCCTTGGGCCTTGGCGTCGATCTTCTGCACCTGCATGCCGGGGTGCAGCAACTGGCCGCCATTGACCACCACGGTCTCGCCGCCTTTCAGGCCGCTGGCGACCACGATCTTGCCGGTGAGGTAACGGCTGACCTCGACCTTGCGCAGTTCAACCTTATCACCCTCGCCCACCACCCACACGGCAGGCTCATGCAGGGCTTTAGTCAGTGCCGACCACGGTAGCTCGATGCTGGGCCGGCCCTGGGCATTGGTGGTGGCAGTGACCGGTGCGCCCAACTGCATGCCCGCTGGCACATCTTTCAGGCCTACCTTCACCTGCACCGTGCCGCTTTGCGCCGATACCGTGGGAGTGATTTCACGCACGAAGCCATGTGCCTGGACCTTGGGGTTGTCCAGCAGGCTGACGATCACCCCGGCATCGCTGGGCGGCGCTACAAGCAGTGATTCGTACACGTTGAACACCGCATCGCGGTCGCCATCGGTGGCCAGGCTGAAGATGGGCATGGTGGCCTGCACCACCTGGCCGACTTCGGCCTGGCGCTCGGTGATGACCCCGGCGGCCTCGGAGACCAGTGCGGTGTAGCTGAGCTGTTCGTTGGCGTTGGCCAGTTGCGCCTGGGCGGCCTTGAGCGCGCTCTGGTTGCTGCGCAACGCGGCTTCGGCGGAGTCGTATTCACTCTGGCTGGTGTAGCCCTTGGGCAGCAGCTTTTGCTGGCGCACAAAGGCTGCGCTGGTCTGGGTGACCCGCGCCTGGGCGGCGAACACCTCGGCCTTGGCCGAGTCGACGTTGTTTTGCAGGTCTTTCGGGTCCAGCCGGGCCAGCACCTGGTTGGCCTTGACGTGGTCGCCCACATCGACGCTGCGCGAAATGATCTTTCCGCCCACACGGAACGACAGGTCAGTCTGCACCCGCGCTTGCACATCGCCCGTCAGGGTGACCCTGGCAGCGAAATCTGTGGGTTGAACCTGTTGCACACCGACCCGAGGCAGCGTCTCGGGGACCTCTTCCTTGCTACAGCCGGTGAGCATGTACAGCAGCCCCAGGCAAACGACCGACAGCGGACGTACCAACGCCATGCTGGCTCCTTGCTTGCGCACAAATGATTTGTGGGATGCGACTGTCAGCGTAGTTCAGGGTTCGATAAACATCACTGGCCGTGCGTGAGAGAGGCATTCTGCGCCGGCGACACAGTGCAGGTTCGGCACAATTTATTCGTTGAAACCTGGTATTTCTGCCAGTGGTCGCGTGTTACCAGAACACTACATAGTGTGCCCATCCAGAGAGCCTCGAGCATTGCATCAATGAAGAGGCACTTTTTTATGCGCACCCTTGAGTACAAGGAGGGCCCATGGCCACTGCAAAAAGCTCACGCCGGTTCTACCAGAATGGCCGTCTTTCCACCGAGCTCGGCGGGTCTGTAACACGCTCCATTTTCCGTCATCAGGGTAGCCTCTTGGCGCAATGCACATCAGGTGCTGAGGACTCGCGTTCAATCATGGCGGTAAACAATACCAACACAGTCATGAGCGAACTTGGACATGTCGGTCAGGCGCAGTTCGCTTATACCCCCTATGGCCGACGCACAGGCAAGAGCGTATCGAATAACCCTTTAGCGTTTAACGGTGAGCCGCTGGACACGGCAACAGGCTGTTACTTGCCAGGCAATGGTTATCGCCTGTTTAGCCCTACGCTCAGGAGGTTCTGTAGCGTAGATAGTTTAAGCCCGTTCGAGCAGGGTGGCCTGAACGCGTATGCGTACTGTGCGGGGGATCCGGTAAACAATACTGATCCCACTGGGCACTTTCCCCATCGAACGATCTGGATCGCTTTGTCAGCAATCTCGCTGGCAACATCGGTAGTAGCAGGCATTGCAGGGATCGTTACGAAGTCCGAAACAGCCCAAATCATCTCAGCCATTGCAACTGCTGGTATTTTTTTAGGGGCAGGCATGACTGCTGCGACTTCATATAGACGCCAGTACTTTGAGCCCTCGCCGCCAACATCAAGGCGTGCCTCAGCTGCCTCAGCTGCCTCAGCTGCCTTTGCTGACTCGCCTCCTCCCTCCTACAACACAGTTATGGCCAATACGCCACTACCGAGGACAGAGGCAATAGGGATGACCTCAATCAATCGTAGTGGACGCCGTTCGGTTACTAGCCTTTCCGAACCTCCACCTACTTATGCCGAGGTGGTCGCGAATGTTCGCGGCATAAGAGCACATTCAGGGCTGGGCAACCGGCACTGACTGCGATCAGTTCGGCATGTTCAGCACTCCCACAGGAATAGCCCAGATGACCTGTGCTGTACCTGTGGGAGCGAGTGTGCCCGCGAAGAGGCCGGGTCAGGCAGAAGCAGCCACCTGCGCCGGGCGCTTGACCTGTGGCTGCGAGGCATTGGCCGCCGCACCCTCTTCGATCGCCTGCTGAATCGCCTTGCGACGACGCTCTTCGGCCTGGCGGCTGAAGTACCAGACAAAGAAGGTCACCAGCGACACCGACAGCAGGATCAGGCTGGCCACGGCGTTGATCTCGGGCTTCACGCCCAGACGCACGGCCGAGAACACTTCCATCGGCAAGGTGGTCGAGCCCGGGCCGGACACGAAGCTGGCCAGTACCAGGTCATCCAGCGACAGGGCGAACGACATCATGCCGCCCGCCGCCAGCGATGGCGCGATCATCGGGATGGTGATCAGGAAGAACACCTTCCACGGCTTGGCACCCAGGTCCATCGCCGCTTCTTCGATCGACAGGTCCAGCTCACGCAGACGCGCCGACACCACCACCGCCACATACGCCGCACAGAACGTGGTGTGGGCGATCCAGATGGTGACGATGCCGCGCTCCTGCGGCCAGCCGATCATCTGCGCCATGGCCACGAACAGCAGCAACAGCGACAGACCGGTGATCACCTCGGGCATTACCAGCGGCGCGGTGACCAGGCCACCGAACAGCGTACGGCCCTTGAAGCGGGTGACGCGGGTCAGCACAAAGGCCGCCAGGGTACCCAGCGCCACTGCGGCCACCGCCGTGTAGCAGGCGATTTCCAGCGAGCGCATCACCGAACCCATCAGCTGGGTGTTGTCGAGCAGGCCGACGTACCACTTCACCGACCAGCCACCCCACACCGTCACCAGCTTGGAGGCGTTGAACGAGTAGATCACCAGGATCAGCATCGGCAGGTAGATGAACAGCAAGCCCAGCACCAGCATCAGCTTGGAGAAACTGAAGCGTTTCATGCGCGGCCCTCCATTTCTTTGGCCTGGCTGCGGTTGAACAGCAGGATCGGCACGATCAGGATCGCCAGCATCACTACCGCCAGGGCAGAAGCCACCGGCCAGTCACGGTTGTTGAAGAACTCTTGCCACAGCACCTTACCGATCATCAGGGTTTCCGGGCCGCCGAGCAGTTCAGGGATCACGAACTCGCCCACCACCGGGATGAACACCAGCATGCAACCGGCGATGATGCCGTTTTTCGACAGCGGTACGGTGATTTTCCAGAAGCTGTTGAAGGTGCTCGAACCCAGGTCCGAAGCGGCCTCCAGCAACGAAGGGTCGTGTTTCACCAGGTTGGCGAACAGCGGCAGGATCATGAACGGCAGGTACGAATAGACCACGCCGATGTACACCGCCAGGTTGGTGTTGAGGATTTGCAGCGGCTGGTCGATCAACCCGGTCCACAGCAGGAAGCCGTTGAGCAGGCCGTTGTTGCTGAGGATGCCCATCCAGGCATAGACGCGGATCAGGATCGCGGTCCAGGTCGGCATCATGATCAGCAGCAGCAGGACTGTCTGGGTTTCCTTCTTGGCATTGGCGATGGCGTAGGCCATCGGGAAACCGATCAGCAGGCACAACAGGGTGCTGAAGAAAGCCATCTTCAGCGAGCCCAGATAGGCCGAAAGGTACAGTTCATCCTCGGTCAACAAGCCGTAGTTGGCCAGGTTGAGCACCAGCTGGATCTTGTCTTCGACGTAGCTGTAGATCTCGGTATACGGTGGGATCGCCACGTCGGCTTCGGCAAAACTGATCTTCAGCACGATGAAGAACGGCAGCATGAAGAACAGGAACAGCCAGATGAACGGCACGCCGATCACCAGGTGCCGCCCCTCCGGAATGATGCGCTGGAGTGCTCGCTTGAGCTTGCGAGGTTTCATGACCGCAGTACCACGCCGCTGTCGTCTTCCCACCACACGTACACTTCATCGCCCCAGGTCGGGCGGGTGCCCTGGCGCTCGGCGTTGGCAACGAACGACTGGACGATCTTGCCGCTCGGCAGCTCTACGTAGAACACCGAATGGCCACCCAGGTAGGCGATGTCGTGCACCTTGCCGCGCGACCAGTTGTGCTCGCAGGTCGGCTGCTGGGTAGTGACCAGCATTTTTTCCGGGCGCAAGGCGTAGGTGATGTGCTTGTCTTCCACCGAGGTGGTGATGCCGTGGCCGACGTAGATCTTGCGCTCCAGCTCAGGGCTGGCAATGATCGCGTGGCCTTCGGCATCGTCGACCACTTCACCTTCGAACAGGTTGACGTTACCGATGAACTCGCACACCAGGCGGCTGGTGGGGGTCTCGTAGATGTCCACCGGCGAGCCGATCTGGGCAATCCAGCCCAGGTGCATGATGGCGATGCGCTGGGCCATGGTCATGGCCTCTTCCTGGTCGTGGGTCACCATCACGCAGGTCACGCCCACGCGCTCGATGATCTCTACCAGTTCCAGCTGCATCTGCGAACGCAGTTTCTTGTCCAGTGCGCCCATCGGCTCGTCGAGCAGCAGCAGCTTGGGGCGCTTGGCCAGGGAGCGGGCCAGGGCCACGCGCTGGCGCTGGCCACCGGACAGCTGGTGCGGCTTGCGCTTGGCGTACTGGGTCATGTGCACCAGCTTGAGCATCTCGGCCACACGGGCGTCGATCTCGGCCTTGGGCATCTTGTCCTGCTGCAGGCCGAAGGCGATGTTCTGCGCCACGGTCATGTGCGGGAACAGCGCGTAGGACTGGAACATCATGTTGATCGGCCGCTCGTAGGGCGGCATGTCGGTGATGTCGACGCCATCGAGGAAAATCCGCCCTTCAGTCGGGCGCTCGAAGCCGGCCAGCATGCGCAGCAAGGTGGACTTGCCCGAGCCGGAGCCGCCCAGCAGGGCGAAGATCTCGCCCTTGCGGATTTCCAGGGACACATCGTCCACGGCTACGGTTTCGTCGAATTTTTTCGTAACCCGGTCGATCTTGACCAGCACCTGCTTGGGTTGCTGGCCACCCTCGAGGGCTTTTTTATAGGCACCGGAGGCAACTGCCATGAGTGAAACTCCCAACAAGATTTTTGTGCCCGCGCGGCCTGGTCTGCAGGTGCGCTGCGGGTCTGGATAATTACTTGCCCGACTTGACCTTGGTCCAGCTACGGGTCATCAGCCGTTGCACCTTGGGTGGCAACTCTGAGTTCACGAACATCTTGTCCAGCACTTCCTGCGGTGGGTAAACCGCGGCGTCAGTCCTCACGGCCTGGTCCATCAGGTCGCCAGCCTTGGGGTTCGGGTTGGCGTAACCGACGTAATCACTGACCTGGGCGATAACCTCAGGTTTCAGCAAATAGTTGATGAAGGCATGGGCCTCTTTGACGTTCTTGGCGTCCTTGGGAATCGCCAGCACGTCGAACCAGAGGTTGCCGCCTTCCTTGGGAATGGCGTAGGCCAGGTTCACGCCCTTCTTCGCTTCTTCAGCGCGGGCCTTGGCCTGGAACACATCACCCGAGAAGCCTGCCGCGACGCAGATGTCGCCGTTGGCCAGGTCGGTGATGTACTTGGACGAGTGGAAGTAGGTCACGTACGGGCGTACGGCCAGCAGCTTCTGCTCGGCTTTTGCGTAATCCTTGGGGTCGGTGCTGTTGGGGTTGAGCCCCATGTAGTTGAGCACCGCCGGGAGCATTTCATCCGCCGAGTCGAGGAAGGCCACACCGCACTTGGAGAGCTTCTTCATGTTCTCGGGTTCGAACAAGACGGCCCAGGAGTCGATGGTGTCCACGCCCAGCGCGGCCTTCACCTTGTCGACGTTGTAACCGATACCGTTGGTGCCCCACAGGTAAGGCACGGCGTACTGGTTGCCCGGGTCGTTCTTTTCCAGGCGCTTCATCAACGCCGGGTCGAGGTTGGAATAGTTGGGCAGCAGGCTCTTGTCGAGCTTCTGGAACGCGCCCGCCTTGATCTGCTTGCCGAGGAAATGGTTGGACGGCACCACCACGTCATAGCCGGTATTACCGGCCAGCAGCTTGCCTTCCAGGGTTTCGTTGGAGTCGAACACGTCCTGCACGGGCTTGATGCCCGTGGCTTTCTCGAAGTCCGCGAGTGTGGTTGGGCCGATGTAGTCGGACCAGTTGTAGAAGTGCACCGTAGGCGCCGCTTGGACGCTGCATGCCAGCGTCAGGCCCGCACCAGCCATCAAGGCCTTGCGGAATACAGAAATAGACAAGTGGGTGCTCCTCACAATCAGTGCCTGGGTAGCGACAATGCTGCCGCACACGCAAAACCGGCGCGCAACTTACCTTCGCAGCTTCGATGCCGCAATCATCAATTGCCTTTCACTGGCTCTGGGCCGGGAAACCCCGGCCCAGAGGTGCCGCATCGGGCTTATTTGCCCGACTTGATCTTGGTCCAGCTGCGGGTGATCACACGCTGGGCAGAAGCTTCAGGCGCAGCGATTGCGTACAGCTGCTTCTTCACTTCGGCTGGCGGGTAGATGCTCGGATCGCTGGTGATGTCTTTGTCCACGAACGGAGTGGCAGCAGCGTTGCCATTCGGGAAGCGCACGGCGTTGGTGATTTCAGCCATGATTTCTGGCTGCATCAGGAAGTCCATGAACTGGTAGGCAGCGTCTTTATGCTCGGCATCTTTCGGGATGGCGACCATGTCGTAGAAGGTACCGGCACCTTCTTTCGGAATCACGTAGTCCACTTTGACCTTGTCGCCAGCTTCGTGGGCGCGGGCCTTGGACTGCTCCAGGTCACCCGAGTAACCGACGGCCACGCAGATGTTGCCGTTGGCCATATCGCCGATGTACTTGGACGAGTGGAAGTAGGTGATCGAAGGACGGATCTTGAGGAACAGGTCCTCGGCGGCCTTCAGATCTTCCTTGCTGGTGCTGTCGGTCTTCTTGCCCAGGTAGTGCAGTGCGGCTGGGATCATCTCGGTCGGGGCATCCAGGAAGCTCACGCCACAGCTCTTGAGCTTGGCGATGTTCTCAGGCTTGAACACCACGTCCCACGAGTCGATCTTGTCCACGCCCAGCGCGGCCTTGACCTTCTCCGGGTTGTAGCCGATGCCGATCGAACCCCACATGTACGGGAAGGCGTGCTTGTTGTCCTTGTCGCTGGCGTCGCCAACGGCTTTGAGCAGGTCGGTGTCGAGGTTCTTCCAGTTCGGCAGCTTGGAGCGGTCCAGTTCTTCGTACACACCGGCCTTGATCTGCTTGGCCAGGAAGTTGTTGGACGGCACCACGATGTCGTAGCCTGACTTGCCGGCCAGCAGCTTGGCTTCGAGGGTTTCGTTGCTGTCGAAGACGTCGTACTTGACCTTGATACCGGTCTGCTTCTCGAACTTGGCGATGGTGTCTGGTGCGATGTAGTCCGACCAGTTGTAGACGTTCAACACCTTGTCTTCAGCCTGTGCAGCAGTAGCCATGGCACCCATCAGGGCTGCGGCCAGCAACGTCTTGCCCATTTTATTCATGCGTCATGCTCCAGATTTTTTTGATTAGCCATCCGTTCAGCAGCCAGGTCCCGCAGTACACGCGTTTGGGCGACTGAAGCAGTCGCTAGTCTGGCAAGTTACAAGGCTCTGTTTCAAGGAAAGCAGGGCCTTGTAACGACTTAATGTCACATCGCTAGCCTAGCAAACTGTCAACGGATCGCTTCGAGCGTCAAGTCGAGGCACTTGCGGGCCTTTTCCACCAGCTCGTCGATCTCCGCGTGGCTGATCACCAGCGGCGGGGCGATGATCATGGTGTCGCCCACTGCGCGCATGATCAGGCCGTTCTCGAAGCAGAAGTTACGGCAGATCATGCCCACGCCCTTGCCTTCGTAACGGCTGCGCGTGGCCTTGTCCTTGACCAGCTCGATCGCGCCGAGCAGGCCCAGGCCGCGTACTTCGCCCACCAGCGGGTGGTCCTGCAGCTCACGCAAACGCTTTTGCAAATACGGTGCCGCTTCGGTGCGCGCCTTCTCGATAATGTGCTCGTCGCGCAGGATGCGCAGGTTTTCCAGGCCCACTGCAGCCGCTACCGGGTGGCCCGAGTAGGTGAAGCCGTGGTTGAAGTCACCCCCTTCGCTGAGTACCTGGGCAACTTTGTCACGCACGATCACACCGCCCATGGGGATGTAACCGGAGGTCAGGCCCTTGGCGATGGTCATCAGGTCGGGCTTGAGGCCGTAGTAGTCAGAGCCGAACCACTCGCCGGTGCGGCCGAAACCGCAGATGACTTCGTCGGCGACGAACAGGATGTCGTACTTGGCAAGGATCTCCTTCACCTTCGGCCAGTAGGTTTCCGGTGGGATGATCACGCCGCCGGCGCCCTGGATCGGCTCGGCAATGAAGGCGGCAACGTTGTCTTCGCCGACTTCGAGGATTTTCTTTTCCAGCTGCTCGGCTGCCCACACACCGAACTGGTCCGGGGTCATGTCGCCACCTTCACCGAACCAGTAAGGCTGCGGGATGTGCACGATGCCCGGGATCGGCAGGCCGCCCTGTTCGTGCATGCCGCTCATGCCGCCCAGGCTGGCACCGGCCACGGTGGAGCCGTGGTAACCATTGATGCGGCCGATGATGGTCTGCTTGTGCGGCTTGCCCTTCAGCGCCCAGTAGTGGCGCACCATACGCAGCACGGTGTCGTTGCCTTCTGAGCCGGAGCCGGTGAAGAACACATGGGTCATGCCCTCTGGCGCCACGTCGGTGATCGCCTTGGCCAGCTCCAGCGCAGGCGGGTGAGCGGTCTGGAAGAACAGGTTGTAGTACGGCAGTTCGCGCATCTGCTTTTCTGCCGCCTGCACCAGTTCTTCACGGCCGTAACCGACCGCCACGCACCACAGGCCGGCCATGCCGTCGAGGATCTTGTGCCCCTCGCTGTCCCACAAATGCACACCCTGGGCCTTGGTGATGATGCGCGGCCCCTTGGCTTTCAGCTGCTTGTAGTCACTGAAAGGTGCGAGATGATGCTCCCCGCTCAGGGTTTGCCATTCACGGGTTTGCGGGTTGTTGACGCTCATGTGCTTCTCCGTAATTCGACCGCCGCGCTCCAGCGGCACCAGGGTTTATCAGACAGCGAACAGCAGGAACTCACGCTCCCAGGAACTGATGACACGCTTGAAGTTCTCGTGCTCGGCGCGCTTGGTGGCGACGTAGCCGGTGATGAACTTCTTGCCCAGGTACTGCACCAGCGCGCGGCTGTTTTCCATGCGTTCCAGGGCGTCTTCGATGGTCAGCGGCAGGCGCAGGTTGCGGCGCTCGTAGCCACGGCCCTGTACTGGCGCGCTGGCTTCGATGCCTTCGACCATGCCGATGTAGCCACACAACAGGCTGGCGGCGATGGCCAGGTACGGGTTGGCGTCGGCGCCCGGCAAGCGGTTCTCGACCCGACGGCTTTGCGGGCCGGCATCCGGTACGCGCAGGCCGACGGTGCGGTTTTCTTCGCCCCACTCCACGTTTACCGGCGCCGAGGTGTCAGGCAGGAAGCGGCGGAACGAGTTGACGTTGGGGGCGAACAGCGGCAGCGCCTCGGGGATGAACTTCTGCAGGCCACCGATGTGGTTGAGGAACAGCGCGCTCATGCTGCCGTCTTCGTTGCTGAAGATGTTCTTGCCGGTGGCCACGTCGATCACGCTCTGGTGCAGGTGCATGGCACTGCCCGGCTCGCCGGTCATCGGCTTGGCCATGAAGGTGGCGGCCACGTTGTGCTTGAGCGCCGCTTCGCGCATGGTGCGCTTGAACACCAGGATCTGGTCGGCCAGGTGCAGCGCGTCGCCGTGACGGAAGTTGATTTCCATCTGCGCCGTGCCGTCTTCGTGAATCAGCGTGTCCAGGTCCAGCTGTTGCAGTTCGCACCAGTCGTAGACGTCTTCGAACAGCGGGTCGAATTCGTTGGCGGCTTCGATCGAGAACGACTGACGACCGGTTTCCGGGCGGCCCGAACGGCCAACCGGCGGCTGCAGCGGGAAGTCCGGGTCTTCACTGCGCTTGGTCAGGTAGAACTCCATCTCGGGCGCGACGATCGGCTGCCAGCCCTTGTCGGCGTAGAGCTTGAGCACTTTCTTCAGCACGTTGCGCGGCGACAGTTCGACCGGGTTGCCCTTCTTGTCGTAAGTGTCGTGGATCACCTGCGCGGTCGGCTCGATGGCCCACGGCACCAGGAACACGGCCTTCTCGTCAGGGCGGCAGATCATGTCGATGTCTGCCGGGTCGAGCAGTTCGTAATAGATGTCGTCGTCGACGTAGTCGCCGGTCACGGTCTGCAGCAGCACGCTCTCGGGCAGGCGCATGCCTTTTTCGGCGATGAATTTGTTGGTAGGCGAAATCTTGCCGCGCGTGATGCCGGTCAGGTCACTGATCATGCATTCGACTTCGGTGATCTTGTGCTCTTTCAACCAATCGGTGAGCTGGTCGAGGTTGTTACTCATAAATACCTCAGGAGGTAAGGTGGTCCACGCTCTGATTCTGGATGGAGTACATTGCTAAAGCAAAAACCCCCGCGCAGAGCCACAGTGGATACACTGAAAACAGCTGTGTCCGTAATGAGTTCGAAAGGCAGGAAGACGAAGCGAAGGGCGGCAAGCCGCTACGAGGGCGGGCCCGGGAGCGCCAAACGTCAATTATTGCGGCCAGGGCGGCCACGCCATTGACGAAGCTTGCAAAAACGGCGGAGGTACCCGACGGCACTGCGCAGGCAGTGCTTTCAGGTCGCGGCAAGCGGACCATGTGACCCTCGTATTATTGTGTTTTGGGTTGAGACCGAGCTTAGCCTTGTTCATTTTTTTACACAACACCTCCGTAAAAAATAAAACACGGCGTGTCGGAGATAGCCCTTTACGCGGGAAATAGCGGATAATGGCTTGCCCCGATATGCAGCAAATCTGCCGTAGATGTGCCATTTCAGGGCATCATGGGGTTGGCTTGACATCAGTATGGCTTTTCGATTGACTGGTCCTGCAAGCCCCCCTTGATTGATATTTTTAACAACAAAGGTGTTGCATCATGTCGGTACCCCCGCGTGCCGTTCAGCTTAACGAAGCGAACGCGTTCCTTAAGGAACATCCTGAGGTTCTCTACGTTGACCTTCTGATTGCAGATATGAATGGTGTGGTGCGTGGCAAGCGCATCGAGCGCACCAGCCTCCACAAGGTTTACGAGAAAGGCATCAACCTGCCTGCCTCCCTCTTCGCCCTGGACATCAACGGTTCCACCGTCGAAAGCACCGGGCTGGGCCTGGACATCGGCGATGCTGACCGCATCTGCTACCCGATCCCTGGCACCCTCTCCAACGAACCCTGGCAAAAACGCCCGACCGCCCAGCTGCTGATGACCATGCACGAGCTGGAAGGCGAGCCGTTCTTCGCCGACCCGCGTGAAGTGCTGCGCCAGGTGGTGAGCAAGTTCACCGAGATGGGCCTGACCATCTGTGCCGCGTTCGAGCTGGAGTTCTACCTGATCGACCAGGAGAACGTGAACGGCCGCCCACAGCCGCCGCGCTCGCCAATTTCGGGCAAACGCCCACAGTCGACCCAGGTGTACCTGATCGACGACCTCGACGAATATGCCGACTGCCTGCAGGACATCCTCGAAGGCGCGAAAGAGCAAGGCATCCCGGCCGACGCCATCGTCAAGGAAAGCGCCCCGGCGCAGTTCGAAGTCAACCTGCACCACGTGGCCGACCCGCTCAAGGCCTGCGACTACGCGGTACTGCTCAAGCGGTTGATCAAGAACATCGCCTACGACCATGAAATGGACACCACCTTCATGGCCAAGCCCTATCCGGGCCAGGCAGGCAACGGCTTGCATGTACACATTTCCGTGCTGGACAAAGATGGCAACAACATCTTCACCAGCGAGGATCCCGAGCAGAACGCCGCGCTACGTCACGCTGTCGGCGGTGTGCTCGAGACCCTGCCAGCGTCCATGGCGTTCCTCTGCCCGAACGTGAACTCGTACCGCCGCTTTGGCGCGCAGTTCTACGTACCGAACGCGCCGAGCTGGGGCCTGGACAACCGCACCGTGGCCCTGCGCGTGCCGACCGGCTCGCCGGACGCCGTGCGCATCGAGCACCGCGTGGCCGGTGCCGACGCCAACCCGTACCTGATGATGGCTGCCGTGCTGGCCGGTGTGCACCATGGCCTGACCAACAAGATCGAGCCGGGTGAGCCGATTGAAGGCAACTCGTACGAGCAGCTGGAGCAGAGCCTGCCGAACAACCTGCGCGATGCCCTGCGCGAGCTGGACGACAGCGAGATCCTGAACAAGTACATCGATCCGAAGTACATCGACATCTTTGTCGCGTGCAAGGAGAGCGAGCTGGAGGAGTTCGAGCACTCCATCTCCGACCTCGAGTACAACTGGTACCTGCATACCGTGTAAATAAAAACGCCGCCCCATTGTGGCAGCGGCCTTGTGTCGCGAAAGGGGTGCGAAGCGCCCCCAGAGACCTATGCATCACGCTTGAATTGCTGGGGCCGCTTTGCGGCCCTTTCGCGACACAAGGCCGCTCCCACAAGAGCTGCGATACAGCTTACAAGGACTTCTCGAAAATCTTCGAATTACGCTGGTAGTTGTACAGCGAAGCCCGGGCAGCCGGCAGCCGCTCAACCCCACTGGGCGCAAAACCACGCTCGCGGAACCAGTGCGCCGTACGCGTCGTCAGCACGAACAGGGTGCTCAACCCCATCTGCCGCGCACGGCTCTCGATGCGCTCCAGCAATTCATCCCCACGCCCGCCATGGCGGTACTCCGGGTTCACCGCCAGACACGCCAGCTCCCCTGCTTCGGAGTCGGCAATCGGGTACAGCGCCGCACAGGCGATGATCATGCCCTCGCGCTCCACCACGCTGAACTGCTCGATTTCCCGCTCCAGTACCTCGCGCGAACGGCGCACCAGGATGCCCTGCTCTTCCAGCGGGCTGATCAGCTCCAACAAGCCACCCACGTCCTCGATGGTCGCCTCGCGCACCACTTCGAACTGCTCCTGCGACACCAGCGTACCGCCACCGCCACGGGTGAACAGCTCGGTCAGCAAGGCGCCGTCTTCGGCATAGCTGACGATATGGCTGCGCGCCACACCGCCTTTGCAGGCCTCGGCAGCAGCATCCAGCAGCTCGCCCTGATAATCGCTGCCCAAACGCTGAAGATGCGGGGCAACCTGCTGCGGGCGCAGCTCGCGCACCAGCTTGCCATCTGCATCCAGCAGCCCTGGCTCTGCGCCGAACAGCAGCAGCTTGTCGGCGCCCAGCTCGATGGCAGCGCGGGTAGCCACGTCTTCGCAGGCCAGGTTGAAGATCTCGCCGGTGGGCGAGTAGCCGAGCGGCGACAGCAGCACGATGGAGCGCTCGTCGAGCAGGCGGCTGATGCCCTTGCGGTCGACCCGGCGCACTTCACCGGTGTGGTGGTAGTCCACCCCTTCGAGCACGCCGATCGGCCGGGCAGTGACCAGGTTGCCGGACGCCACGCGCAGGCGCGAGCCCTGCATCGGCGAAGCAGCAATGTCCATCGACAGGCGTGCTTCGATGGCCAGGCGCAGGGCGCCGACAGCATCGATCACGCAGTCCAGGGTGGCGGCATCGGTAATGCGCAGGCCACGGTGGTAATGCGGGGTCAGCCCACGATCGGCCAAGCGGCTTTCGATCTGCGGGCGCGAGCCATGCACCAGCACCAGCCGCACGCCAAGACTGTGCAGCAGCACCAGGTCGTGGACAATGTTGCCAAAATTAGGGTGTTCCACCCCATCGCCAGGGAGCATGACCACGAAGGTGCAGTCGCGATGGGCATTGATGTACGGGGAGGCATGACGCAGCCAGTTGACGTAGTCGGGCATGACAGGGCCTGTGGATAAGTGGACGGAGAACGGCGGTACAGGGGCGTTCAGGATCATCGTCGGAACAGGCTTGCGGTCACGCGCGGTCTCCTCTAGGCAGGAACGAATCAGGTCAATGGACGTTTAGTTCAGGCAATAGTGCCGGATCAGGTCACGCAATAGACGCACGGTAGGCTCGATTCGTGACATTTCAAGGTATTCGCCGGGCTGGTGGGCACAGGCGATGTCGCCAGGGCCCAGCACGATGGTCTGGCAGCCCAGTTGCTGAAGATAAGGCGCTTCGGTGCCGAACGCCACCGCTTCGGCGCGGTGGCCGGTCAGGCGCTCCGCCACTTGCACCAGCTCGGCATCGGCGGCCTGCTCGAACGGCGGCACCTCCGGGAACAGCGGTGCGTAGTCGATGCGCACATCATGGCGCTCGGCCACCGGCACCAGCTTCTCGCGGATGGCGGCGCGCAGTTGCTCCACGTCCATGCCCGGCAATGGCCGCAGGTCGAACTCCAGGGCGCACTGGCCACAGATGCGGTTGGGGTTGTCACCCCCGTGGATACAACCGAAGTTCATGGTCGGCGTCGGCACGGTGAACTGCGGGTTGCGGTAGGTTTGCTGCCATTGCTGGCGCAGGCCCATCAGCTCGCCCATTACCGCGTGCATGGCCTCCATGGCGCTGCGGCCCAGGTTTGGGTCCGACGAATGGCCGCTGCGCCCGAGGATGTCGATGCGGTCCATGAGGATGCCCTTGTGCATGCGGATCGGCCGCAGCCCGGTCGGCTCACCGATTACCGCCGCACGCCCCAGCGGCTGGCCGGCTTCGGCCAGGGCGCGGGCGCCGGACATGGAGCTTTCTTCGTCGCACGTGGCCAGAATCAGCAATGGCTGCTTGAAGTCGTGCTCCAGCAGCGGGATGACGGCTTCGATGACCAGGGCAAAGAAGCCCTTCATGTCGCAGCTGCCCAGGCCGACCCAGCGGCCATCGACCTCGGTCAGCTTCAGCGGGTCACTGGTCCACAGTTGTTCGTCGTAAGGTACGGTGTCGCTGTGCCCGGCCAGCACCAGGCCGCCCGGGCCGCTGCCACGGCTGGCCAGCAGGTTGAACTTGCCGGGGCTGACCTGCTGGATGTCGCACTTGAAACCCAGGTCGCCCAGCCAGCCGGCCAACAGGTCGATGACCTGGCGGTTGGACTGGTCCAGCGCGGGCTGGGTGCAACTGACCGAAGGCGCAGCGATCAAGGCGGCAAACTGGTCTTTCAGCGTCGGCAACGGCATGCGCATACTCCTCGGAAGCGTTGCCCATCATAGGACTATCCGCTGTCTGGAATAAACCGTTGGCGGCGGACTGCTGTAGACTCTGCGTCAACCACGCCCCCCCTTCGAGTCTGTGATGCACAAAGAAACCGAACTGAAGCTCCGCGCCAGTCGCGAGACCCTTGCCGCCCTGCGCGAGCACCCTCTGCTGAAAAAGCGCAACAAGTCCGGCTGGCAGACCCGCGAACTGCTCAACCAGTACTTCGACACCCCCGAGCGTGAGCTGTCCGCCGCCCGTGTCGCCCTGCGCCTGCGCCGCGACGGCGACGCCGTCATCCAGACCCTCAAGTGCCGCGGCACCAGCGTGGCCGGCCTGTCCGAGCGCAACGAGTACGAGTGGAACCTGGACAAGGTCAAGCTCGACCTGAAAAAGCTGGACGCCACCTGCTGGCCCGAGCAACTGGCCAACCTGGACAAGAAAACCATCAAGCCACTGTTCACCACCGACTTCAGCCGTGAATACGCCGAAATCGCCTGGGGCCGTGGCAAGAGCAAAGTCGTGATCGAGGCTGCGTTGGACCAAGGCTTCGTGATCGCCGGCAAGCGCAAGGAAGAAATCTGCGAACTGGAGCTGGAACTGCGCGAAGGTGAACCGCAAGCCCTGCTGGAACTGGCCGCCGAGCTGGCCGCCAGCCTGCCCCTGATGCCTTGCGACATCAGCAAGGCCGAGCGTGGCTACCGCCTGCTGGAGCCGGACAGCTACGAGCTGGGCCTGCCGCACACCGAGCTGGACGCCGAAATGGCTGTGGACGATGCCTACGCCGCCCTGGCCTGGCAACTGCTGGGCAGCAGCCAGCGCCTGGCCGAGCAATACCGCCACAACGGCCACTGGCGCCTGCTGCAGGACTGGGTCGAGTGCCTGAGCGAGCTGCGCGCCATCACCGCCAGCCTGGGCCAGGCCGCGCCGCGTGCCACTACCCGCGACCTGCGCAGCAGCCTGGACGCCCTGCTGGAAGACTGGCGCCCGCTGGTGCAGGCCGGCAACGATGACGAAGACATTCGCCGCGCCGCGCCCGAGCAGTTCGCCGAAGAGCTGGAAGACGTGCGCTGGGGCCAGTTCTCGCTGGAAACTTCGCGCTGGCTGCTGGCCCGCGCCTGGACCGCCGAGCGCAAGGGCCGTGGCGAGCGTCAGGGCAAGGCGCAACTGGCCAGCTGGCTGGGGCACCTGCTGGGCGAAGAAGGCCGCGCGTTGAAGCTGCCGCTGTACACCCAGCGCCCGGAAGACCTGGCCGAGCAATTGCCACGTATCGAACAGTTGCTGGCCTGGCTGCACCATTCCCGCCAGGTACTCGAAGCGCCGCAGATGGACCGCCTGTATGGCGACCTGAAGAAGCTGCATGAGCTGGCTGAGTTGCCGATCAGCGATGAAGTGCTGGAGGCGCGTATCGAGCAGGCTCGGGCGGTAGACCAGAGCCGTGGCTGGAAGCACTTGCTCAAGGCTTAAGACCGCGTCGGATTGTTCGCGGGCATGCCCGCGAACGATTCACCGCGACAGTGGCAGGCTGGTGGTGGATTTGATCTCCGACAACGCCACAATCGAATTCACTTCCTGAATACCCGGCACGTTCGACAGCTTTTCGAAGAAGAAGCGCTCATAGGCCTCGATGTCCGATGTGACGATCCGCAGCAGAAAGTCCACCGACCCCATCAGCACATAACACTCCAGCACCTCCGGAAACCCGCGAATCGCCTCGGTGAATTCGGTGAAGTTGGAGCGCCCGTGCGCATTGAGCTTCACCTCGGCGAAAATCTGCGTGTTCAGGCCAACCTTCTTGCGGTCCAGCAAGGTTACCTGCCCACGAATCACCCCCTCCTCCTTCAACCGCTGAATGCGCCGCCAGCACGGCGATTGCGACAGCCCCACACGCTCGGCGATCTGCGCGCTGGACAGCGAAGCGTCTTCCTGTAGCAGCTCAAGAATGCGACGGTCGTAGGCATCCAGCTCGCTATGCATTGATGATTCTCCAAATAGGCAAATTTCGAATAGATCTATTCGACCAGTCCGCAAAACAGCCAAATCATAGCGAAAAAATACCGCCCCCAACGTGCAAGAATTTCTCCAACACTCGCGGAGACCAGCATGAACGCACAGCCCCGTACAGACGCCTGGGCCGCCAGCAACGCCCACAGCACCGTGCACTATCGCCTGCAAGCGGAAGCCGAGCCTGACAGCCTGTGCCGGGTGCTCAACCTGTTTGCCCTGCAGTTCCTGACCCCGCACAGCGTGCAGGTCAGCCAGCAGGATGATTGGCTGAATATTGAAGTCGGCATTGGCGGGCTTAGCTGGCACCGGGCCGAGGTGATTGCGCAGAAACTGCGTAACCTGGTGTGTGTGGGTGAAGTGAGCCTGACCAACCAGCAACGGGTGGAACTGGCGGTTGTATGAGCTTTTACCGGCCCTATCGCCGGCAAGCCAGCTCCCACAGGATCACCACAGGTTCGAACATTGCGCTGTACTTGTGGGAGCTGGCTTGCCGGCGATAGGGCCAGTACAGGCACAGCAAAATCCCGAAACGCTTCACCTCAAGTAACCTTCCGCCTCCCGGCTAGCCTTGATCAGCACTCACTCATCAGGCACGGACGCCAACCATGCACACTCCCGACAACCCGGCACTCGACCTCAAGCGCGTGCTCGAAGCCCTGATCGCCAACCAGCACCTGCACGCCAACGACACCTTGCAAGTCCTCGAATACGCAGCCGCCCACCCGGTCGGCCACCCGCTTGAGCAGATAGCCGCCTGCAGCCTGGAAAACCGCCAACACCCCGGCCAGCTTCTGGACCTGGACCGCCTCTGCCAATGGCTGGCGAACAAGGTCGGCCAGCCCTACCTGCGCATCGACCCGATGCAGCTCGACCTGCCCCAGGTCGCCGGCCTGATCTCCCCCGCCTTCGCCCAGCGCCACGGCATCCTCATTGTCGCCGCCGACGCGTCCAGCATCACCGTCGCCAGCGCCCAGCCCTACCAGGATGACTGGCAGGCAGACCTGGCCCGCAGCCTGGGCCGGCCGATCCGCCGCGTGCTGGCCAGCCCGGTGCAGATCCGCCAGTCAGGGCAGTCGTTCCAGCGCCTGGCCCAGTCGGTGAAAGGCGCGCAACACCAGCAGTCGGCCAGCCTGGGCGAGCTCGAACAGCTACTGGAGCTGGGCAAGCGTCAAGCCGAGGCCAGCGCGGACGACGCGCACATCGTGCATATCGTCGACTGGCTGCTGCAGTACGCCATCGAGCAACGCGCCAGCGATATCCACCTGGAGCCACGCCGCGAACAGGGCCAATTGCGCTACCGCATCGATGGCCTGCTGCATACCGTTTATACCTTTCCCGCCAATGTCACCCTGGCGCTGGTCAGCCGCCTGAAGCACCTGAGCCGCATGGATGTCGCAGAAAAGCGCCGGCCACAGGACGGTCGCCTGCAAAGCCGACTGCCGGGCGGCGGCGAGGTGGAGCTGCGGCTGTCTACCCTACCGACCCCGTTCGGCGAAAAACTGGTACTGCGCCTGTTCGACCCGCATCAGCTGCACGAGGGCTTCGACCGCCTCGGCCTGGAAGGGCCGCAACTGGCCCAGTGGCAAAGCCTGCTGCGCCAGCGCCAGGGCATCATCCTGGTCACTGGCCCGACCGGCTCCGGCAAGACCAGCACGCTGTACGCCAGCCTCAAGCTGCTGGCCACGCCACAGGTCAACCTGTGCACCATCGAAGACCCGATCGAACGCCTGGAACCCGCCTTCAACCAGCTGCAGGTGCAGCCGGCGCTGGACCTGGGTTTTGCCAACGGGGTGCGGGCCATGCTGCGCCAGGACCCGGACATCATCATGATCGGCGAAATCCGCGACCGCGAAACTGCCTTGGTGGCAGTGCAGGCGGCATTGACCGGGCACCTTGTGTTGTCGACCCTGCATACCAACGATGCCTGTTCTGCAATCACCCGCCTGCAGGAGCTGGGTGTAGCCGATTACCTGATCAAGGCGACCCTGGTCGGGGTCATGGCCCAGCGCCTGGTGCGTACGGTGTGCACAGACTGCCAGGCCCATGCATCAGCAACCTGCCGAACCTGCCGTGGCACTGGGTTCCACGGGCGCACAGGGTTGTTCGAACTGCTGCAACCCAGCGAAAAACTGCGCGCCCTGATTGGCCCGAACGCCGACCTGACCCATCTACGGCGCCAGGCGCTGGTCGATGGACTGATTGACCTGCGCCGTTGTGGGGAGGCCAAAGTGGCTTGCGGGCAGACCCGCACAGAGGAAGTGCTGCGCGTCTGCAACTGACGAAAAGTCCTTTGTATTCAAGGAACTTGCCTCACCGGAAAAGATCCAACGGCGCATCTTCAACCCTCACCCTTCGAGGTGTTTCAACATGCGTCTCAAAACCGCCATCGCCGCCGCTGCCTTGCTTTCTCTGCCTATTGGCTCGGCCATGGCCGATACCTTTTGGCGTAACGTGATGACTTCCGGTGCAACCACGGCATCGAGCTACCTGACCTCGCACGATCACAAGCTGGTAGTAGCCGCACAGGATGATGCCGGCAGCTTCGTGGCCAGCGAAGGCGCCATTCGTGGGCCGTTCCTGGAGGCGGCGTTGAAGCAGGTGCGGGCGGAGAATCCAGGCATGCAGGCTTCTGATATGGAGCTGGCGAATGCCATTCTGGCCAAGAATGCGGTAGCCGAATAACCGCGTCGCCCACTCCCACAGGGATCGCGCGAGGTTTGAGCCCTGTGCAACTCCTGTGGGAGCGGGCATGCCCGCGAAGAATCCAACACCTATTTTAGCGATACGCCTCCACCGGCACACACGCACAGAACAGGTTCCTGTCCCCATACACGTTGTCGACCCGATTCACCGCTGGCCAGTATTTGTGCTGACGCACATGAGCACTAGGCGCCACTGCCTGCGCCAGACTATAGGGCCGATCCCACACCCCCAACACATCTTCCAGGGTATGCGGCGCATGCTTGAGTGGGTTGTCCTCCGCCGGCCAGTTGCCCTCCTGCACTTCGGCAATCTCTGCACGAATCGCCAGCATCGCCTCGACAAACCGGTCCAGCTCGGCCTTCGATTCACTCTCGGTCGGCTCCACCATCAGCGTGCCCGGCACCGGGAATGACATGGTCGGGGCATGGAAGCCATAGTCCATCAGGCGCTTGGCCACATCCTCTTCACTGATGCCGGTCTGCGCTTTCAGCGGCCGCAGGTCGAGGATGCACTCGTGTGCCACGCGCTGGTTGCGCCCGCGGTACAGCACCGGGAAGGCGCCCCCCAGCTGGCTGACCAGGTAATTGGCCGAGAGAATGGCCACCTCGCTGGCATCAGCCAACTGCGGCCCCATCATGGCGATGTACATCCAGCTGATCGGCAGGATGCTCGCACTGCCCCAGGGGGCGGCGCTGACCGCACTGTTGTTCGGGTCCAGGCCAGGCACCGGCACCACCGGGTGGCTGGCGACAAACGGCTTGAGGTGCGCGCGAATGCCGATCGGCCCCATGCCCGGGCCTCCACCGCCGTGGGGGATGCAGAAGGTCTTGTGCAGGTTCATGTGCGAAACATCAGCCCCAATGTCCGCCGGGCGCGCCAGGCCCACCTGGGCATTGAGGTTGGCGCCGTCCATGTACACCTGGCCGCCGTGCTGATGCACCACCTCGCAGATTTCGCGAATGCCTTCTTCGTACACGCCGTGGGTGGATGGGTAAGTGATCATCAGGCACGACAAGCGCTCGCCAGCTGCGTGGGCCTTGGCTTTGAGGTCGGCCAGGTCGACGTTGCCATGGTCGTCGCAATCAACGATCACCACCTCCATGCCGGCCATCTGCGCCGAAGCCGGGTTGGTGCCGTGGGCCGATGACGGGATCAGGCACAGCGTGCGCTGTGGTTGATGTCGGCTGCGGTGATAGCGGGTAATGGCCATCAGGCCGGCGTATTCACCTTGGGCACCGGAGTTGGGCTGCATGCAGATGGCATCGAAACCGGTAATCGCGCACAACCAGCTTTCCAGCTCGTCGATCATCGCCTTGTAGCCCGTGGCCTGGCCTGCCGGGGCAAACGGGTGCAGTTGGGCAAAACCGGGCCAGGTGATGGGGATCATCTCGCTGGTGGCATTGAGCTTCATGGTGCAGGAACCCAGCGGGATCATCGACTGGTTCAGCGCCAGGTCCTTGTTCTCCAGCTGTTTGAGGTAGCGCAGCATCTCGGTTTCGCTGTGGTGCTGATTGAACACCGGGTGCACGAGGAACGGTGTACGCCGCACCAGGTTGGCAGGGATGCCTTCAGGCAGGGCCAACTGGTCGAGGGCGGCAATTTCCAGGCCGTGATCCACCCCCGCGAAAATGTCGAGCAAGCGCAGCACCGTCTGTTCGTTGCAGGTTTCGTCCAGGCTCACGCCCAAGTGCCCACGGCCGAGGATCCGCAGGTTGATTTGCGCAGCTTCAGCGCTTTCGATGATGGCCGCCTGGGCCCCGCCAACATCCAGGGTAAGTGTGTCGAAAAAGTGCTGGTTGAGGCGCTTGATGCCTTTGGCCTCAAGCCCTGCCGCCAGGATAAAGGTCAGTCGATGCACACGCTGGGCGATGCGTTGCAGGCCCTCCGGGCCGTGGTACACCGCATAGAAGCCGGCAATGTTGGCCAGCAGAACCTGGGCCGTGCAGATGTTGGAGTTGGCCTTCTCGCGGCGGATATGCTGCTCGCGGGTTTGCAGGGCCATGCGCAGCGCGGTGTTGCCACGGGCATCGCGCGACACGCCGATGATGCGCCCCGGCATGGCCCGCTTGTAGTCGTCGCGGCAGGCGAAGTAGGCCGCGTGGGGGCCTCCGTAGCCCATCGGCACGCCAAAGCGCTGGGTCGAGCCCAGTACTACATCGGCACCCAGCTCGCCGGGCGGTGCCAGTACTACCAGGCTGAGCAGGTCAGCGGCCACGCAGGCCAGCGCTTGCTGGCCGTGCAACTGGTCGATCAGCGGGCGCAGGTCGCGCACCTCGCCGTGGGTGTCGGGGTACTGCAACAAAGCACCAAACACCGCGTGTTTGCCAAGGTTATCCACAGCGTCGACGATCAGCTCGAAGCCAAAGCCTTCGGCGCGGGTCTTCAGCACCGACAAGGTTTGCGGGTGGCAGTGCTCGTCGGCAAAGAAGGCGTTGCTCTTGTTGCGCGCCACCCGCTTGGCCAACGCCATGGCTTCGGCGGCAGCGGTGGCTTCGTCGAGCAGCGAGGCATTGGCCAGCGCCAGCCCGGTCAGGTCGATGACCATTTGCTGGAAGTTCAGCAGCGCCTCCAGGCGGCCTTGGGCGATTTCGGGTTGGTACGGCGTGTAGGCGGTGTACCAGCCGGGGTTTTCCAGCACGTTGCGCAGGATGACCGTGGGGGTGATGGTGCCGTGGTAGCCCATGCCGATCAGACTGGTCCACACCTGGTTCTGTTCGGCGTAGGCGGCGAGTTTGGCCAGGGCGGCCTGTTCGTCCAACGCCGGAGGCAGGTCGAGGGGGCGGTTGAGGCGGATGTCGGGGGGAACGGTCTGCTCGATCAGCTCACGGCGGGTGGCAATACCCAGCGCGTTGAGCATGGCCTGCTGCTCTGCGGCATCGGGGCCCAGGTGGCGACGCAGGAAAGGGTTGAGCTCTTGCAGTTGATGCAGGGATGGCGACTGTGACATGACGACGCTCTCTTCCTAGACCGGGTCTCATGGAGACTTACAAGTCTAGGAAGGGATTGCCGATCCTGCGGGGAAACTTGTTTGCAGGCCCGGCCTCTTCGCGGCTAAAGCCGCTCCTAAAGGGATCGCACCGGCATCAGCAGCAGTGCAGCACCTGTGGGAGCGGCTTTAGCCGCGAAGCAGGCGACGCGGTCTTACTCACCGATGGCGGCGGCGTAACCGGCAGCATCCAGTAGCTTGTCCAGCTCGGCCGGGTTGCTTGGCTTCAGTTTGAAGATCCACGCACCGTAAGGCTCTTCGTTGAGCTGCTCCGGGCTGTCGGCCAGTTCTTCGTTGACCGCAATCACTTCGCCACCGATCGGTGCGTAAATGTCCGAAGCGGCCTTCACCGACTCGACCACACCAGCAGCGTCGCCTGCGGCGAACACCTTGCCAACTTCGGCCAGCTCGACGAACACCACGTCACCCAGGGCTTGCTGGGCGTGGTCGCTGATGCCCACGGTCACAGTGCCGTCGGCTTCCAGGCGAGCCCACTCGTGGCTTTCGGCAAAACGCAGGTCGGCGGGGATATTGCTCATGTCTTGAATTCCTCGATTGGCTCAGCGGTACGCCCGCCGGTTAAAAATGGTTCAGATCAGGATCTTGCCGTGGCGCACAAAGGTCGGTTTGACGACCCGCACCGGGTACCACTTGCCGCGAATTTCCACCTCGGCCCGGTCGCCGGTGGCCATGGGTACGCGCGCCAGAGCAATGGACTTGCTCAGCGTAGGCGAGAAACTACCACTGGTGATCTCCCCTTCGCCAATGCCTGATACACGCACCACCTGGTGGGCACGCAGCACGCCACGCTCTTCCAGCACCAGGCCGACCAGTTTTTCCTGCACGCCGTGCTCGATTTCCGCCAGGAGACCGGTGCGGCCGATGAAGTCGCGCTCGGCCGGCTCCCAGGCGATGCTCCAGCCCAGGTTGGAGGTCAGCGGGGTGTGGGTTTCATCGATATCCTGGCCGTACAGGTTCATGCCGGCCTCCAGGCGCAGGGTATCGCGGGCGCCAAGGCCGCTGGGCGCGATGCCGGCGCCGACCAGGTCGTTGAAGAAAGCCACGGCCTGCTCACCCGGGAAGATGATCTCCAGGCCGTCTTCACCGGTATAGCCGGTGCGGGCAATGAACCAGTCGCCTTCGGCAACGCCTTCAAACGGGCGCAGTTCACGAATAAGGGCCGCGCGTGCAGGGCTGAGCAAAGCGGCGACCTTTTCGCGGGCATGCGGCCCCTGGATGGCGAGGATGGCAAGGTCGGGACGGGGCTGGAAGTTCACGGCGAAACCGGCCCGCTGCTGCTCTAGCCAGTCGAGCACTTTGGCTCGGGTGGCGGCATTGGTGACCAGGCGGTAGCCGTTTTCCATGCGGTAGACGAGCAAGTCGTCGATTACCCCACCCTGCTCGTGGAGCAGCGGGCTGTACAGTGCCTTGCCGACGTCGTCGAGGCGGGCCACGTCGTTGGCCAGCAAACGCTGCAGCCAAACGCAGGCATCGGTGCCATCGACGTCGATCACGGTCATGTGGGAAACATCGAAAACGCCGCAGTCACTGCGCACCTGGTGGTGCTCCTCGACCTGCGAGCCATAGTGCAGGGGCATGTCCCAGCCACCGAAATCGACCGTTTTGGCGCCTAGCGCCAGGTGCAGGTCATACAAAAGCGTGCGCTGTCCCATGGGTTTCTCCTTCCGGGCGTGGCGAAGCGGCGGCGGTCGATGACGTTGGTCGTCAGCTCTTGTTGTAAGGACCCGCCGCGCGAATGCCGCGCATTGTAGCCGCAAGGTCGCAAGCTGGCACCCTCAGTGACTGTGACCGGGTCGACGCGCCGAACGGCGGATCAGGCCGATGACCGGCAGCAGGCCCACCAGCACCAGCGTCAATGCTGGCAGCGAGGCACGCGCCCACTCGCCCTCGCTGGTCATCTCGAACACCCGAACGGCAAGGGTGTCCCAGCCGAACGGTCGCATCAGCAAGGTGGCCGGCATTTCCTTGAGCACATCGACGAACACCAACAGCGCAGCACTGAGCGCGCCCGGTACCAGCAACGGTAGATACACCTTGAAAAACAATCTCGCGCCACCGACGCCCAGGCTGCGGGACGCCTCGGGCAGCGACGGGCGTATGCGCTCCAGGCTGCTCTCCAGCGGCCCGTAGGCCACTGCGATGAAACGCACCAGGTAGGCCAGCAGCAGCGCCGAGAGGCTGCCCAGCAACAGCGGCTTGCCGGCCCCGCCCAACCAGCTGGACAGCGGGATCACCAGGTGGTTATCGAGGTAGCTGAAGGCCAACATGATCGACACCGCCAGCACCGAGCCCGGCAAGGCATAGCCCAGGTTAGCCAGGCCTACCCCGGCGCGAATGCCACCGGTCGGCGCCTGGCGCCGGGCAAAGGCCAGCACTAGCGCCACGCACACCGTGACCAGCGCCGCCATGCCACCCAGGTACAGGGTGTGCAGCACCAGGCCGACATAACGCTCGTCCAGGTCGTGTCGGCCACGTTGCCAGAACCACGCCAGCAGCTGCAGCAGCGGGATGACGAAGGCGCAGGCGAACACCAGCAGGCACCAGCCGCTGGCCAACAGTGCCTTGACCCCGCGCAGGTGGTACAACGCCTGCCCCCGTGGCCGTTCGTTGCCGCTGCGGCTGGCCCCCCGGGCACGCCGCTCGCCGTACAGCACCAACATAACGGCCAGCAACAGCAGGCTGGCCAACTGGGCAGCACTGGACAGGCTGAAGAAGCCGTACCAGGTCTTGTAGATAGCGGTGGTGAAGGTGTCGAAGTTGAACACCGCCACCGCGCCGAAGTCGGCCAACGTTTCCATCAGGGCCAGGGCGATGCCGGCACCGATGGCTGGCCGCGCCATGGGCAGGGCCACGCGCCAGAACGCTTGCACCGGTGACAGCCCCAATACCCGTGCCGCTTCCATCAGGCCCTTGCCCTGGGCCAGGAAGGCTGTCCGCGCCAGCAGGTAGACATAGGGGTAGAACACCAGCACCAGGACGATGATCACCCCGCCAGTGGAGCGCACCCGTGGCAGGCGCATGGGCCCGAATACCTCGCGCAAGGCGCTTTGCACCGGGCCGGCGAAATCCAGCAGGCCGACGAAGACGAACGCCAGCACATAGGCAGGGATGGCGAATGGCAGCATCAACGCCCAGTCCAGCCAGCGCCGGCCGGGGAACTCGCAGAGGCTGGTGAGCCAGGCGAGGCTGACGCCCAGCACGGTGACGCCGATACCGACACCCACCACCAACGTAAGGGTATTGCTGAGCAGGCGGGTCATCTGGGTGTCGAGCAGGTGCGACCAGATCTGCGTATCGATCGACTGCCAGGACAGTAGCAGGACGCTCAGGGGCAACAGCACCAGGGCGGCGATCAGGGAGACCGGGAGGTACCAGCGGCGTTGGGGGGTGTGGGGCAAGTTCAATGTCTCTGTGGCTGATTTGCGACCGCTTTGCGGTCGTTCGCGGGCAAGCCCGCTCCCACAGGGACCGCACAAGGTTTGGACTCTGTGCAGTTCCTGTGGGAGCGGGCTTGCCCGCGAAAGGGCCCTTGCGGGCCCCGAAAGGATAAGGCCTGGCGCTTAGTTGTAGCCAGCCCGGTCCATCAGGCGAATGGCTTCAGCCTGGCGCTTGCCGGCAATTTCCACCGGAATGGTATCGGCCTTGAAGCTGCCCCAGGCGGCCACTTCCTCCGATGGCTTCACCTTCGGGTTGGCCGGGAATTCCTGATTGATGTCGGCGAACAGTTTCTGCGCTTCTTCGCCGGTCATCCATTCCACCAGCTTTTTCGCGGCTTCCGGGTGCGGTGCGTGCTTGGTCAGGCCGATACCCGACAGGTTCACATGCACGCCACGGTCGCCCTGGTTGGGCCAGAAGATCTTCACCGGCAGCTTCGGGTTCTGCTTGTGCAGGCGGCCGTAGTAGTAGGTGTTGACCACGCCCACGTCGCACTGGCCGGCCTCGATGGCCTGGATCACCGCGTTATCGTCGGAGAACACGTCGGTGGACAGGTTGTTGACCCAGCCTTTGACGATTTGCTCGGTCTTGGCCTCGCCATGGGTTTCGATCAGGGTGGCGGTGAGCGACTGGTTGTACACCTTCTTCGCCGTGCGCAGGCACAGGCGGCCTTCCCACTGTTTGTCGGCCAGGGCTTCGTAGGTGCTCAGCTCTTCGGGTTTGACCCGCTCGGTGGAGTAGATGATGGTGCGCGCGCGCAGGCTCAGGCCGGTCCAGTCATGGGACGAGGCGCGGTACTGCGACGGGATGTTCTGGTCGATGATGTCGGACTTGATCGGCTGCAGAATGCCCATCTGCTCGGCCTGCCACAGGTTGCCGGCGTCGACGGTCAGCAACAGGTCGGCCACGCCGTTGTCGCCCTCGGCCTTGATGCGCTGCATCAGCGGGGCTTCCTTGTCGGTGATGAACTTGATCTTGACCCCGGTCTTGGCGGTATAGGCATCGAACACCGGCTTGATCAGCTCGTCGATGCGCGAGGAGTACACCACCACTTCGTCCGCCGCTTGGGCGGTGCCGCCGAACAGGGTCAGGGCCAGAGCGGCCAGTAGGGGCTTGCGTGGCAACATGTGAAGCACTCCTCGGATCGTTTGAGAGGTGCAAATGGTAGTGAATCCCATTTTCTGGCTCATCTACCTAGCCGTTACCGGATGTTGCAGAGGGGGCCGCTTTCCGGCCCCGACAATCTCAAGCCTTGGCCAAATCCGGCAGGTCCCCACTCAAACCCAACGCCTGGCGCACAAACACCGCCTTGGCCTCCGGCATCTTCTCCACCAGTTTCAACCCACTGTTACGCAACCAGCGCAACGGCAGCGGATCAGCCTGGAACAACCGCTCAAAACCTTCCATGGCCGCCATCAACGCCAGGTTGTGCGGCATGCGCCGCCGCTCGTAACGGCTCAACACCTTCACATCTGCCAGCCGTTCACCACGCTCGCAGGCATTGACCAGCACCTCGGCCAGCACCGCAGCATCCAGGAAGCCCAGGTTCACACCCTGCCCGGCCAGCGGGTGAATGGTGTGCGCGGCATCGCCGATCAACGCCAGGCCCTCATCCACATAGCGCTTGGCATGGCGCTGACGCAGCGGCACGCACACCCGTGGGTCGGCCTGCAACACATCACCCAGCCGCCCCTCGAACGCCCGCTCAAGGGCCTGCAAGAAGGCCAATTCATCCAGCGCCATCAACTGCTCGGCATGCTCCGGCGTGGTCGACCACACAATCGAGCACCAGTCCTGCTGGCCGTCGCGGCTCAACGGCAGGAAGGCCAATGGCCCCTCATCGGTAAAGCGCTGCCAGGCCGTAGCCTGATGCCCGGCGCTGCAACGCACGCTGGTCACGATGGCATGGTGGAGGTAATCCCACTCGCGGGTTTCGCAGCCGGCCAGGCGTCGCACGGCCGAATTGGCGCCGTCGGCCGCGATCACCAGCGGCGCACGCAGCTGGCGGCCGTCAGCCAGGGTCAGCAGCCACTCATCGCCGGAACGACGCAGCTGCTCCAGCCGGGCGTTAGGCAACAGGCCTATGTCACTGTCGTGCAGGCGCTCCAGCAGGCCGTCCTGCACCACCCGGTTCTCGACGATATGGCCGAGCACCTGTGCATGCACACTGGCGGCCGAGAAATGAATCTGCCCGGTGCCACTGCCGTCCCACACATGCATGTCGGAATACGGTGTGGCACGCCGTTGGGCAATGCCGTCCCAGGCGCCAAGGCGTTCCAGGATGCGCTGGCTGGCCGCCGAAAGCGCACTGACACGCGGCTCGAACGGGGCTTGGGCATCGAATGGCTTGACCGTGAGCGGCCCGCCATCGAGCAAGAGGATTTGCAGGCCACTGTGGCGCAATGCCAGGGCCAGGGCGCTGCCGACCATACCGGCACCGACAATCAACAGATCTGCGCGCATTTCCATGCCTTACGCCAGCCTCGCTTGCGGCTTGAGCCGCACGTATAGGGTTTTATCGACCCGCGCGACCAGTTCGCCGGCACCATCGCGGATATCGACCTGCAAACGCGGCAGGCACTTCTTGCCGGTGGCGGTCTGCTGGCGAATGTCGTCCAGCAGCGCGTCATCGACGTGGAATTCGGCATACACCGGGCCTTTGCCCGGCGAGATGAAATCAATGCTGGCGGCCTTGTCCCAGACGATGTAATCGCGGCCCAACTGCTCAATCAGCAGCAACATGTAGAACGGGTCGACCATCGAATACAGGCTGCCGCCGAACTGGGTACCGACATAGTTGCGGTTCCAGCGGGTCAGCTTCATCGCCACCTTGACGCTGCGCATGTCCGGGCTGATGTGCTGCACACGGATCCCGGCGCCCAGGTAAGGTGGATAGAGGTTCAGCAGCCAGCGCAGCATGCGCGCCCGGCGCGCCAGTTTACGAGGGTTGCTCATGCCTGGCCCCGCGGATCGGGGCGGGTACCCAGGCCCATGGCCTGGCGGGCGAACCAGCTTTTGGCCGGCGGCAGCAGGTCGAGCCCGAGAAGGCCGAGGTTACGCCCGGCGGCGAGCAACGGCTGGTTGCTGCCGAACAGGCGCGTGACTTGGTCGGAAAAGCCGATGGTCATGGCCTGGTCCAGGCGCTGACGCTGGTGATAGGCCTGCAGCGTGGTCAGGTCGCCAGGCTGCTGCGGCCCGGCCAGCAGCGCGTCGGCCAGCGACTGCACATCGCGCAGCGACAGATTGAAACCCTGGCCGGCAATGGGGTGCAGGCTGTGCGCGGCGTTACCCAGCACCACCAGGTGCGGCCGCACCTGCTCTTGGGCTTCGATCAGTGACAGCGGGTACAGGTGCCGTGCGCCAACCTGGCGCAACGCGCCCAGGCGATAGCCAAACACGCCCTGCAGCTCACGCAGGAAACTGCGCTCGTCGATGTCGGCCAGGCGCCGTGCATCCATGCCTTGGCGTGTCCACACCAGCGCGCAGCGGTTTTCCGGCAGCGGCAGCAGGGCCATGGGGCCTTCTTCGGTGAAACGCTCGAACGCCTGGCCGCCGTGGGCTTCACCCGGGGTGATGTTGGCGATCAGGGCGCTCTGCTGGTAAGGCGTGTGGCGCACGTGAATACCCAGCTGCTCGCGCAGGCCGGAACGGCCGCCGTCGGCCAGTACCGCCAGGTCGCATGCAAGCTGGGTATCGTCATTCAAGCGCAGGCGGTAACCGCCCTCGATCGCCTGCATGGAGGTGACTTCCGCCGGGCAGCGCCAGCTCACCACCTCACTGTCCAGCCCCTGCCACAGGCATTGGCCCAGCCAGGCGTTTTCCACCACGTAGCCCAACGCTGGTACGCCTTCTTCCAGGGCATCCAGGCGAGTGGCGCCAAAGCGGCCACGGTCGGACACGTGAATCTGACGGATCGGCTCTGCACGGTGGCCGATGGCCTGCCACAGGCCCAGCTGCTGGTAGATCTGCTGGGTGCCGAACGACAACGCCGAAGACCGCGCATCGTAGCTGGGCTGGAAGCTGTCGCCGGGGGCGAACGGTTCGATCAGCAGGATCTTCCAGCCACGCGCCTTGGCCCCGGCTTGCAGGGCCAGGGCCAGGCTTGCACCAACCAGCCCACCACCGATGATCGCCAGGTTTACCCGGTTCATGCCGCGTCCTTGCGGGCGGCCTGCATCAGCGCCTCGATCTCGGCAACCGTGCGCGGCACGCCCGAAGTCAGGATTTCACAACCTTGCCTGGTCACCACCACGTCGTCCTCGATCCTTACACCAATGCCGCGCCATTTTTTGGCCACGGCCTGATTGTCGGCGCCAATGTAGATGCCTGGCTCGACGGTCAGCGCCATGCCGGGCTCCAGCACCCGCCACTCGCCGCCCACCTTGTACTCGCCCACATCGTGCACATCCATGCCCAGCCAATGCCCGGCACGGTGCATGTAGAAGGCGCGGTAGGCCTCACTGTCGATCAGCGCCTGCACCTCACCGGTGAGCAGGCCCAGCTCCACCAGGCCTTCGGTAATCACCCGCACGGTCGCCTCGTGCGCGTGGTTCCAGTGTTTGCCGGGGGCAATTTCGGCAAAGGCCGCCGCCTGTGCCTTGAGCACCAGCTCGTAGATGGCCTTCTGCTCAGGCGAAAAACGCCCGCTAACCGGGAAGGTGCGCGTGATGTCACTGGCGTAGCAGTCGATTTCGCAGCCGGCGTCGATCAGCACCAGGTCGCCATCCTTGAGCGGGGCGTCGTTCTGCTGATAGTGCAGGATGCAGCCGTTGCGCCCGGCCGCGACGATCGAGCCGTAGGCCGGCATCTTCGCCCCGCCCTTGCGGAATTCGTAGTCCAGCTCGGCTTCCAGGCTGTATTCGTGCAGCCCGGCCCGGCAGGCCTGCATGGCCCGCACATGAGCCCGTGCCGAAATGTCTGCCGCTGCGCGCATCACCTTTACTTCCGCCGCCGATTTATACAGGCGCATGTCGTGCAGCAGATGATCCAGCGCAACGAACTCGTTCGGCGGCTGCGCGCCCAGGCGGGCCTTGGAGCGGATCACGTTGATCCAGTCCATCAGCCGGCGGTCGAACTCGGCATTGCTGCCCATGGCGCTGTACACCCGCTCGCGGCCTTCGATCAGGCCCGGCAGAATCTCGTCGATGTCGGTGATGGGGAAGGCATCGTCGGCGCCAAAATCGCGCACGGCGCCTTCCTGGCCGGCCCGCAGGCCGTCCCACAGCTCGCGCTCGGGGTTGCGTTCACGGCAAAACAGCACGTACTCGCCGTGCTCACGCCCGGGGATCAACGCAATCACTGCCTCCGGCTCCGGGAAGCCGCTGAGGTACTGGAAATCGCTGTCCTGGCGGTACACGTGCTCGACGTCGCGGTTGCGGATGGCAACGGCGGCGGCGGGCAGGATGGCGATGCTGTTGGGGACCATCTGCGCCATCAGCGCCTTGCGCCGACGGGCATACTCGGCCTTGGGAATGTGGCTCATGGGCAGACTACCCCCCGGTTGATCAGTGCAGCGATGGCTTGGGCGCGGGTGCGGCCGGCTTGGCCAGCTCGGAGAACAGCAACAGCGGTGCCACGCGCAGGTATTCCATGACTTCCATGTAGTCGCTCTCGCCGTCTTCGGACTCTTCGAGCGCTTCCTGCACCTGGGAAATGGCCACCAGGTCCTGCAGCACTTCCTTGGCCTCGTCGGACAGGTCCTTGCCACCGGCATTCAGGCCAAAACCTGTAATGAAGCCCTGGCACCACTGGCCCAACGCGGTAGCGCGGTCGCTCAGTGCGGCGTCGTCGGAAGGCAACAGCAGGACGATGGCCATGTCGTCGCTGGTGAGCTCGCCCTTGACCATTTCCTGCAGGCCGACCAGGGCGTTGCGCACGGTATCACCGGGCTCGGTTTCCAGCAGCTGGGCGGCATCGGCCAGCCAGCTGTCGGCGTCAAAGCCGGCACCGGCGCAGCTGCGGCCGATCAGCAGGCCGTGCAGCTCGGCTGGGGTAACAGGGTGGCCATTGCTCGAAAGCAGCATGGCGAAGGCGATGTAGGGCGATTGGGTATTGGGCATGGGCAGCTAGGCGCCAGACGGCGCAATGACTAGAATGGAGACCTTGTATCCTAGCACCGGCAGGCGCGCCAAGACCATCGGCACTGGCCGTCGCCGCCCAGGGAGAGGCATCATCGCCAGGTGACTCAACGACGGAGCGAATCGAGTGCAACCCACGCAAGAGAACGACCTGCAGGCACTGATGAGCCGATTCGAGTTGCTGATCGAACGCGTCGAGCAACTAAAACGGCAAAATGCACTCCTAGTAGCGCAGGAAAAATCCTGGCGCGAAGAGCGCGCCCACCTCATCGAAAAGAACGAGATCGCCAAGCGCAAAGTCGAGTCGATGATTTTACGCCTCAAGGCTCTGGAGCAAGACTCATGAGTTCAAGCAATAGCGTCACCGTGCAGATCCTCGACAAGGAATACTCGATCATCTGCCCGCCGGAAGAGCGCAACAACCTGGTCAGCGCCGCCCGCTACCTGGACGGCAAAATGCGCGAGATCCGCAGCAGCGGCAAGGTGATTGGCGCCGACCGTATCGCGGTGATGGCGGCCTTGAACATTACCCACGAGATGCTGCACCGCCAGGAAGACCGCAATGAAGCGCCGGCCGGCGGCACCACCCGTGAACAGGTGCGCGACCTGCTGGAGCGGGTCGATCAGGCGCTGTCCGACGACACGGGTACCAAAATCGGCTGACATTGGTATACTGGCGCCACTCCCTGGGGGATGCGCCAGTCGGTTATGTCCCTGAGCCGATACGCACAACCACGGGGGTTGCACGCTGGGGCCGGTGTGCATGTCCGCCCGACGGAAAGCCTTAACGCCCCCTGCAATCTCCACCTTGAACTTTCGGGTTCAAGGGCTACACCGATAGCGGTCTTATCGGGGAGCCTGAATTTTCTTGCCCGCCCCTTCTGGCGGGCAATTCGTTTTGGCCGACAATGTCGGCCATCACTTCTGGGATCGCCTGTGCCATGACCGACACCGCGCCGCTCACCCGCCCCCAGCTCCGTCGCCTGCTTCGCAACGCCCGCCGCGCCCTTACCCCTGCCCAGCAACGCCAGGCCACCCTCGGCCTGTACCGCCAACTGGCGCAACACCCGCTGTTCCGCCGCGCCCGGCACATTGCCTTGTATTTGCCCAACGACGGCGAAATCGACCCCGGCCTGCTGCTGCGCGAAGCTCAGCGCCGCGGCAAGCGCACCTACCTGCCGGTGCTGCACGCCTGGCCACGTACGCGCATGGTGTTCCAGCGTTTCGAGCAGGGCGAAAAGCTCAAGCCCAACCGTTTCCGTATTCCCGAACCGGTCACCGACCGCAAGCGCCAACGGCCGATCTGGGCGCTGGACCTGATCCTGCTGCCGCTGGTCGGTTTCGATGAAGTGGGCGGGCGCCTGGGCATGGGCGGCGGCTTTTATGATCGCAGCCTGGCCTACCAGGGGCGTCGCAAAACCTGGAAGAAGCCTTTGCTGCTGGGGCTGGCGCATGAATGCCAGAAGGTCGAGCGGCTGGCGCAGGCCAGTTGGGATGTACCGCTGCAGGGGACGGTCTCGGACCGTGGCTGGTACCTGGCGCCGCGTTGAGCGGCGCCAGCGAGGGCATCAACGTTGTTGTGGCTGGCTGGCGTCGACCGGCATCTGGTAGGCGTTGTCCAGCTTGCGCTCCCAGAACCCTTGCGCATAACCGGTAGTGACCACACCCAGGCCAAAAATGAACACCAGGATCCACAGCAGATCCGGCTTTTTACGTTGATTCATCGAAGATTGCCCCCCAGGCAAACTGTTCAGTGCGCGGCGATTTTCTGGGAATCGCCAGCGCATAGCGCTTTAAACGGGGCGCATTTTCCGACAACCTGCGTCTGCACGCAAACCTTGACGCCAACCGGCTGTCGGTTTCGTGCAACAGGTTATTTCAAACCTTTTCAGGAGCAACATCCATGGCCTATTGGCTGATGAAATCCGAGCCCGACGAGCTCTCCATCGAAGCCCTCGGCCGCTTGGGCGAAGCGCGCTGGGACGGCGTGCGCAATTATCAGGCGCGTAATTTCCTGCGGGCCATGAGCGTGGGTGACGAATTTTTCTTCTACCACTCCAGCTGCCCGCAACCGGGCATCGCCGGTATTGCCAGGATCACCCGCGCGGCCTACCCCGACCCGACCGCACTGGACCCGCAAAGCCACTATTACGATGCCAAGGCCACGCCCGAGAAAAACCCGTGGAGCGCGGTGGATGTGGCCCATGTGCAAACCCTGCCTCGGGTGCTGGAGCTGGGCTGGCTGAAACAACAAGCCGGCCTGGCCGAGTTGCCGCTGGTGCAAAAAGGCAGCCGCCTGTCGGTGATGCCGGTAACACCCGAACAATGGGCGGTGATTGTCGCGTTGCGTTGAATGTGCAGCTAAGGTCAAGGGTTTGACCGATATCAACACGCCATACCGGGCCGCGCGCCATGATGTGGTGTGCATGACCGCAAGGATGCAGAACGATGAACCGATACGCCCCCAGAATCTTCGCCACCGCACTGATCGCCCTGCTGGCAACAGCCGGTGGGCTGGGGTACTGGAAATCGCTCCACGACCAGTTGCCCGAAGGCCTGAGCATGGGAAATGGCCGCCTGGAGGCCACCGAAGTGCAGATCGCCAGCAAAATCCCCGGTCGCCTGGCCGAAGTGCTGGTCGACGAAGGCGACAAGGTCACCCGCGGCCAGTTGCTGGCACGTATCGACACCCGCACCATGGAAGCCCAGCGCACCCAGGCAGAAGCCGAAGTGCTGCGCGCCCGGGAAAACTACGCAGCGGCCCAGGCGTCCGTACAGTTGCGCCAGAGCGAATTGCTGCTGGCCAGCCAGGAACTCAAGCGCGTGCGCGAAATTTTCCAGCGCAAGTACGCCAGCCAGCAATTGCTCGACCAACAGCAGGCGCGCTTCGACACGGCCAACTCGGCCGTGGTCGCGGCCCGCGCCCAGCTGGCAGCAATCAAGGCCGCCATCGGCGCCGCCGAAGCCCAGGTGGCCCAGCTCACCAGTGAAATCGACGACAGCAGCCTGCGTGCGCCCATCGACGGCATTATCCAGTTGCGCCTGGCCGAGCCCGGTGAAGTGCTGGGTGCTGGCGGCCGCGTGCTGATGCTGATCGACCCCAGCGACCAGTACATGAACCTGTACCTCCCGGCTTCCACCAGCGGCCGGCTGACGGTAGGCGACCAGGCGCGGATCGTGCTCGACGCCCTGCCCGAACGCGCCCTGCCGGCGAAAGTGGCGTTCGTTGCGGCCAAGGCCCAGTTCACCCCCAAACAGGTGGAAACCCGCGACGAGCGGCAGAAGCTGGTGTTCCGGGTAAAACTGCGCCTGACCGATCCGGGCACCGTGCCGCAGGCCAAACCGGGCATGCCTGGCGCCGGCTACGTGCGCACGGCTGAGGTGGACTGGCCGGCCAACCTGCAATGAACGCCCCGGCACTGCTGGCCGAGAGTATCAGCCACCGCTATGGCGACCTGACGGCCCTGCATACACTGGGTTTCAGCCTGCCTGCCGGTACCCGCTGCGCACTGATCGGCCCTGATGGCGCGGGCAAATCGACCCTGCTTGGGCTGATCGCCGGCGTGAAGCGCCTGCAACAGGGCGAGTTGCAGGTGCTGGGCGGCTCGATCCGCCAGCGCCGTCATCGGGCAGCGCTGTACCCGAAAGTGGCGTTCATGCCGCAGGGGCTTGGCAACAACCTGTACCCGGAACTGTCGATCAGCGAGAACATCCGCTTTTTCGCCACCCTGTTCGGGCTGGGTCGGCGCGAGTGCGAGCAGCGTATGGCCAACCTGCTGCAAGCCACCGACCTGCAGCGCTTTGCCGAGCGGCCGGCCGGCAAGCTGTCAGGCGGCATGAAGCAGAAGCTGGGCCTGTGCTGCGCGTTGATCCACGAACCGGACCTGCTGATCCTCGACGAGCCGACCACTGGCGTCGACCCGTTGTCGCGGCGGCGCTTCTGGGAGCTGGTCGAACAGGTGCGCGCACAACGCCCCCAACTGACACTGTTGGTGGCCACCGCCTACATGGAAGAGGCCGAACAATTCGAACATTGCCTGATGCTCGATGGCGGCCGCCTACTGGCCGCAGGCCCCAGCCATGAGCTGGCCGCCGCCACTCCCAGTGGCAAGCTGGACGATGCCTTCACCCACTACCAGGGCGCAGGCAAGGCGCAGCATCAACCCCTGACCATCCCGCCGCGTGAGGCCAAGGACGGCCAGATCGCCATCGAGGCCCACGACCTGACCCTGCGTTTTGGCGACTTCACAGCCGTGAACAAGGTCAGCTTCGCCATCGGCCGTGGGGAGATCTTCGGCTTTCTCGGCTCCAACGGCTGCGGCAAGACCACCACCATGAAAGTGCTGACCGGCCTGATGCCGGCCAGCGAGGGCAGCGCCAGCCTGCTGGGGCGCCCGGTGGACGCCAGCGACCTGGCCACGCGCAAGCGGGTCGGTTTCATGTCGCAGAGCTTCTCGCTGTATGGCGAGCTCAGCACCCGGCAAAACCTGGCCTTGCATGCCCGCCTGTTCGACCTGCCCAAAGCCGAAAGCGCCCAGCGCATCGACGAATTGATAGAGCGCTTCGACCTTGCCGCTATCGCCGACCAACCGTCCGGCGCCCTGCCCCTTGGCCTGCGTCAGCGCCTGTCGTTGGCGGTGGCGGTGCTGCACCGCCCGGAAGTGTTGATCCTCGACGAGCCGACCTCTGGCGTCGACCCGGCCGCCCGCGACGACTTCTGGCGCCTGCTGGTAGAGCTGTCCCGCGAGCAGGGCGTGACCATTTTCCTTTCCACTCACTTCATGAACGAAGCCCAGCGCTGCGACCGCATCTCGCTGATGCATGCCGGGCGGGTACTGGCCTGCGACACACCGGATGCCTTGCAGCGCCAGTACCACGGCGACACCCTGGAAGACGCATTCGTGCGCTGCCTGGAGCAAGCCCAGGAGCTGGCACCACAAGCCACGGACAACGCTGTGCTGGAGCAGGCCGCCACGGCCGCGCCGCCGCTGCGCCAGGGCTTCAGCCTGCGCCGCCTGCTGGCGGTGGCCAGCCGCGAGGGCAAGGAGCTGCTGCGCGACAAGGTACGCCTGGCCTTCGCCCTGCTGGGTGCGCTGTTCATGATGGTGATCTTCGGCTACGGCATTTCGCTGGATGTGGAAAACCTTGCCTTTGCTGTGCACGACCAGGACCAGAGCCCGCAAAGCCGGGCGTACCTTGAGGCCTTCCGTGGCTCACGGTATTTCGCCGAGCAGGCGCCGATCCGCGACAGCCGCGAAATGCACCAGCGCCTGCAACGCTCGGAAATCAAACTGGCGCTGGAGATTCCTCCCGGTTTTGGGCGTGACCTGTATGCCGGGCGCCAGCCGGTGGTGGCCGCCTGGCTCGACGGCGGCATGCCGTTCCGGGCGGAAACCAGCCGCAACTACGTGGAAGCCGTGCACCAGGCCAACCTGGAGCAATTGGCAAGGGCCAGCCCACAGCCGCAGGCGCGGCAGGAGCTGGTGCGCCTGGAAACGCGTTTTCGCTACAACCAGGACGTGGTCAGCGTGAATGCCATCGGCCCAGGCGTGATGGCACTGATCCTGGCCTTCATCCCGGCCATGCTCACTGCGTTGGGCATCGTCCGCGAGAAAGAGCTGGGCTCCATCACCAACTTCTATGCCACCCCCCTCACGCGCCTGGAGTTCCTGCTGGGCAAGCAGATGCCCTACCTGGCCGTAAGCCTGGTCAACCTGGCGCTGCTGGTGGCGATGAACCGCTGGCTGTTCGCCGTGCCGCTCAAGGGCAGTGTGCTGGCGCTGGCCTGCGGGGGTGTGGCCTACCTGCTGGCCACCACCAGCCTGGGCCTGCTGATCTCGGCGTTCACCCGCACCCAGATCGCGGCCATCCTGGGCACCATGATCATCACCAGCCTGCCAACCATCCAGTTTTCCGGGCTGATCGTGCCACGCTCGTCGCTGGACGGCGCAGCGGCGGTGATGGGCCAGCTGTTCCCGGCGGGCTATTTCCTCGATATCGCGGTCGGCACCTTCACCAAGGCACTGGGCCTGCGCGAACTGTGGCCGCAGTGCCTGATCCTGCTGGGCTTCTTTGCCGCGTTCACCGGCCTGAGCCTGGCCATGCTGAAGAAGCAGGAGGCCTGACATGTCGCGCCTGAACCACACCCTGCGCCTGGGCCTGAAAGAACTGACCAGCCTGCGCCACGACAGCGTCCTGCTGCTGTTCCTGCTGTATGCCTTCAGCGTGGCGATCTACATGCCGGCAGCCGGCTCGGTGATCGGCGTGCACAACGCCAGCGTCGCGGTGGTGGACGAAGACCACAGCCTGCTCTCACGCAAGCTCAGCGAAGCCCTGCAACCGCCCGAGTTCCAGCCCGCCGTGCCGCTGGCACCGGAGCACCTGGACCAGGCCATGGACAGTGGCCAGTACACCTTCGTGATCAATGTGCCGGTGAATTTCCAGAGCGACCTGTTGGCCGGGCGCTCGCCGGAATTGCAGATCAATGTCGATGCCACGGCCATGAGCCAGGCGTTCATGGGCGCTGGCTATATCGGCCGCATCTTCGAGCGTGAACTGCTCGACTACAGCCAACGCGGCAATGTGCAAAGCCCAGTGCTGATCAACCCCAAAGCGCTGTTCAACCCCAACCTGGAGGGTGGTTGGTTCCTGGCGGTGATCCAGATCGTCAACAACATCACCATTCTGGCGATCATCCTCACCGGCACCGCGCTGCTGCGTGAGCGTGAGCACGGCACCCTCGACCACCTGCTGGTGCTGCCGCTGACGGCACTGGAAATCATGCTGGCGAAGATTGGCAGCAACGCGCTGGTGGTGGTGATCTGCACGTGGATTTCGCTGGTGGTGGTGGTGAAAGGCGCGCTGGGCGTGCCGTTGTCCGGCTCGATGGGGCTGTTCCTGGGCGTGACGGCGCTGTACCTGTTCGCCAGTACCGCGCTGGGTATCTTCCTCGCCACCCTGGCGCGCTCGACACCGCAGTTCGGCCTGCTGGCGATCCCGGTGATCATCCCGATGCTGTTGCTGTCAGGCGGCAGCACACCGCTGGACAGCATGCCGCAGTGGTTGCAGTGGGTGATGCAGGGCTCGCCGTCGACGCACTTCGTCAGCCTGGGGGCTGCGATCCTGTTCCGGGATGCAGGGTGGGCGGTGGTTTGGCCGGATATCCTGGCGCTGGGCCTGATCGGCCTGGTGTTCTTCAGCGTGGCGCTGGCGCGGTTTCGTCGGAGCCTGGCGTCCTGATAACGCAGGCACCGTGGAGGCATCTGTGGGAGCGGACACGCCCGCTCCCACAATTGATTACTGCACGATCAGGTTGTTGAACAGCAAGTCTTCTACGATCGGCTTGCCCTCTTCCGCTTCCAGCACCTGCTGTACCTGCTTCAGCGCCTCCTGGCGCAGGTGTTCCTTGGCCTCGACGTTGCTCATGCTGTCCACCGTCTGCTGGGTGAACAGTGCCACCAGCTGGTTGCGGATCAGCGGTTCATGGTGCTGCACCGCCTTGGCGGCTTCATCGCCTGTCACGCGCAGGGCCACATCGGCCTTGTACACACGCAGCCGTGGGCCGCCGTCGAGGGCATAGTTGCCGACAAAGGGCGGGCTCAGGCTGATGTAGGCGACCTTGGGCGCCCCTTCCTTGGCTTCTTCGGCCATGGCCGCAGCCGGCAGCAGCAGCGCCAATACCATCAAGATCCACGCTTTCACGAATTCGCTCCTCAATACAGTTGGCGCCAGCTTACCCAGCACACCGCTCAAACCCAAGCCCGGGCTTGTGCCGGCACTTATGCCTGCACATCAGGGCGGGCCATGCTCGTTGACCCGGCAGGTGGCCCTCCTACACTTATCGGCCACTACCCGCAAAGGAATAGCCCCGATGAAAGCTGTGTTGTGCAAAACCCTGGGCCCGGCGCGCAACCTGGTGCTGGAAGACGTGGCCAGCCCGCTGCCGAAGAAGAACGAGATCCTGCTGGATGTGCAGGCCGCCGGGGTCAACTTCCCCGACACCCTGATCATCGAAGGCAAGTACCAGTTCCAGCCGCCGCTGCCATTCTCGCCGGGTGGCGAAGCGGCGGGCGTGGTGGCTGCGGTCGGGGAAAAGGCCGGAGCGTTCAAGGTGGGTGACCGGGTCATGGCGCTGACCGGCTGGGGCGCGTTTGCCGAGCAGGTGGCGGTGCCGTTCTACAACGTACTGCCGATCCCGGCGAGCATGGATTTCACTACCGCTGCGGCATTCGGCATGACCTACGGCACCTCGATGCACGCCCTGCGCCAGCGTGGCCAACTGCAAGCAGGTGAAACCCTGCTGGTGTTGGGCGCTTCCGGCGGTGTTGGGCTGGCGGCAGTGGAAATCGGCAAGGCCATGGGTGCACGGGTGATCGCGGCGGCCAGCAGTGCCGAGAAACTGGCCGTGGCCAAGGCGGCCGGGGCGGATGAGCTGATCGACTATAGCCAGGCCAGCCTGCGCGACGAGATCAAGCGCCTGACCGGCGGCCAGGGTGTGGATGTCATCTACGACCCGGTCGGTGGCGAGTTGTTCGAGCAGGCGGTGCGCGGGCTGGCCTGGAATGGCCGACTGCTGGTGGTGGGCTTTGCCAGCGGGACCATCCCGCAGTTGGCGGCCAACTTGGTATTGCTCAAGGGCGCGGCAGTGCTTGGGGTGTTCTGGGGGGCGTTTGCACAGCGCCAGCCGGAAGATAACGCGGCCAACTTCAAGCAGCTGTTTGCATGGCATGCCGAAGGCAAGTTGAAACCGCTGGTGTCGCAGATTTATCCACTGGCTGAGGCTGGAGCTGCCATCGAGAAGTTGGGGCAGCGGCAGGCTGTGGGTAAGTTGGTGGTGTTGGCCAAGTAAGATAGTTCCGGCCCTTTCGCGGGCTTGCCCGCGAAGAGGCCGGCACAGGTTTTCACACTTCCCGCAGGTTATGGCAGCGCCGGAACCGCGCCTCCAGGTTGCGATCGGGCATCTGGTGGCTGCGCAAGGCATTCAACGTCTGTTCCACGTAGTCCCGCGTGGTGCCATAACGCCCCTTGGCACTGGCCAGAATCTGGCTGAGCAAGGTATCTGGCAAGTTCCCCGCATAGCACGGCAAATGCCGCTCCAGCACAAAGCCTAAAGCCTGCACCTTGCTACCATCGCCCAGCCGGCAGGTGAGCCAGTGCGGTCGGTATGCCGGGTACGGCATCTCGCGCTGCCACAGGGCCATCAGCGAGTCATCCAGGTTGCTTTCATCCAGCCGGTAGGCAAAGCCGCTGCAGGAACCGCCACGGTCCAGGCCAAACACCAGCCCGGGCGTTTCCGGGGTACCGCGGTGTTCGTGCGACCACAGGTACAAGCCCCGGTGATAGCCATGTACCCGCGCGCGCTGGCGTTCTACCGAATTGCACTCCGGCCGCCAGATCAACGAACCATAGGCAAACAACCACACCGGCCCACCCTGATGGCGCGACATGGTCGTCTTCATCGAGTTGAACAACTGGTCGTGAGTATGTTGCTGACCGAAGTCGAGTGCCGGAGGATATGAAACTTCCCAGGACATACTTTCAAGTGCCGACATAAGCTGCCGCCATTATCCCTGTGAACTACGGATGTAGCGAGATTCGATTACGCTGCGGCCCAAGGCCTCTATACCAAGGGCGCTTGCAGTAACCATAGGCCAGAACGGCAGGAATACTCAAGCCCTCGCGTCAGTGTTTCATGCACGGTTCCGACGACTGGGAAGTACTGTTTCAACAGCTGTGAAAGTTATTAGCCAAGGCGGTAACAATTACCGCCTTATACCCACACTTTCAAACTTCGGTTATTAACCGCGCGGTGCGTAGGCAAACACATCCGCACGCATGCGGTGTGCATCCATGCCGGCTTCGACCAGGGCGTCGAGGGTGGCGTAGATCATGTTTGGTGAACCACTGGCATACACATGTACGGTGTTGAGGTCGGCAATGTCCTCGCAAACCGCTTCGTGCAACATGCCGCAACGGCCTTCCCAGCCGCACAGGTCGCTGACAACCTGATGCAGGAACAGGTTGGGCAGGCGCTGCCATTCATCCCAGTGCTCGATCTGGTAGAAGTCTTCGGGCCTGCGCACGCCCCAGTACAGGTGCACCGGGTGCTTGAAGCCCTTGGCCCGGCAATGCTCGACCAGGCTGTGCATCTGGCCCATGCCGGTACCCGCGGCGATCAGCACCAGCGGCCCATCCGGCAGCTCGGCCAGATGAGTGTCGCCGAATGGCATTTCGATGCGCGCCAAACCGTCACGCTTGAGTTGCTCGATCAGTTGCAGCGCACTGGGCTCACGCGCCAGCACATGCAGCTCCAGCTCACGACCGCCGTGGGGCGCGGAGGCCAGCGAGAAGGCCGCCTGCTTGCCGCCCTCGCGCTCGATCATCAGGTATTGCCCGGCGTGGTAACGCGGCGGCTTGCCAGCTGGCGCGCGCAAACGCACCCGCCACACGTCGCCACCGACGTCGACGCACTCGCTGACGCTGCACGCCAGCTTGCGCACTGGCAGCTCGCCCAGGGCGAGCACACCGTCCCAGAGCAACACACAGTCCTCCAGCGGTTCGGCAATGCAGGTGAACAACTCGCCATGGTCGCGGACTTCGCCATCCTGGCGTACCCGGCCTTCGACCAACAACGCGGCGCAAACATGGCAATTGCCATTGCGGCAGCTGTTCGGGCAGTCATAGCCCAACCGCCGCGCTCCATCCAGGATCCGTTCCCCGGGTTCGAGCGCCAGCACCGCCCCGGACGGCTGCAACGTTACCTGCATCAATCTATTCCCAACTGATCCCACAGCTCATCGATACGGCGGGTGACGGCTTCGTCCTTGACGATGACACGTCCCCATTCGCGTGTAGTCTCGCCCGGCCACTTGTGCGTGGCGTCCAGGCCCATCTTCGACCCCAGCCCCGATACCGGCGACGCGAAGTCCAGGTAGTCGATCGGCGTGTTGTCGATCATCACCGTATCACGCTTGGGGTCCATGCGCGTGGTAATGGCCCAGATCACATCGTTCCAGTCACGGGCGTTGATATCGTCATCGGTCACAATAACGAACTTGGTGTACATGAACTGTCGCAGGAACGACCACACACCCAGCATCACGCGCTTGGCGTGGCCCGGGTACTGCTTCTTCATGGTCACCACCGCCATACGGTACGAGCAGCCTTCCGGCGGCAGGTAGAAGTCGGTAATTTCCGGGAACTGCTTCTGCAGGATCGGCACGAACACTTCGTTCAACGCCACACCGAGGATTGCCGGCTCATCTGGCGGCCGGCCGGTGTAGGTGCTGTGGTAGATCGGCTTTTGCCGGTGAGTGATGCGCTCGACGGTGAACACCGGGAAGCTGTCCACTTCGTTGTAGTAGCCGGTGTGGTCGCCGTACGGGCCTTCCGGGGCCATTTCGCCCGGGTGAATCACACCTTCCAGGATGATTTCGGCGGTGGCCGGCACCTGCAGGTTGCTGCCACGGCACTTGACCAGCTCGGTGCGGTTACCGCGCAGCAGGCCAGCGAAGGCGTACTCGGAGAGGGTGTCCGGCACCGGGGTCACGGCACCAAGGATGGTCGCCGGGTCAGCGCCCAGCGCCACGGCAACCGGGAACGGCTGGCCGGGGTTTTTCTCGCACCACTCGCGGTAGTCGAGGGCGCCACCACGGTGGCTGAGCCAGCGCATGATGACCTTGTTGCGGCCGATGACCTGCTGGCGGTAGATGCCCAGGTTCTGGCGGTCCTTGTTCGGGCCACGGGTAACCGTAAGGCCCCAGGTGATCAGCGGCGCCACATCGCCGGGCCAGCAGTGCTGGATCGGCAGTGCACCGAGGTCGACATCGTCACCCTCGACCACCACTTCCTGGCACACCGCGTCCTTGACCACCTTCGGCGCCATCGACACGACCTTCTTGAAGATCGGCAGCTTGGACCAGGCATCCTTCAGGCCCTTCGGCGGCTCGGGCTCCTTGAGGAACGCCAGCAACTTGCCGATCTCGCGCAGTTCGTCGACCGATTCGGCGCCCATGCCCATGGCCACGCGCTCTGGCGTACCGAACAGGTTACCGAGTACCGGGATGTCGAAGCCGGTGGGCTTTTCGAACAGCAACGCCGGGCCCTTGGCACGTAAGGTGCGGTCGCAGACCTCGGTCATTTCCAGGACGGGGGAAATCGGAACCTGGATGCGCTTGAGTTCGCCGCGCTGCTCCAGGCCACGGATGAAGTCGCGCAAGTCGCGATACTGCATGCATGAGCCTCGTGTTGGCCGTATCGGTCGGGGGTGCAGAGTGTAGCGCCGTTCGGGCTTGGTTTGGGGGCAAAATGCATTGGGGCAGGATCAGGCAGCTTACTTACGCCTCATCGATTGTGCGAGACCACCTTCGACAGCCCAATGCCAAGTGCTTGCAGCACCTTCAGCACGGTCGACAACTTTGGGTCGCCGTCCACTGCCAACGCCCGATAGAGGTTGGGGCGCGCAAGACCGGTAGCCTGAGAAAGGTTACCCATACCGCCGCGCGCTTCAGCCACGCGCCGGACTGCTGTCAGAAATCCTGCAGCCCCGCCAGGCTCATCGATTTCCTCAAGCGCCACGGCGACATAATCGATGGCAAAGGACTCGTCGTTGCGGAGCATTTCGAGAACACTCTCTTCATGAGAACGTGTGCCGGTCATAGCGTTACCTTGTGCCTGCGCCAAAGAGATCTGGCTTGTTCAATATCAGCCTGCTGCCGGTCTTTCGACCCTCCCCCGAGCAGGAAAATTATCCTACGCCCAATGGTGGCGTAATAGATGCGATAGCCTGGCCCGAAATCCAGTTTCATCTCGAACACGCCATCACCCACTGGCTCGGTCACGCCAAAGTGGCCCTGCGCTGCCCGGTCGACCCTCGTAGTGATTCGCGCTTTCACCCTTGTGTCGCGAATGGTGTCCAACCATGCCTGGTAGATATCCAGGCCATTGGTGGATAGAACGTGATGAACTGCGTACATCCATAATGTACCTTAAAAGAGACAATTCCGTGTCGATATTTTGGCCAGCTTGCTAAGCACGCTGGTTTTGGGCGGGAGATTGAGGGAAGGACAAGGCAGCCCGCAGGCAGCAGGGTGGCCTGCATTCAGGATTCTGGCGAACGGACTTTTGTGACAAACAGCAAAAAGCCGGGTTTCCCCGGCTTTTTGTGTGCTCAGACGAAGCTTACTTGCGCTTCATCGACAAGAAGAACTCGTCGTTGGTCTTGGTCTGCTTGAGCTTGTCGACCAGGAACTCGATGGCGGCGATTTCGTCCATTGGGTGCAGCAGCTTGCGCAGGATCCACATACGCTGCAGTTCGTCGTCGGCGGTCAGCAGCTCTTCGCGGCGGGTACCGGAACGGTTGATGTTGATGGCCGGGAACACACGCTTCTCGGCGATGCGGCGGTCCAGTGGCAGCTCCATGTTGCCGGTGCCCTTGAACTCTTCGTAGATCACTTCGTCCATCTTCGAGCCGGTTTCGACCAGCGCGGTGGCGATGATGGTCAGCGAGCCGCCTTCCTCGATGTTACGCGCAGCACCAAAGAAGCGCTTCGGCTTCTCCAGGGCGTGGGCGTCGACACCACCGGTCAGCACCTTGCCGGAGCTCGGGATCACGGTGTTGTAGGCCCGCGCCAGACGGGTGATGGAGTCCAGCAGGATGACCACGTCCTTCTTGTGTTCGACCAGGCGCTTGGCCTTTTCGATCACCATTTCGGCAACCTGCACGTGGCGGGTTGGCGGCTCGTCGAACGTGGAGGCAACCACTTCGCCGCGCACGGTGCGCTGCATTTCGGTCACTTCTTCCGGGCGCTCGTCGATCAGCAGGACGATCAGGTGGCACTCGGGGTTGTTACGGGTGATGTTCGCCGCGATGTTCTGCAGCATGATCGTCTTGCCCGCTTTTGGCGGAGCAACGATCAGGCCACGCTGGCCTTTGCCGATCGGGGCGCACAGGTCGATGACGCGACCGGTCAAGTCCTCGGTGGAGCCGTTACCGGCCTCCATCTTCAGGCGCTTGTTCGGGAACAGCGGCGTCAGGTTTTCGAACAGGATCTTGTTCTTCGCGTTTTCCGGGCGGTCGAAGTTGATGGTGTCGACCTTCAGCAGGGCGAAGTAACGCTCCCCTTCCTTCGGTGGGCGGATCTTGCCGACGATGGTGTCGCCGGTACGCAGGTTGAAACGGCGGATCTGGCTGGGCGAGACGTAGATATCGTCTGGGCCGGCCAGGTAGGACGCATCAGCCGAACGCAGGAAACCGAAACCATCCTGGAGAATCTCCAGCACGCCGTCACCCGAGATCTCTTCGCCGCTTTTCGCGTGCTTCTTCAGCAGGGCGAAAATCACGTCCTGTTTGCGCGAACGGGCCATGTTTTCGATGCCCATCTGTTCGGCCATTTCCAAAAGATCGGTAATCGGCTTTTGCTTGAGTTCAGTCAGGTTCATAAGGGGAGTGACGTAATCATGTAAGAAGGGAGAATTAAGCTTCTGGCTTAATGAGGCCGCGCCGCTAGATGGCGACAGGATCGCGTACTGATTCGAATTAGGGATGCTTCGGCGACGGCGTGTAGAGGGCACTGGAAAAGCAGTGCGAGGCCGAATGTAACACTTGCTTTTTTCTGCGTCTAGTGCTCTGAAAAAGAAAAGCCCCGCATTTGCGGGGCCTTTTCACATCACAGGTGAGCGTCGAGGAACGCGGCCAGCTGCGATTTGGACAGAGCGCCAACCTTGGTGGCTTCGACGTTGCCGTTCTTGAACAGCATCAGCGTCGGGATACCACGCACGCCGTGCTTGGCCGGGGTTTCCTGGTTCTCGTCGATGTTCAGCTTGGCGACGGTCAGTTTGCCCTCGTAGGTGGCAGCGATGTCGTCCAGAACCGGAGCGATCATCTTGCATGGGCCGCACCATTCAGCCCAGTAGTCGACCAGCACCGGGCCTTGAGCCTGCAGTACGTCGGCGTCGAAGCTGGCGTCGGTGACGTGTTTGATTTTGTCGCTCATGGAAATCTCCAAGGTCGTAAGCAATAAAAAACGTTGCCCATCATAGCCGCCCCTGCCGTCTACAGGAAGCTGCGGACGATTGAGTGTAACTATAGTTGTGCAAGACGCCGCGAATCGAAACTGTCATACAGCCGTCATAGAATCGAATGGCACATTGCCTTGCATCAAGGCCAGCACACCGGCTGCGTGTCACGCGTTGGCGACAGCCTGCTATCGTGGCACGATTGCCGGGTTAACGACCGAGAACAACCAGATCATGCCGCATACCATCGCGAAGAACCTGTCCCTGATCGCTGCCATCGACCTTGGCTCCAACAGTTTCCATATGGTCGTGGCCAAGGCCCACCATACCGAAATCCGCATTCTCGAGCGGCTGGGCGAGAAGGTTCAACTGGCCGCCGGCATCGGCGAGGACCGCCTGCTTAGCGAAGAAGCCATGGAGCGGGGCCTCGAATGCCTCAAGCGCTTCGCACAGCTGATCAACGGCATGCCGGCCGGCGCCGTGCGTATCGTCGGTACCAACGCCCTGCGCGAAGCGCGCAACCGCAACGTATTCATCCAGCGCGCCGAGGCCATTCTCGGCCATCCGGTGGAGGTGATCTCCGGCCGTGAAGAAGCGCGCCTGATCTACCTGGGTGTGTCGCACACCTTGGCCGACACCCCAGGCAAGCGCCTGGTGGCCGACATTGGCGGCGGCAGTACCGAATTCATCATCGGCCAGCGCTTCGAGCCGCTGCTGCGCGAAAGCCTGCAAATGGGTTGCGTCAGCTTCACCCAGCGCTACTTCCGCGACGGCAAGATCACCCCGGCCCGCTACGCCCAGGCCTACACCGCCGCGCGCCTGGAGCTGATGAGCATCGAGCACGCCCTGCACCGCCTGACCTGGGACGAGGCCATTGGCTCGTCCGGCACCATCCGCGCCATCGGCGCCGCCATCAAGGCCGGCGGCCTGGGCAATGGCGAGGTCAACGCTGAAGGCCTGGCCTGGGTCAAACGCAAGGTGTTCAAACTGGGCGAGGTCGACAAGATCGACTTCGACGGCGTCAAACCGGACCGCCGCACCATCTTCCCGGCAGGCCTGGCGATTCTGGAGGCGATCTTCGACGCCCTGGAACTGCAGCGCATGGACCACTGCGACGGCGCACTGCGCGAAGGTGTGCTGTTCGACCTGCTCGGCCGTCACCACCATGAAGACGTGCGCGAACGCACGTTGAATTCGCTGATGGAGCGCTACCATGTGGACCAAGGCCAGGCCGCGCGCGTCGAGCGCAAGGCGCTGCACGCCTTCGACCAAGTGGCCGAAGCGTGGGACCTGAAAGACGGAAACTGGCGCGATCTGCTTGGCTGGGCGGCGAAAGTGCACGAAATCGGCCTGGATATCGCCCACTACCACTACCACAAGCACGGCGCCTACCTGATCGAGCACTCCGACCTGTCGGGCTTCTCCCGCGAGGACCAGCAGATGATGGCCTTGCTGGTGCGTGGCCACCGCCGCAACATCCCCAAGGACAAGTTCGCCGAGCTGGGTGAAGAAGGTATCAAGCTACTGCGCCTGTGCGTGCTGTTGCGCTTCGCCATCCTGTTCCACCACATCCGTGGTAACCAGCAGATGCCGAAAGTAGAACTCAAGGCTGCCGATGACAGCCTCGATGTCGCCTTCCCGGAAGGATGGCTGGAACAGAACCAGCTGACCCAGGCCGACTTCGCCAACGAGGCGGAGTGGCTGGCCCGGGTCGGCTTCGTCCTCAGCGTACGTTGAGGAGCGGGTTGCTCAGGCGCTCCAGCAGGGTCGCCTGGGCACTGCGCGGGTTCTGGTTGCCGGTTGGCGTGCTGCGCACGTAACGCCCGTCTGGCTGCAAGGTCCAGGCGTGGGTGTTGTCGGTCAGGTAGCCTTCCAGCTCCTTCTTCACCCGCAGCAACAGCTTCTTGCCTTCCACCGGGAAGCAGGTCTCCACACGCTTGTCGAGGTTGCGCTCCATCCAGTCGGCGCTGGACAGGTAGATCTGCTCTTCGCCGCCATTGAGGAAGTAGAACACCCGCGTGTGCTCCAGGAAGCGGCCGATGATCGAGCGCACCTGGATGTTGTGCGAAACCCCCGGAATGCCTGGGCGCAGGCAGCACATGCCACGCACTATCAGGTCGATCTTCACGCCCGACTGGCTGGCCTTGTACAGCGCCTTGATGACCTTGGCGTCGGTCAGTGAGTTGAACTTGGCAATGATGTGCGCCGGCTTGCCTTCGAGGGCGAACTGGGTTTCCCGCGCGATCATGTCGAGCATGCCCTTCTTCAGGGTGAACGGCGCGTGCAGCAGCTTTTTCATGCGAAGGGTCTTGCCCATGCCGATCAGCTGGCTGAACAGCTTGCCGACGTCTTCGGTGAGGGCGTCGTCAGAGGTGAGCAGGCTGTAGTCGGTGTACAGGCGGGCGTTGCCGGCGTGGTAGTTACCGGTACCCAGGTGCGCATACCGCACGATCTCACCCTGTTCGCGGCGCAGGATCAGCATCATCTTGGCGTGGGTCTTGAAGCCGACCACGCCGTAGATCACCACCGCACCGGCCGCTTGCAGGCGGCTGGCCATCTGCAGGTTGGACTCTTCGTCGAAGCGCGCACGCAATTCGATCACCGCCGTGACCTCCTTGCCGTTACGCGCCGCGTCCACCAGGGCATCGACGATTTCCGAGTTGGCCCCGGAGCGGTACAGGGTCTGGCGCACGGCCAATACGTGTGGATCCTTGGCGGCCTGGCGCAGCAGGTCGATCACCGGGGTGAAGGACTCGAACGGGTGCATCAGCAGGATGTCCTGCTTGCCGATCACGCTGAAGATGTTGTCGGCGTTCTGCAGCAGTTTGGGAATCGCCGGGGTGAATGGCGTGTATTGCAGCTCCGGGTGGCTGTCCAGGCCGGTGATGCTGAACAGGCGGGTGAGGTTGACCGGGCCATTGACCTGGTACAGCTCGCTTTCGCTGAGGCTGAACTGCTTGAGCAGGTAGTCCGACAGGTGTTTCGGGCAGGTGTCGGCCACCTCCAGGCGCACGGCGTCGCCGTATCGGCGCGAGAACAGCTCGCCGCGCAGGGCGCGCGCCAGGTCGTCGACTTCTTCGGAGTCCAGCGCCAGGTCGGCGTTACGGGTCAGGCGGAACTGGTAGCAGCCCTTCACCTTCATGCCCTGGAACAGGTCGTCGGCATGCGCATGGATCATCGACGACAGGAACACGTAGTTGGCGCCTGGGCCACCGACCTCTTCCGGCACGCGGATCACCCGCGGCAGCAGGCGCGGGGCCGGGATGATCGCCAGGCCGGAATCACGACCGAAGGCATCGACACCTTCGAGCTCGACGATGAAGTTGAGGCTCTTGTTCACCAGCAGCGGGAACGGGTGGGTCGGGTCGAGGCCGATCGGGGTGATGATCGGGGCGATTTCGTCGCGGAAATAGCGGCGCACCCAGGTCTTGAGCTTGGGCGTCCAGTAACGGCGGCGAATGAAGCGGATCTGGTGTTTTTCCAGCTCAGGCAACAGCACGTCGTTGAGGATCGCGTACTGGCGCTCTACCTCGATGTGCACCAGCTCGCTGATGCGCGCCAGCGCCTGGTGCGGCTGCAGGCCGTCGGCGCCAGCCTGTTCACGGGCGAAATTGATCTGTTTCTTCAGGCCGGCGACGCGGATCTCGAAGAACTCGTCGAGGTTGCTGGAGAAGATCAACAGGAACTTGAGGCGTTCGAGCAGCGGGTAGTTCTCGTCCAGTGCCTGTTCCAGCACGCGAATGTTGAACTGCAGCTGCGAGAGCTCGCGATGAATGTACAGGCTGCTGTCGTCCAGGCCAGGGACGGCGATTGCCGGGGCAGGCGCGGGCGCCGGGGCCACAGGCTCCGCCACCAGTTCCGCTGCGGGCTCCGGCTCGGGTGCCGGCGGCAGGTCTGGTGGGGTCTGGACCATCTCTTCCGGGAGCTCATGAGCTTCCTTGATCACGACAGGGGTGAGCACTTCGTTATTCATCTGGCGTTCCTGAGGACGTTAACGCCCTATCATCAATTGAGCGGCAAGATAAGCGCCCATTATGACGCCTGTGTTACACACCAGGGCAAGCCATGGCGCGTGCCTTCCGGCATTGTCTGAGTAGGGATTGTTCATGTCGAGACACATTTGGACACTTTCACGAACGCGCGCGAAGGGGTAGGCTGCGCGTTCATTTCGCCAGCACCTCAGAAAATGCTTCAACAATTCCTGCAGGATTTCGGCTACTTCGCCCTTTTTCTAGGCACCTTCTTCGAAGGCGAGACCATCCTGGTGCTTGCGGGATTCCTTGCGTTCCGCGGTTACATGGACATCAACCTGGTGTGCCTGGTGGCCTTCTTCGGCAGCTACGCCGGCGACCAGCTGTGGTATTTCATGGGCCGCCGCCACGGGCGCAGGATCCTGGCGCGCAAGCCGCGTTGGCAGGCCATGGGTGACCGGGCGCTGGACCACATCCGCCGCCACCCCGATATCTGGGTGCTGAGTTTCCGCTTCGTTTATGGCCTGCGCACGGTCATGCCGGTGGCCATTGGCCTGTCGGGCTACCCGCCGCGCCGCTACCTGCTGCTGAACGGCATTGGAGCGGCCATCTGGGCAATAGCCTTGGGCGCCGCTGCCTACCACTTTGGCGCCATCCTCGAAGGCCTGCTGGGCAACGTGAAGCGTTACGAGCTATGGGTGCTCGGTGGCCTGCTGGCGCTGGGTGGCCTGCTGTGGCTGCGCCGGCGCTTCCGCACCCTGCGTGCGGAGCGCAAGGCGGCGGGCCAGGCCCAGGCCCCAGAGGCTGAGCAGGCTGTAAGCCACGAGCAGGAACCAGGCCAGCGGCACGACCACCGTTAAGCCCAAAGCGCCGGCCAGGTACAATGCCGGCGCATTCAACAGCAGCCGCGCCAGCTCCAGGCGCGCAGCCCAGCGCCGGTTTTCCAGCAACGCTCCCAATACGAACAGACCAAACGCCATCAGCGACCAGCCGAGCACCAGCGCGGCGGCCGGCACGCGTTCGGCCACGTCCATCAAGTAGCTGCCCAAGGCCACATAAACCACAAACTGCGCCGCCACGTAGGCTTGTTGCGCACGGCCCAAGGCAATCTCGAACTTGCGAAACAACGCCAGGTCCTGCTTGGCCTGCGGGTAGCGCGCGGCCACATCGGCTGGGCGCCAGCCAGTGGGCATGAACCAGATGCGCAGCTTGTCCCACAGGCTTGTGGTGCGCCTGGCGTCATGCCAGAGCTGGGCGTAGAACTGCAGATTGGCCCACAGCGGGTTCCAGCTGGCCAGCGGCGTGGTCACCCCGAACACCACCGGCTCAGCCGGGTCTTCCTCCTTGAAGGTGCCGAACAGACGGTCCCAGAGAATGAACACACCGCCGTAGTTGCGATCCAAGTAAGCAGGGTTTTGCGCATGGTGGACGCGATGGTTGGATGGCGTAATCAGCACCCACTCGAGCCAACCGAGCTTGGGAATGTGCCGGGTATGTACCCAGAACTGGTACAGCAGGTTGAGCGAGGCCACAGTGACGAACACCAGCGGTGGCCCCCCCAGCAGCGCCAGCGGCAGGTAGAAGATCCACGAGAAGATGAACCCGCTACTGGTCTGGCGCAGTGCAGTGGTCAGGTTGTACTCCTCGCTCTGGTGATGCACCGAGTGCGCCGCCCACAGCACATTGCGTTCGTGACCCAGGCGATGCAGCCAGTAGTAGCAGAAGTCGTACAGGACGAAGGCCAGCAACCACACCCACCAGGCATCGGGCGGCAAGCGCAGCAGTGCCAGGTGCTCGAAGGCCAGGGCATAGGTCACCAACCCCACGCCCTTGGTCAGCAACCCGGTGCTGGTCGACAGCGCGCCGGTGCTCAGGCTGTTGATCGAATCGGCCAGGGTGAAGTTGCGCTGGCCACGCACACGGTCGGCCACCAGCTCCACGGCGATCAGCACGAAGAAGAACGGCACGGCCAGCAGTATCAGGTCCATGGGCGCGGTCTCAAGCGTTATCCCACAAGATTAGGCCGCACCCGCAGGAAACCCTATGGCGACATCTGCCAAACTAGAGGACATTTAGCGCCTCGACTCAGGAGTAGTGAACATGACAAAAAAAGTAGCGGTGATTCTTTCCGGCTGTGGCGTGTATGACGGCGCCGAGATCCACGAAAGCGTGATCACCCTGCTGCGCCTCGACCAGCGCGGTGCTCAGGTGCAGTGCTTCGCGCCGAACATTGCGCAGATGCATGTGATCAACCACCTGACCGGCGAAGAAATGCCCGAATCACGCAATGTGCTGGTGGAATCGGCGCGCATTGCCCGCGGTGAGGTCAAGGACATCCGCGAAGCCAAGGCCGAAGACTTCGATGCGCTGATCGTGCCTGGCGGTTTTGGTGCAGCGAAAAACCTGTCCAACTTTGCCGTGGAAGGCGCCAACTGCACCGTCAACCCGGACGTACTGGCCCTGGCCGAAGCCTTCGCCGGCGCCTGCAAGCCGGTCGGCCTGATCTGCATCTCGCCGGCACTGGCGGCGAAAATCTACGGGCCGGGCGTGGTCTGCACCATCGGTACCGACGCAGGCACTGCGGCAGCCGTGACGAAAATGGGCGGCACCCATGAAGAGTGCGATGTGCACGATATTGTCGAAGATACCCAGCGCAAACTGGTGACGACACCGGCGTACATGGAGGCCAAGTCGATCAGCGAAGCGGCTGGCGGGATCTACAAGCTGGTGGACCGGATCTTGGAACTCACGCACGAGTAAGTCCCGCCGGCGCAAAGTCCAGAATGCGGCGCGGCCTTCTGTGGGAGCGGCCTTGTGTCGCGAAAGGGCCGCAACGCGGCCCCAGGATGTCAGCTTCGCCGCATTGATTGCCGGGGCCGCTTCGCGGCCCTTTCGCGACACAAGGCCGCTCCCACAGAGAACCGCATTGCACTTCAGGATTTGGACAGCCGAGCAATGATCCGGTCCAGCGCATTGGCAAACGCCTGCTTGTCGCGCTCGCCATAGGCCGCCTGCCCTCCCCCCACCTGGCCCTGCTCACGCAGCTCGGTAAACAGGTTGCGCGCCGCCAGGCGGTCGCCCATGTTGCGTTCGTCGAATTCGCGCCCGCGCGGGTCCAGCGCCGCCACGCCCTTTTTCACCAGGCGGTCAGCCAACGGCACATCACTGCAGATCACCAACTCACCCGGCACAGCGTGCTCGACCAGGTAATCATCGGCTGCATCCATGCCGCTGGGCACCACGATCAACCGCACGATCGAGAACGCCGGCTTGGCGACGGCCTGGCCCGCCACCATCACCACTTCGAACTTGCGCTTGAGGGCGAACTTGACGATCAGATCCTTGGCCGCCTTGGGACAGGCGTCGGCATCGATCCATACACGCATCGGACTACTCTTCATGAATTCAAGGCCCCCATCATGCCTCAAGCCCGGTGAAAACTGCAGCCGCCCGGCATGCGCTGTAAAAATGGCGCCAATATTTCAATTGCCGCTTATCCGACCCCGCCACTCAGGCTAAACTCGCCACAGCTCCACTGGCCTGCCCGAGTGCGCAATGAACCACCCTCACGAAATCCGCCCAGACCTGGACGAAGGCATCGACCGCAAGGTTCTGGCGACGTTGCGTGCGCGCTTCCTGCGGCTGAACCAAGGGCGGCTGCAACGGGCCATGGAAGGCCTGTCGACACGCCAGCAACAGGTACTGACGCTGCTGCCGCTGCTGTTCCATGTGAACCACCCGCTATTGCCGGGTTACGTCTCGGGCAGCACTCCAGCCGGCGTATCGGGCTACGAGCCAGGCGCCGACCTGGTGGTCGAGGCCCAGCGCCTGGCTCGCTCGTTCACCTACAAGGCCCGCCATGGCAACCCGCCACGCCCGATCCACGGCCTGTTCCTGATGGGCAGCCTGGGCTCGCTGGCCCAGGCCGAGCAAAGCGACATGGACCTGTGGGTATGCCACGCGCCCGGCTTACCCGAGCCGTTGCTGGAAGAACTGCGCCGCAAGTGCCAATTGCTGGAGGACTGGGCCGCAAGCCTGGGCGCCGAGGCGCACTTTTTCCTGATCGACACGCAAGGCTTTGCCCAGGGCCAGCGCGAGGGCCAGCTAGGCTCCGACGACTGCGGCACCACCCAGCACTACCTGCTGCTGGACGAGTTCTACCGCACCACCCTCTGGCTGGCCGGGCGCACACCGCTGTGGTGGCTGGTACCCGTCTACCAGGAACACAACTACCACGCGTACACCCAGACCCTGCTGACCAAGCGTTTCATCCGCAGCCAGGACGCACTCGACCTCGGCAACCTGGCACACATACCGCCAGGCGAGTTCGTCGGCGCCGGCCTGTGGCAGTTGTTCAAGGGTATCGATTCACCCTACAAGTCGCTGCTCAAGCTGCTGCTGACCGAAACCTACGCCAGCGAACACCCCGCTGTGCGCTGCCTGAGCCTGGACTACAAACAAGCCGTATTCGCCAACCAGCTCGACCTCGACGAGCTGGACCCGTATGTGATGGTCTATCGGCGCATCGAGCGCTACCTGCTGCAACGTGGCGAGCCTGCGCGCCTGGAACTGGTACGGCGCAGCCTGTACCTGAAGGTGAACAAGAAACTCAGTGACCAAGGCCGTAATCAGGGCTGGCAGCGCCGCCTGTTGCAGCGGCTGGCCGACGAATGGGGTTGGGACGAACGTCAGTTGGCCCTGCTGGACAGCCGCAGCCAATGGAAAGTGCAGCAGGTGGCAGCCGAACGCCGCGAACTGGTGGCCGAGCTGAACCATAGCTATCGCTTCCTCAGCGAGTTTGCGCGCACCCAGAACGCAAGCAGCCGCGCCGACCAGCGCGACCTCAACGTGCTGGGCCGGCGTTTGTATGCGGCCTTCGAACGCCGTGCGGGCAAGGTCGAAGTGATCAACCCCGGCATCGCCCCGGACCTTGCCGAAGGCACCCTGACCCTGGTCCAGGCACCCAACCGCAGGGAGCCCGGCAGCTACCACTGGGAGCTGTACACCGGCAACCTGAATACCCATGAAGTTGAACACTTCAGCCCGATCAAACGCTGCCGTGAGCTGCTTGAACTGCTGGCCTGGGCACACCGCAACGGCGTGATCGACAGCAGCACGCGCCTGGCACTGCACCCGGGCATCAGCGACCTCACCGAGTACGAGCTGTTCAACCTGGTGGGCTGCCTGCAGCAGAGTATCCCTCTGCCCTTGCCGATCGTCAGCGAAGTGCGCCTGCTGCAACCCAGTGTTGCCGACGAGGTGCTATTGCTGGTCAACGTCGCCGTCGACCCGCTGCGCCACCACCGCGACCTGAACATCCTGATGACCACCGAGCGTACCGACGCCTTGAGCTATGCCGGCGTGCGCGAGAACCTGGTGCTGACCCTGGACCAGGTCACCCTGAACAGCTGGAACGAAGTGCTGGTGCAGCGCTACGAAGGCGAACACGCGCTGGTACGCTGCCTGCGCGACTTCCTCAACAGCCCGGTGCTGCGCGGCCACCGGCCACGGGTGCGGGTGCGTTGCTTCTGCCAGAGCCGCGCCCAGGCCATCGGCCAGCGCGTGGAGGAAATATTCGACACCGTGCAGCTATTGCTGGACCAAGGCCTGAACCACCGCTATCTGCTTCAGGTAGCCCAGCACACCCATGTACTGGAGCTGTTACCCGGGCATGTCAGCCTGGCCACCCTGGCCGGGCACGATGCGCTGCTCGGCCACCTGGGCGAAGAGCGCAGTGCCTACAGCCCGCTGTACCTGGATGCCAACGCCCTGCTGGACCACGATCTGCGCCTGGTGCTGGAACAAGGCCGGCCGGCGTGCATCCAGGTGTTCTACCGTCTGCTAGATGGCTGGGCCGACCTGTATGTGCTGGATGAATACAATGCCCTGTGGCAGCAACGCCTGCCCTTGCATGACGAAGCGCACCTGCTGCTACCGCTACAGCGCTTCCTGCGTTCGGTGGTGATGCGCCGCGATGCCCGCTTGCCGCTGGACAGCCAGCGCGCGGCTTCGCTGGACATCCACTACGCACAACTGTTGCCTGCCGGCCCTGGCAAGGCGCGCAGCATCGAGCCATGCCCGGCCCCGGTCGAGGGTAGCGCTCAGCCTTACTACGAGGTGCAGGCCATCATCCAGGCCGGTGTGGCGGGTACGGCACATGTGACGCTGTACTGCGACCAGCAAGAGTTTTCCGAGCTGGAGCATGGTGACCAGCTGTATGCGGTGGTGGCCCGGCAGATCATCGGGCAGCGGCGTGGCGCGGGGCGGTACCGGTGCTACATCACCGACCTGGATTTGTCCGAGCTGCTGGATGACCGGCTGGGGGCGACGCAGGTGTACCTGAGCTACAAGCGGGTGCTGGAGCAGGCGTTGAATGAGGGGTTGGAGCAGGTGTTGGCGGAAGGCGCCTGAAATGCCGGGGCCGCTTTGCGGCCCCTTGACCCTTACAGGTCGAAATCGCCCGCCGCTTCCGGCTGGTATTCCACTTCCAGCAGCTTCAGCTTGAGGGTTTTGCCGCCCGGTGCCGGCCAGTCGATCTGCTCGCCCACCGACAGCCCCAGCAGCGCACAGCCAATCGGCGCCAGGATCGAAACCTTGCCTTCCGGCCCTGCATCCTTCGGGTACACCAGGGTCAGGTGGTAGTCCTTGCCACTGGCTTCCTCACGGCAGTGCACGCGGGAATTCATGGTCACCACGCCTGCCGGCACTTCCTCGTGACCGACCACCTGCTCGGCGCGGTCCAGCTCGTCCTGCAGGGCGAGCACACCCGGCGTACTCTCGTCGAGGCTGTCGATCAGACGCTCCAGACGCTGTACGTCCAATCGGGTGAGGATGAGGGAAGGTTTGGTGCTCATGATCCAGTCAGACTCCTTTGAACAGGCAGTTTTCAATGTGCAGATAAAGCAAAACCCCGCCCAAGGGCGGGGTTTGAGAAGGCTTTGGCGTCACCGACGCAGAACCCGACACTACCACAGCCGGGTAAATACTCAAGCCCCTGCGTTCAGTGTGCCTTAGCCTGCTCGCGCAAGACCTGGGCTTCGCGGCAGATCTGCCGGCGCCGTTCATCATCGGCCGAGCGCCATTCGCGGATGTGCTCGACATGCCGGTGGCAACCGGTGCACACCCGCTGTTCATCCAGCCGGCATACGCTGATGCACGGCGATGGCACCGCCGGGCTGACGTTGCTATAGAGCGGCTTGGGCGGCCGGGCCTGGGCACTGCTCATGTCAGATCTCGTCGAAGTCCAGCTTCTCGCCGGCCCGCTCCCAGACAATGCGCTCGAGCATTTCGCCCAACAGCTCTTCGCTCTTCTCGCACACCCACTTCTTGCTCTCTTCGTCGTAGTCGAAGTGGAAGCCACCGGAACGGTCGGCCAGCCACAGCTGACGCAGTGGCTCCTGGCGGCTGAAGATCAGCTGGGCGCCGCCTTCGAACTTGACGGTGAGGACACCGGCGGAGTTCTCCATGTCCAGGTCCAGGCCGCTCTCGTCGAACAGGTCTTCCAGGGCCTGTTGGGTCGCGTCGACCAGATCATGGAAACGCGCTTCACTCAAACTCATTGCAGGAACCTCGAAATTGGCTGCGTTACAGGCAAGCCGGGCAAGATACGGGCGCTTGGCGCCGAATGCAAAGTTTAGCCATTGAAGGCGCCAAGAATAGCCCGCCCGGCGGACCGGCCCTTGCATAGGCAAGCCGCCGGTCGCTCGGTATACTCGGGCGCAATACTGCATTTTTCTAAGGATTTCACCCATGAAGCGCCTGATTTCCTCCTTCGCGGCGCTGGTCGCTGTTGCCTGCCTCGTTTCTGCCTGCGGCCAGAAGGGCCCGCTGTATCTGCCTGAAGACGGCGATAACGGCAAAGCGCACAAGGCACATCAGCACCAGCCAAAAGCCAAGCCGGCCCCGGTACAAGAACAGCAGCCCGAGCTGCAGTCCGAGCCCGAGCAGTCGCCTGCGCAGTAAGGAAACCAGATGAACGCTTTCAACTACCGCGACGGTGAGCTGTTCGCGGAGGGGGTGGCCCTGTCGGCCATCGCCGAACAGTTCGGCACCCCGACCTACGTGTACTCGCGCGCCCACATCGAGGCCCAGTACCGCAGCTACACCGACGCCCTGCAAGGCGCCGAGCACCTGGTGTGCTTCGCGGTCAAGGCCAACTCCAACCTGGGCGTGCTGAACGTACTGGCGCGCCTGGGCGCAGGCTTCGACATCGTCTCCGGCGGTGAGCTGGAGCGCGTGCTGGCCGCTGGCGGGCGCGCTGACCGCGTGGTGTTTTCCGGCGTTGGCAAAACCCGCGAAGACATGCGCCGCGCCCTGGAAGTGGGCGTGCACTGCTTCAACGTCGAATCCACCGACGAGCTGGAGCGCCTGCAAGTGGTGGCCGCCGAGATGGGCAAGGTGGCCCCGGTGTCGCTGCGGGTCAACCCGGACGTCGACGCCGGTACCCACCCGTACATTTCCACCGGCCTTAAAGAAAACAAGTTCGGCATCGCCATTGCCGACGCCGAGGCCATCTACGTGCGCGCCGCGCAGTTGCCGAACCTGGAAGTGGTCGGTGTCGACTGCCACATCGGCTCGCAGCTGACCACCGTAGAGCCGTTCCTCGACGCCCTCGACCGCCTGCTGGTGCTGGTCGACCGCCTGGCCGAATGCGGCATCCACCTGCGCCACCTGGACCTGGGCGGCGGTGTGGGCGTGCGCTACCGCGATGAACAACCGCCGCTGGTGGCCGACTACATCAAGGCCATCCGCGAACGCGTAGGCACGCGCGACCTGGCCCTGGTGTTCGAGCCAGGCCGCTACATCGTGGCCAATGCTGGCGTGCTGCTGACCCGCGTGGAATACCTCAAGCACACCGAGCACAAAGATTTCGCCATCATCGATGCGGCCATGAACGACCTGATCCGCCCGGCCCTGTACCAGGCCTGGATGGATGTCAGTGCGGTCAAACCACGCGCCGGTGAAGGCCGTGCCTACGACCTGGTCGGCCCGATCTGCGAGACCGGCGACTTCCTGGGCAAGGACCGTGTACTGAACCTGGCAGAAGGTGACCTGCTGGCCGTACAGTCCGCGGGCGCCTATGGTTTTGTCATGAGCTCCAACTACAACACCCGTGGCCGTTGCGCTGAAATCCTGGTCGACGGCGACCAGGCGTTCGAAGTACGCCGCCGCGAGACCATCGCCGAACTGTACGCTGGCGAAAGCCTGCTGCCGGAGTAAGCCCATGCTGCTGCGTTTTACCAAGATGCATGGGCTGGGCAACGACTTCATGGTCCTCGACCTGGTCAGCCAGCACGCGCACATCCAGCCCAAGCACGCCAAGCAATGGGGTGACCGCCACACCGGCATCGGCTTCGATCAGTTGCTGATCGTCGAGGCGCCGAACAACCCGGAAGTGGACTTCCGCTACCGCATCTTCAACGCCGACGGCTCCGAGGTCGAGCAGTGCGGCAATGGTGCGCGTTGCTTCGCCCGCTTCGTGCTGGACAAGCGCCTGACCGCGAAAAAGCGCATTCGGGTGGAAACCAAGAGCGGCATCATCGTGCTGGACGTGCAGAACGACGGCCAGGTGAGTGTCGACATGGGCCCTCCGCGCTTCATCCCTGCCGAAATCCCCTTCATCGCTGACGAGCAGGCGCTGAACTACCCACTGGAAGTCGATGGCCAGCTGCATTCGATTGCCGCCGTGTCCATGGGTAACCCGCATGCGGTGCTGCGCGTCGACGATGTGCAGACTGCCCCCGTGCATGAGCTGGGCCCGAAGATCGAAAACCACCCACGCTTCCCGCAGCGGGTGAATGCCGGCTTCATCCAGGTCATCGACCGCCACCGCGCCAACCTGCGCGTGTGGGAGCGCGGCGCGGGCGAAACCCAGGCCTGCGGCACCGGCGCCTGCGCCGCAGCCGTGGCCGCAATCAGCCAAGGCTGGATGGACTCCCCGGTGTCCCTCGACCTGCCCGGCGGCCGCCTGCACATCGAATGGGCCGGCCCCGGCAAGCCCGTGCTGATGACCGGCCCGGCCGTACGCGTCTACGAAGGACAGGTTCGTCTCTAAGCGAGTAAACGCCATGACCGATCAGCCCAAGGTTGTACCCACGCAGTCCGTCGAGCTCGATGCAGAAGCGGTGGTCGCCTACCTGCGCGCCCACCCCACCTTCTTCGCCGAGCACGACGAGCTGCTGATCGAGCAGCGCATCCCGCACCAGCGTGGCGACAGCGTTTCGCTGGTGGAGCGCCAACTGAAGCTGCTGCGTGACCGCAACATCGAGATGCGCCATCGCCTGTCGCAACTGATGGACGTGGCCCGCGACAACGACCGGCTGTTCGACAAGACCCGCCGGCTGATCCTGGACCTGCTCGATGCCGGCAGCCTGGAAGAAGTGGTGATGGCCGTCGAGGACAGCCTGCGCCAGGAGTTCCAGGTACCCTTCGTCAGCCTGATCCTGTTCGGCGACAACGTCGCGCCGGTCGGGCGCTGGGTCAGCAACACCGAGGCGCAACAAGCCATCGGTGCCCTGCTGGGCGGCGGCAAGACGGTCAGTGGCAACCTGCGCGAGCACGAGCTGGCCTTCCTGTTCGGTGAGGAACAGCGCCGGGAAGTGGGCTCCAGCGCCGTCGCTACCCTTGAGTACCAAGGGCTGCATGGGGTGCTGGCAATCGGCAGCCGCGACCCGCAACACTACAAGAGCAGCGTCGGTACCCTGTTCCTCGGCTACATTGCCGAGGTGCTCGGCCGCGTTGTGCCACGCGTGACCCAAACCCTGCGCCCGGTACGCTGATGGAGCGCCAACTGGAGGCTTATTGCGCACACCTGCGCAACGAGCGCCAGGTGTCGGAGCACACCCTGCTGGGCTACCGTCGCGACCTGAACAAGGTCATGGCCTACTGCGAGGAGCACGGCATTGCCGACTGGCAAACGCTGCAGATCCAGCCGTTGCGCCAGCTGATCGCCCGCCTGCACCACCACGGCCAGTCTTCGCGCAGCCTGGCACGGCTACTTTCGGCAGTACGCGGCCTGTACCGCTACCTCATCCGCGAAGGCCTGTGCCAGCACGATCCGGCTTCCGGCCTGAGCGCGCCCAAAGGTGAGCGACGGCTACCCAAAGTGCTGGACACCGACCGTGCCCAGCAGCTGCTCGATGGCGGCGTCGACGACGACTTCTTCGCCCGCCGTGACCACGCCATCCTGGAACTGCTCTACTCGTCGGGCCTGCGCCTGTCCGAGCTGACCAACCTCGATCTCGATCACCTCGACCTGGCCGCCGGCCTGGTACAGGTGCTGGGCAAAGGCGGCAAGGCACGCGTGCTGCCGGTGGGCCGCAAGGCCCGCGAGGCGTTGCAGGCCTGGTATCGCCTGCGCGGCATCGGTAACCCGCACGATCGCGCGGTGTTCATCACCCGCAACGGCAACCGCATCAGCCCCCGGGACGTTCGGCGAAGGGTGAAGGCAGCCGGCGAACGCGAGCTGGGCCAGCACCTGCACCCTCACATGCTTCGCCATTCCTTCGCCAGCCATATACTGGAGTCGTCTCAGGACCTGCGCGCGGTGCAAGAGCTGCTCGGCCATGCCGACATCAGCACCACCCAGATCTACACCCACCTGGACTTCCAGCACTTGGCCGCGGTGTACGACAGCGCCCACCCTCGGGCCAAACGCAGCAAAGGCACAGACTCATGAGCATCAAGCTGATCACCTTCGACCTTGACGACACCCTGTGGGACACCGCGCCGGTCATCGCCAGTGCAGAAGTCGTGCTGCGCGACTGGCTGGAAGCCAACGCCCCGATCCTGGGCGGTGTGCCGGTAGAGCACCTGTTTGCTATCCGCGAGCGCCTGGTGCAGGCCGAGCCCGGCCTCAAGCACCGCATCAGCGCCCTGCGCCGACGGGTGCTGTTCCATGCCCTGGAAGAGGTCGGCTACAGCGAAAAACATGCGCAGGAGCTGGCCAATGAAGGCTTTGAAGTGTTCCTGCATGCCCGCCACCAGGTGGAGATCTTCCCCGAGGTGCAGCCGGTGCTGGAGATCTTGCGCCATCAGTACACCCTGGGTGTGGTTACCAACGGCAACGCCGACGTAAGCCGGCTGGGGCTGGCGGACTACTTCCGCTTTGCCCTGTGCGCCGAGGACCTTGGCATCGGCAAGCCAGACCCGGCCCCGTTCCTGGAAGCCCTTCGCCGTGGCGAAGTGGACGCCAGCGCGGCTGTGCACATCGGCGACCACCCTGGCGATGACATTGCCGGCGCCCAACGCGCCGGGCTGCGAGCGGTGTGGTTCAACCCACAGGGCAAGGCCTGGGCGGGCGAGCAGGCGCCGGATGCCGAGATCCAGCGCCTGTCGCAGCTGCCCGACGTGCTTGCGCGCTGGCGCTGACAGGGGCCGCTACGCGGCCCATTCGCGGGCACAGGCAACCCATAACCCGCAGACACAAAAAAGCCCGCAGCGACGGCGGGCTTTTTTGCGATCAGCCACTCAGATAGGGCGGCTGCCGTACTTGTTGTCCGGCTTCTTGGGCGGGTCGGCGACCACGTTGGCCTCGACTTCCTGCACTTTGCCACCGCGAGAAAGGAATTCTTCCATCGCCTTGGCCAGGGCATCACGCTCTTTCTGCTTGGCTTCCATGCTCGGCATCTCGTCTACCGAGACCGCCGCCTTGGATTTGCCCTTGGCAGTGGGTGCCGGGCTGCTGTCGTCATCGCCAGCGTCTTCGGCGCCGTCGTCAGCTGCCGCTTCGAGGCCTTCATCACCCTCGTCTTCGTCGCCTACTTCGAGGTCGTCGTTTTCCAGATCGTCGTCGCTCATGTTCTACCTCATGACTTGCGAAAAGCAGGTTAGTTATAGACCAGTGCAGCCGTAGACCGGCAGCCACCAGTGAAAATTCAACTGGCCGTGGGTTAGGCCACTGCCCTTGGGTCGGCGCTCCTGATGGGAGGCGGCACCCAGCAGGCCCTGCTCCTGGCAGGACCTGACAAATCCATTAGCCCCTGCTGGCCACACGCTATTGGCAAGCCTAGCAAAGGCTGGAGAAGTGTGTGGACTACTCGTAAAACACCCTTCGGCGCGCATTCTAGCGCGCCCGTGGAAAAAGCAAAGCACCATAAATGCCCTACGACTTGTAAGTTTTCTACCTACGTCGCGAACGTGATGGATAAACCGTTTGCCGTGCGGGAAATGCTAAAAATCTGGCAAAAAAATGCCCGGCAAGCCGGGCAAGTTTTTACCGCGTCGCAGTTACAGGTTGTAGCCGCGTTCGTTGTGTTGAGCCAGGTCGAGACCGACCGACTCTTCTTCTTCGTTGACCCGCAGGCCCATCACCACATCCAGCACCTTGAGGATCACGTAGGTGACGATGGCGGTGTAGACCACGGTGAAGATCACGCCCTTGGCCTGGATCCAGACCTGCATGCCGATGTCGGTGACGGCGCCGAAGCCGCCCAGCGCCGGAGCTGCGAATACGCCGGTGAGAATGGCACCGATGATGCCGCCGATACCGTGCACGCCGAAGGCGTCCAGCGAGTCGTCATAACCCAGCTTGCGCTTGAGGGTGGTGGCGCAGAAGTAGCAGATCACACCCGAAGCCAGGCCGATCACCAGGGCGCCCATCGGGCCCACGGTGCCTGCAGCCGGGGTGATGGCGACCAGGCCGGCAACCACACCCGAGGCAATGCCCAGGGCGCTTGGCTTACCGTGGCCGATCCACTCGGCGAACATCCAGCCCAGTGCAGCAGCGGCAGTGGCGATCTGGGTGACCAGCATGGCCATGCCGGCGGTGCCGTTGGCGGCAGCGGCGGAGCCTGCGTTGAAGCCGAACCAGCCGATCCACAGCATGGCCGCGCCCATCAGGGTGTAGCCCAGGTTGTGCGGGGCCATCGGGGTGGTCGGGTAGCCCTTGCGCTTGCCCAGCACCAGGCAGCAGACCAGGCCTGCGATACCGGCGTTGATGTGCACCACGGTGCCGCCCGCGAAGTCCAGTACGCCCCAGTCCCACATCAGTGCACCGTCACCGCTCCACACCATGTGCGCGATCGGCGCGTACACCAAGGTGAACCAGATGCCCATGAACACCAGCATCGCGGAGAACTTCATGCGCTCGGCGAAGGCACCCACGATCAGCGCCGGGGTGATGATGGCGAAGGTCATCTGGAAGGTGATGAACACCGCCTCAGGGAACAGCGCGGTGGCCGACGTCAGGTTCTCGGGCGTGACTCCACTGAGGAAGGCCTTGGAGAAGCCGCCGACGAAGGAGTTGAAGTTGAGCACGCCCTTTTCCATACCGGTGGTATCGAAGGCCATGCTGTAGCCGTAGACGACCCAGAGAATGCTCATCAGGCCGGTGATTGCAAAACACTGCATCATCACCGACAGCACGTTCTTGGAACGCACCATACCGCCATAGAACAGGGCCAGGCCCGGAATGGTCATGAACAGCACCAGCGCCGTTGCGGTCAGCATCCAGGCGGTGTCGCCGGAGTTCAGCGCTGGGGCAGCTTCCTCTGCCAGGGCAAGCCCGGGCATTACGAGGGACAATAGGGCTCCTAGCCCTGCGATCTTACGCAGAGTCATGTTGTTTTCTCCTGGGGCTTTGGGTTTGGTGAGGCTTTGTTGCTGCTTAGATCGCGTCGGTATCGGTTTCGCCGGTACGGATACGGATCGCCTGCTCCAGATTCACCACGAAAATCTTGCCGTCACCAATCTTGCCGGTGTTGGCTGCCTTGGTGATGGCTTCGATTACCCGATCAAGGTCCTTGTCATCGATGGCGACATCGATCTTCACCTTGGGCAGGAAATCGACCACATATTCAGCACCGCGATACAGCTCGGTGTGGCCCTTCTGGCGACCGAAACCTTTGACTTCGGTAACGGTGATGCCCTGCACGCCGATTTCCGACAGCGACTCGCGCACGTCGTCCAGCTTGAACGGCTTGATGATGGCTGTGACTAGCTTCATGAAACTCTCTCCCGATTTGGTGGACTTGCCCCAGGAAAACAAACCCGTCTCAAGTCTAAGCGCAGCGGTTGGCTTTGTAACGCGTCGTCGGCATCCGGCTCCGCGTGCGCACTGCCTGGTCACAAGGAACTGCATCAGTGCATGGCTCGTACAGGTCTTTGCAGAAACCTTGCCAGTTCCGGCAAAGCACCGGAAAACAGTGGGTTATGCAAATCAGTCGGGATTGGCCAGTCGCCAGCATGGAAAACATGCACAATTTCGGTGCGCACCGGCAGGGCGCGTTGCGCGAAAAACGTGCAGGCGTGTGGCCTCAAGCCGCGTAATGGCCCGTGCTACACTGCCGGCCATTCTCAGTTTCAGTGGACAGCCCCATGCTCGCGCCAAAAGCCCTTCTCGATGCCCTGAGCGACCAGGCCGCGCGCCTGTTCAGCGGCGATACCGCCCAGCCCCGCGCAGAGCTGGAAAGCCAGTTCAAGGTGCTGATGCAAGGTGCCTTCAGCAAGCTGGACCTGGTCAGCCGCGATGAATTCGACAGCCAGATGGTCGTGCTGGCGCGCACCCGCGCACGCCTCGAGGCCCTGGAAAAACAAGTAGCCGAGCTGGAAGCACGGCTGAACCCGACCCCACAGGATGAGTGAATGCAGCCCTCCAGCGCCTACCCGGTATTGCTGTTTTCCTACGGCACCTTGCAGGACAAGGCCGTGCAACTGGCCAACTTCGGCCGTGAGCTGAACGGCCAGGCCGACCGCATGCCGGGCTACCGCCAGGACTGGGTCGAGATCACCGACCCGGCCGTACTGGCGGCCAGCGGCAAATCCCGTCACCCCATCGTTTCCCCCAGCAGCCAGGCCGATGACAGCGTGGCCGGCATGGTCTTCCAGATCAGCGAAGAAGAGCTGGCGGCGGCAGACCGCTATGAAGTCGCCGACTACAAGCGTGTCGCCGTCACCCTTGCCTCGGGCCTGACTGCCTGGGTTTATGTGCGCGCCTGAATCCCTCGGGCGCGGGTTGTTACACGGAGCGTTTCCCCATGAAAGTCAGCGCACGCAATGTTTTCGAAGGCAAAGTCACCAACGTTCAGCCCGGTGCGGTCAATGCCGAAGTCGAACTGACCCTGGGTGGCGGTGAAAAGCTGGTGGCAGTGGTCACCATGGCCAGCCTGCATAACCTCAGCATCAACGTCGGCAAAGACGCCGTAGCGCTGGTCAAGGCGCCTTGGGTGGTGCTACTGACCGACGCTGGCGGCTACAAGCTGTCGGCCCGTAACGCCCTGGAAGGTGAAGTGGTGCGGGTTGGCGATGGTGCGGTGAATGCCGAGGTGGTGCTGAAACTGGCCGGCGGTACCGAGGTGTATGCCATCGTGACCCGCGAAGCCGTGCAGGAACTGGGTTTGGCACCGGGCGTGAAGGCCACTGCGCTGATCAAGGCTTCGCACATCATTCTTGGCGCCAAACCCTGAGCTTGAAGATTAACCTGTGGGCGCGGGCATGCCCGCGAACACCGGCACAGCCGGCGCCATCCACCGCGTCGCCTGCTTCGCGGGCTTGCCCGCTCCCACAAGGATTCGAGCAAGCCTGTGCTAGCTCGCGCAGAGCTGTTTCGGCGGCAACTCGCTGGCATGCAAGGTGCCGCGAAACAGGGCCGCACCACACTGGGTAACCAAGGTTTTCACCCGGTTGTGTGAATTGAGTATCTCGGCCTGGATATCCTCGATGGCCGAATCCCCTGGCTGCAAAGCGGCCGCACGGTTGGCCCATTCGATGGCGGCAAAACGGCTCTGCTTGCGGGTGCCGCGCCCCTGCATCCAGGCCAGCCCCAGTTCGGCGCTGGCACGCCCGGCAATCCACGGGTCCGGGTGCTCGACCAGGCTCGACAGGTAGGCGACCGCTTCGGCCCGTTCCTGCGTTTCGCCAAACTGGCGCAACAGAATCCCCAGGTGCAAGCGCGCGCGTGCATTGGTTTGTGCATTGCCCAGCGCGTCGACCAGCAGGCGCCTGACGGCCAGCATGGCACTGCGCTCGTTGAGGTCCTCATCACCCTCCATGCGCAAGCAGGCCAGGTTGTACTTGGCTTGCCGGCTGCCTGTTTCCACCGCACGCAGCAGCCAGTGCTCTGCCGCCTCGTCATCCAGATAGTGCGCCGGAGTGTTGCTCAGGCCGCCGCTGTGCAGTTCGTACAGTCCCAGGGCAGCCCCCGGCAGGTTCAGCTCGGCACAGCGCTCATACAGGTAACAGGCCAGCTCATGCCGGTTGGCAGCCCACAGCAGCCGCGCCGCGCCAAGCACCTCGAGGCCCGATACCTGGCCCGCGCGCTGGAGTTTCACTGCCACCTGCGACCATACCCTTGCCTGCTCGGCCGAGCGCGGCATCCCCCAGAGACCGAAGCGATGCCCGACAGCGCGCAGTGCACTGGCGCCAGCATGCAAGCGACCGTCACACAGGCGCTCGATGGCGGTGCGCAACAGCTGTTGTTCATCTGCCATGCCATCGCGCAGTATCAGCTCGACCAGACAGCGAAACGGCACGCCCATGGCGCGGATTGCGCCGTGATCGGCGTTGCACGCAAAGCTCGCGGTAAAGTCGCGCATACCACCGACAAGGTCCTGCAAGGCACTGCTGCGCAGCGCGGCTCGCCAAGCCAACACCACAGCGCGCTCCCTGGGCCTTAGCGGGCGTTGCAACCAGGCATCAAACAGCTCCTGCCAATCCGCGACGGCCTGCAACTGGTCGCCATGGGGCAGTTTCAGCCGGTCTTCAACGGCCATCCAGCGCAACGCATTACGTAACGCTTCGCCCCACGCCTCGCACAACGGCCCATTGGCCAATAGCTCCAGCGCATCGAAGCTGGCGCCCCAACGGGGCAGCAAGTATTCGGCAAGGGCCTGGATCGCTTCGAAGCAACCCGGGCGGGCAACCAACGCATGGCGCAGCCAGTAATAGCGGGGGGCTTCGTTCTCGTGATCGACCCGCCTGCTCAGGCATGCCGGCAATGCCAGTGGCAATTCGGCCAGGGGCAGCAGCCCATGCTTCACCAGCAGTGGCGCCGCAGCCTCCTGCACTTCCACATCGGTATGGGTACTGGGCCTGTAGCGGGCGGGCTGCCCCTGGAACAGTTCGACCAACCAGCCGGGCTCGCGCAATTGCGCACAGATGCGCAGCATACCAATGGCCGCTGCCACAGGCTGGGCAGAACGGTCCATGGCGCGTAGCAAGTGCGCCGTCGCGCGTTCACAAATCTGCTCCACGGCCAGCACGCGCGCCGCGTTGCTTTGGCCGCCGCCCTGCACCTGACAGGCGCGGTGGAAACAATGCAGGCCCATTACCACCTGCGGGTGATAGGCCTTGGGGCAGGCATCGATCCAGGCTTTGAGCACCTGGCTCAGCGCCCTGTCGCCCTGGCTACTCAGGTCGACCAGCATGTGCCCCTCGAGGGCCGCCATGTAGGCGGGAAACTCGCCGGGCGGGGCTTGGTGCCATTGCGCCTCGAGGCTGTCGAAAAAGCGGGTGAGCTCTATGAATGAATTGGCCTGCACCAGTTCGCGGATAACCTGGCGCGTGCGGGCGAGCGTTTGCACGGAGCAATACCTCAAGTCCATTTGAAAGAAGCCGCAGTGCCATCCCATGGCAACGGCAGTTGCCCAACAACACTAAGCCATCGCGGGCACCTGCGCAAAGGTAATTGGATCCATTCTTGCCAATCTGCCTGAAAATACAGGGAAAGTCCCTGCCCTGAAAAACCATGACGCACACTTCTTGCGCCGCCCAGGCACGGCGCTGGCTATCCTTGGCCCAGCCGCAGGAAGCGGCCCTTTCCAGCGACAACGGAGCGTCCATGTCCCTAGCCCTCGTCCATAGCCGCGCCCAGGTGGGTGTGCAGGCACCGGCAGTCAGCGTCGAAACCCACTTGGCCAATGGCCTGCCCCATCTCACCCTGGTCGGTTTGCCGGAAACCACCGTTAAGGAAAGCAAGGACCGGGTGCGCAGCGCCATCGTCAACTCCGGGCTGAACTACCCGCAGCGGCGCATTACCCAGAACCTCGCCCCTGCCGACCTGCCCAAGGATGGCGGGCGTTACGACCTGGCCATTGCCCTGGGCATCCTGGCTGCCGACGGCCAGGTGCCGGTTGCCACCCTCGCCGAGGTCGAATGCCTGGGCGAACTGGCGCTGTCGGGCAAGCTGCGCCCGGTGCAGGGCGTGCTACCTGCGGCACTGGCGGCGCGAGAGGCAGGCCGGGCGCTGGTGGTACCACGGGAAAATGCCGAGGAAGCCAGCCTGGCGGGTGGACTGGTGGTGTATGCAGTGGGGCACCTGCTGGAGCTGGTCGCCCACCTGAATGGCCAGGTGCCGCTACCACCGTACGCTGCCAATGGCCTGATCCTGCATCAACGCCCCTACCCGGACCTGAGCGAAGTGCAGGGCCAACTGGCAGCCAAACGGGCTTTACTACTGGCAGCGGCCGGGGCACATAACCTGTTGTTCACAGGCCCCCCGGGCACCGGCAAGACCTTGCTCGCCAGCCGCCTGCCCGGGCTGCTGCCGCCGCTGGACGAGCACGAGGCGCTGGAAGTAGCGGCCATTCAGTCGGTCAGCGGGCATGCACCGCTGAATAGCTGGCCACAACGGCCGTTTCGCCACCCTCATCACTCCGCCTCCGGCCCGGCACTGGTCGGAGGCAGCAGCCGGCCGCAACCGGGCGAAATCACCCTGGCCCACCATGGCGTGCTGTTTCTGGATGAGCTGCCAGAGTTCGAACGGCGTGTGCTGGAAGTGCTGCGCGAGCCGCTGGAATCGGGCGAAATCGTGATTGCCCGGGCCCGCGACAAGGTGCGCTTCCCGGCACGCTTTCAGCTGGTGGCTGCCATGAACCCCTGCCCTTGCGGCTACCTGGGCGACCCCACAGGCCGCTGCCGGTGCAGCACCGAGCAGATCGCACGGTATCGCAACAAGCTGTCCGGGCCGCTGCTGGACCGTATCGACCTGCACCTGACCGTGGCCCGCGAAAGCACCACGCTGAACAACCAGCCCTGCGGAGAGACCAGTGCCGATGTGGCCGTCAGGGTGGCTGAAGCACGAGAACTGCAGCACCGGCGCCAAGGGTGCGCGAATGCGTTTCTCAACCTTGAGGGGTTGCGCCGCCACTGTGAGTTGACGGCAGCAGACCAGGCCTGGCTGGAGGGTGCCTGTGAGCGATTGACCTTATCGCTGCGGGCGGCACACCGCTTGTTGAAGGTGGCACGAACATTGGCAGACCTGGAGGGTTGCGAAGCGATTGGCCGGGCTCATCTGGCCGAGGCCCTGCAGTACCGGCCGGGGAGCAGTTAGATTACCGGGGCTGCTTTGCCCCGCCAGAAATACCCGGAAACCGAATACGCTCCAGGCCCAGTCAACGCCAACCCGCCGTAAAGCACCACCAGCAACCAGGCAAATTGCCCCTGCTCCAGCGTCCAGTCCGGGTGCACCACCACCAGCGCCACCAGCAGCACTGCCAGCACAGGCAGGCAAGCCAGGCGCGCGGCAATACCCAAAAGCAGCAACAGCGGGCAGACCACCTCGGCAAAAACCGCCAGCCCCAAGGTTAGCGGTGCGCCCAACCCGAATGGGTCCTCGATACGCTGCAATTCCCCGCTCCAGTTCAGCAGCTTGGGTAACCCATGGATAAACAGCAGTAGCAAGGCGGCCATTACCCGCATGAACAGCAGGCCGGCGGCGGTCAGGATTGGGGATTGGGGGGCGAGGAAGGTTTTCAGGCGGGGCATGGCAAGAGGCTCGCTAATCGGTCAACCCGGCGAGCATTGCCCAGCAGCAAACAGATTGATTGCGCAGGTGTGCTGAGATGGATGTTAACGCTACCGGCCTCTTAGCGAGCACGCCAGCAAAGAGGCCGGTACTAACTGCACATCACTGCCTGCCAGCCAATGCCTCTTCAACCACCCTCAGCAGCACCTCTTCAGAAAAGGGCTTGCCCAGGCAGGCCAGCGCACCAAGGCTCATTGCCGCATGCACCGCGTCATCATCCCAATGCGCCGACATGCAGATCACTGGCAACCGCCACTGCTGCCGGGCCAGCTCGCGCTGCACGGCCAACCCGCTCATTCCGGGCATTTTCAGGTCGAGCAGCACACAGCCCGCCTGCCGCGCCAGCTCCGAACCCAGGAATACATCCCCGGCAGCAAACGCCAGGCTCTCGAATCCGGCCGAACGCAGCAGGTTGGCCAGGCTTTTGCGCACCGAAGCATCGTCGTCGACGATGCACACCCATCTGCTCATGCGCCGGCCAGGCCCTCTACCCGCGCCCCAATGACGTTGTGCATGGCCACCAGTTCCACCAGCGAGCGGGACTGCATCTTGTTCATGATGTTTTTCTTGTGCACCTTGGTCGTCACTTCGCTGGTGCCGATCTGCCTGGCGATCTGCTTGTGCGACAGGCCATCGACCACCAGCGAGAACACCTGGCGCTCACGCTGGGTCAGGCGTTGGTACTTTGCCTCGACCTGCCGCGCATGGTGCCATTTGCGCCCATCGACCACAGCCCGGGTGCGCACGGCCTGCAGCAGCGTCAGCAACTGGTCTTCATCAAAAGGCTTGGTCAGGAACTCCACTGCCCCCGCACGCATGGCCTGCACCGTCATCGGGATGGTGCCGAAACCGGTCATGAACACGATCGGCCAAGGCAGCCCCAGCTGGCGGAGGGCGTGCTGCACCTCAAGGCCAGTGGTATCGGGCAGGTGCATATCGAGCAGCAGGCAGGCGCAGGGGGTTTCCAGACGGGCTTCGAACAACGCCTCGGCACTGGCGAACAAATGATGCGGAATATCCTGCGAGCGCAGCAGGCGGCCCAGTGCCGTACGCACCGAGGGGTCATCGTCCACCACCAGCACCGGTACGTTCGCACTGTCTTCCAAGGGTTCAAACATGTCGGCACCGGCACCCAGCGGCAAGTGGCCCGGTGCCTGGCAAGGGACATCAAGGCTTATCTCGGCAGCAAGGCGGTAGCCCCGGCGGGGTACGGTCTGAATCAGCCCACGGTCGCCAAAGGCCTTGCGCAGCAAAGACACCTGCACCTGCAGGTTGTTGTCCTCGACCACCGTGCCGGCCCACACCTGGCTGAACAGTTCGTCCTTGCCGACCACCCGGCCCTTGGCCTTGATCAACGTGGCCAACACCTCGAATGCGCGGCCACCCAACAGGATCGGCTTGCCGTCGAGAAACACTTCTCGCCGCTCCAGCGACACTTGGGCATTGCCTATTCGGATCATGGCGTCCTCACGCGGGCATGGGCGTTTACGCAGCCCCGGGCAGGCTAGGACAGCGTACGCGTTCACACAATTATCCCGAGGGATAGGTTGCCCTCAGGACTATACAAAAGCCCGTCTGCCCGCAGGGTGCGATAACGGACAACAGCGTGCCCGTTCCTGCCAGGCAGGCTACAAGCCGCATCCTTACTGGGCCCGCTGCGTATACTCGCGCCTCAGGATGTCGCTAGCAGGGGGTGCTTTATGCTCGATGAACGCCTTGCCCACAGGCCCATCGAATACGACCAGTCGGTTGACGAGGGCTGGCTGAACCGGTGCGACATCAGCGCGCTGGGACAGGAAGGCGAGCTCAGCTACTTTCGCCTGCGCGACCCGGCCACCCATCAGGCCTGGATCGCCGTACGCGCGCCGCTCGAGGCCCCGGCCGCCTGTCAGCGCCTGGAAAGAGACTACCGCCTGCAACTGGACCCGCAGTGGGCGGTGATCCCGTCTGCGTTCGTGCGTTCGGCCGAAGGCCCGCTGCTGGTGTACCCGGCTGGCTACTCAATCGCCGACCTGATCGCCGAAGGCCCCGCAGCCCTGGCGCCATTTCTCGACATCGCGGTAAATGCGGCCAATGCCTTGGCACAGGCTCACGCACGCAATGTGCTGCATGGCGCGCTACAGCCCGAGTACGTGTGCCTGTACGCCAACCAGCGAGTGCGCCTAGGCTGTTTTCGCGCCGACCTGGCGGAACTGATTGGCGAACAAGGCGCCCCGCTCGGCAACTGGTCGTACCTGGCACCGGAACAGGTCTGCCCGCACGGCAGCAGCAGCGATCAGCGCAGTGACATCTATGCCCTGGGTGCGATCCTGTACCAGTTGCTGCTGGGTGAACTGCCGCTGGCAGGGCGCGACACTCAGCACTGGCGCCAGCTGCATGCCGGCGTGCAGCCAAGGGCGGCCTGCGAAGTGGACAGCAACGTGCCACAGCCGCTCAGCCGGGTGCTGGCCAAGGCGCTGGCCAAGGAGCCCGACGCCCGCTATCAGAGTGCGCGCGCCCTGGCGGTAGACCTGGCCCACTGCCAGCGGCAATGGGCCGCCAGCAAGACCATTCAGGGCTTCGAGCCAGGCTGCGCCGACCCCGCCACGCCTGGCCGCGAACGCCTGTATGGCCGCTGCGCCGAACAGAAGGCCATCGCCCTGCTGCTCAAGGCCCTGCGCCGCGACAGCAAGCCGCAAGCCCTGTTCATCAACGGCGCCACCGGCATGGGCAAGTCGACTCTGGTCGAGGCAGCACTCAAAGCCAACGCCCAGGGTTACTGGGCCATCGGCAAGTGCAACGGCGTTGCCCAAACCGTGCCCTACGCACCCTGGGTCGACATTCTCGGTGCGCTGACCACCCAGTTGCTGGCCAAGAACAGCCAGGCCCTCGACAGCCTGCGCCGCGAGATCCTGCGCCGCATCAAAGGCCATGGCCGGCTGCTCGGCAAGCTGGCCCCAGACCTGCAACTGATCCTTGGCCCCTTGCCCGAGTTGCCGGCCAAGCCCACGCGCCTGGCACTGCAGAAGGAGCTACGGGCGATCGTCGAGTTCTTGCAGGTGTTCAGCCGCCCCGGTCAGCCGCTGGTGCTGTTCTTCGATGACCTGCAGTGGGCCGACGACGCCAGCCAGCAACTGTTGACGCAGCTGCTGGCTCACGCACCCGGCAACCTGCTGTTGATCGTCGCCCGGCGCAATGATGCGCCAGCCAGCAGTGCCCCCCTTAGCCTACCCGCAACGGTACGCAGCACCACGCTGAACCTGCGGCCTCTGGCTGTGGACGCGGTGTCCGAGCTGATCGGCGAGCGCTACCACATCGGCCCCGAGGACGCATTGCCGGTGGCCGTGTTGGTGCACGACAAGACGGCGGGCAACCCGTTCTTCATCAATCAGATCCTCCGGGCCATGGTCGAGGACCAGCTGTTCACCTTCGACACCCAGGCCATGCGCTGGTCATGGTGCCTGCAGGCCGTGGCCCGCCACCGCTATTCCGACAATGTCGCCGACCTGATGATCCACCGCCTGGCCCGCCTGCCGATGCCGCAACGCGACCTGCTGCGGGTGGCCAGCGCGGCGGGCAGCCGCTGCGATGAGCGCTTGCTTCAGCAGGTTCTTGCCCAGGCGCCTGGCGAACCGTTGAAAGCCTTGATTGGCGCGGGTTTCCTGCAACAGGGCCAGAACGGCCTGGGCTTTGCCCATGAGCGGGTGATGGAAGCCGCGTACGCGCTCACGCCCATACGCGAACGTACCCAACTGCATGCACGTATTGCCCTGGCCATGCGACAGGCCTGGCCACACCACCTGCACGATGCACTGTTCGAGCTCGCCAGCCAGCTGCAACGCGCCAGCCCATGCGGGTTTGCAGCAGATGACTGCGAAGCGTTCCTGCAGCTTTTGCGCGAAGCAGCAACGCGCGCACGCGACGGTGGCGCTTTCGAGCAGAGCGCAGGCTACCTGCACACCGCCGAGCAGCTTCTGCAGCACGGTGCCACGCTGGAAAGCCGCGCCACACATGGCTTTGCCATCGCCTGCATGGCGACGGAGTGCGACATGCAACTGTCGCGAATGATCGCAGCCGAAGCCCGGATCACCGAATGCCGCCAGCGCGCACGTTCGACGCTGGACCAGGCGCGGGTGTGCCGCCTGCAGGCACTGCTGCATACCTTGCGCGGCGACTATCAGGCAGCCATCGACAGCGCCATATCCGGCCTGGACTTGTTGGGTATAAGCCCGGTACGGGGCATCGACTGGCAACAGGTCGAGGCGAGTCATGCCCATGTGCAGGCCTTGATCGAACAGAAAGGGCGGCACTGTCTGGAGTCGCTGCAGCGCACCGATTCGGAAGAAGTGACGGTTGCCATCAGCCTGCTGGCCACCCTGTCGTCATCATTTTTCGTCAAGGACGACATCTGCTTTCTGCACCTGGCCAAGCTCATGGAGCTGTCGCTGCTGCACGGTGCTGCCCCGGGCAGCACTTATGGCATGGCCTGGTACGGGGTGATGATTGCCGAGCGTTTCGGCGCTTACCATGATGGCCACGCCTGCTGCCTGGCCGCACTCAAGCTGATTGAACGGCACGGCTTCGACGCGGACCTGACCAGCGCGCTGCTGGCCCTGGACCAGGTCAGCGCCTGGACCTCGCCCATGGAGTTCGCCCGCCGTACCGCGCTGGATGCGGTCGATTCAGGGCGCCTGAGCGGCGACTTGGCGATGAGCTGCTACGCCTGCAACCACCTGGTTTCCGACTCGCTGTTCATGGGCCGTTACCTGCCAGACGTGGTCGAGGAATTAGCGCAAGGCCTGACCACCGTACGTCGCTACGGTTACCGCGACGTCGAGCAGATCCTGCTAGCCCAGCAAGCGTTCGTCACCCGCTTGAGCGGCACGCCCTGCCCAGCCTCGGCCACAGCCTCGAAATCGCCCACGACGCGGTTCTTCCAGTACCTGTTCGCCGGCATGTGCGACTTCTACCTGGGCAATATCCCGCAGGCCATGCGCAACCTGGCACTGGCCGCAGACAACACCTGGGCAGTACCGGCGCACATCAACCTGGCCGACTTTCACCTGTTTCGCGGCCTGGCCCTGGGCAGCCCCGAGGCCGCTGGCAGCATTGCCGACAAGCTGCGCGAGCTGCAGGCCCTGCGCGAGCGCTTCGGCCGCTGGGCCGGTTTCAACCCGGCCACCTTCCGCAACAAGCTGTTGCTGATCGAAGGCGTGATCGCCAAGCTCGAAGGCGACGGCCTGAGCGCCATCCGCTGCTTCGACCAGGCGCAGATCGCCGCCGCCGCTGCCGGTTTCATCCAAGAACAGGCCCTGGCCCATGAACAGCTGGCCGAGGTGTGTATCCCCAGCGGCCTGATTTCCGGTGCCAACCTGCACCTGCGCGTTGCCCGCGACTGTTTCCATATCTGGGGGGCGACCGGCAAGGTGCATCAGCTGGAGGCACTGCACCCCTTCTTGCGCACCCAGCCGATCCAGGAAGCCTGCCACACCGACCACCAGGCCAAGCTGGACCTGGAAGCGGGCATAGAAGCGGCGCGCGCGTTGTCCGAAGAAGTACTGCTCGAAGGCCTGATCGAAACCCTGATGGGCCACCTGACCCAGCATTCAGGTGCCGACCATGGCGCACTGCTGATCGTTAGCGGTGCCGAATTCCAGATGGCTGCCCTCGCCTACATCGACGATGCCGGGCTGCACGTGAGCATGGACAACTGCCAGAAGTTCATGACCCAGGCACCGCTTTCAGTCATCAACGCCACCATGCGCACCCGCAAGCCACTGGTGCTCAACGATGCCCAAAGCGATTGCCCCGAAGCCTTCCGCCACGAGCTGCAGGCACGCAACGCCCGTTCGGTGCTGTGCCTGCCGCTGGTGATCCAGGGCGTGCTGATCGGCCTGGTGTACCTGGAAAACCGCCTGGTGCCCAACCTGTTTGGCAGCCAGCGCCTGGCCATGCTGGAAATCCTCGCGTCGCAGGCGGCGGTGTCGCTGCAAACTGCCAAGTTCTATACCCGCCTGGCCGAAGACAACCAGAGCCGCGCGCAGATGGAGGCCGAGCTGCGCCGCTCTCGTGCAGAGCTGGCCCGCAGTGCGCACCTGCAGGTGATGAACGAGCTGTCGGCGTCCATCGCCCACGAGATCAGCCAGCCGTTGCTGGGGATTGCCTCCAACGCCGCCGCCAGCCTGCGCTGGCTCAAGCGCGCCAAGCCCGACCTGGAAGAAGCGATTGCCGGCCTGGAGGACATCCGCAACGACAGCGAGCGTGCAGCCAACATCGTGCGCGCACTGCGTTCGCTGGCCAAACAATCGCCGGTGCAGCTCAAGGCCGTGAAGCTGGATGAGCTGATCCGTGAGGTCGTGCGCCTGACCTCGGCCGATGCCGCCAAGGGCACGGTGGACGTGCAGACACGCTTGCAGGCAGGGGTGAGTGTGATGGCCGACCCGGTGCAGTTGCAGCAATTGGTGTACAACCTGATCAACAACGGGCTGGAGGCGCTGGCGGGGTATCGCGGTGACGGGGTGCTGCGTATTGCTTCGGCGGTCGTCGGGGATGCGGTGGAGATTTGCGTGGACGACAATGGGCCGGGGATTGCACCTGAGGAGCGGGAGCAGGTGTTCGGGGCGTTCTACACCACCAAGCGCAGCGGGATGGGGATGGGGTTGGCCATTTGCAGTTCGGTGGTGCAGGCCCATGGTGGGCAGTTGCAGGCCTTGGTGTCGGAGTTGGGTGGGTGTCGGATTCGCTTCACCCTGCCTGTGAATCCTTTGTAGCCTGTACCGGCCTCTTCGCGGGTAAACCCGCGAAGAGGCCGGTACAGGTTTACATCAACGCGAAGTCAACGCTGCATAGCTGTTCATCAGATTTCGGTAGTTAGGAATACGCTGCGACAGCAGGTTACCCAGCCCTTCGATATCGTTGCGCCAGTCACGGTGCAGCTCACACGCCACCGAGAACCAGTTCATCATCTGCGCGCCCGCCTGGGTCATGCGTACCCACGCTGCCTGTTGCACGGTTTCGTTGAAGGTACCCGAAGCATCGGTCACCACAAACACCTCAAAGCCTTCGGCCAGCGCCGACAGGGTCGGGAACGCCACGCATACATCGGTTACCACGCCGGCGATGATCAGCTGCTTGCGGCCAGTGGCCTTGATCGCCTTGACGAAGTCTTCGTTGTCCCAGGCGTTGATCTGGCCGGGGCGGGCAATGTACGGCGCATCCGGGAACATCTCTTTCAGCTCGGGCACCAGCGGGCCGTTCGGGCCTTGCTCGAAGCTGGTGGTGAGGATGGTCGGCAGGCCGAAGAACTTGGCCAGGTCACCCAGGGCCAGCACGTTGTTCTTGAACTCGTTGGGCGAGAAGTCCTGCACCAGCGAGATCAGGCCGGTCTGGTGGTCTACCAGCAGGACCACGGCGTCGTCTTTGTTCAAGCGCTTGTAATCGGGTTGGCTCATGGGGTGACTCCTTGGGTTGGGAATACGGGCCGGTACTGTCCGCAAGGGGCTATACCGGTGGATAGATACGGCTTAAGAAATGGCCTGCGCCTGCCGCCAGGCCTTGGGCGGCTGGCCAACCAGGCGGCTGAAGGCGCGGGTGAAATGGGCCTGGTCGCAAAAGCCGCATTCCAGGCTCACATGGGTTATCGGTGCTTCGGTGGCGAGCAGGCGCTTGGCCTTTTCCATGCGTGCCAGCAGGCGCCAGGCCTGGGGCGAAAGGCCGGTGTTGACCTTGAAGGCGCGGGAGAAGTGGCTGCGGGTGAGGTTGCACACGCTGGCGATCTCGATGATCGACAGCGAGCTGCGCAGCATCAGTTCCTTGGCCTGGCGTAACCGCGCGGGCGTCAGTGCGCCGGGGGTTTGCAGCGGCTCTTGGGGCGTGCCGGGGTGCATGGCGACTCTCCTGTTGAATGCAGAAAGTCTCGCCCCCGGCACATGACAAAGTCCTGAGCCAAACCTGAATTGTTCTTAATTGTGCGCAGCGGTATACCGTAAGATGCACGTTGTATTCAGCTATCGAGCGAAGAAGCATGCAGGTAACCGCTCACCGCACCGTGGCCATGGTGCTGTTCAACGATGTGCTCTTGCTGGATGTGACCGGGCCCATGGATGCGTTCGCCATCGCCAACCGTTTTTTGCCGGCAGAGCGGCAATACCGGCTGCTCACCCTGGCCGAAGGGCAAGCAGCGGTGCGCGGCTCCTGTGGGCTGAAAGTGGTGGCCGACCTGCGCCTGGAAGACTTGCCGGACGCCGTCGACCTGTTGCTGGTGCCCGGCGGCCCTGGCGCGTATGACATTGCCGTGCCAGCGCTGGAGCGCTGGTTGCCAGGGGCGGTGCGCAGCGCCAAGCGCTTTGGTGCCATTTGTACCGGGGTGTTCCTGCTGGGCCGGGCGGGGCTGCTGGACGGCTACCGCTGCACCACCCACTGGAATTACGTGGAGCGCCTGGCGCGGGCGTTTCCTCAGGCCAAGGTCGAGACTGAGCAGATCTACGTGATCGACCGCTGCCTGATTACCTCGGGCGGGATCACTGCGGGTATCGACCTGGCGCTGGCGGTGGTGGCCGAGGACCACGGCAAGGCGCTGGCCCTGGAAGTGGCCAAGGTGCTGCTGGTCGCCCGTCATCGCCAAGGCGGGCAGACCCCGTACGGGCCGTTGCTGGCGGCGGTGCCGCGTGATGATTCGCCGATTGCCCGGGTACAGGCGCACATCGTCGACCATATCGAGCAGACGTTTACCGTGCAGAAGATGGCCGACCTGGTGGCCATGAGCAGCCGCAACTTCGCCCGCACGTTCCAGCGCGAGGTGGGGGTGACGCCGTTGCAGTACCTGCAGAATGCGCGGATCGACCGGGCGCGCAAACTGCTCGAAGGCAGCGACCTGCCATTGAAGGTGGTGGCGGCGCAGTGCGGATTTGGCAGTGACCGGCATATGCGCAAGGTGTTCTGTGAGCGCATCGGGATGACGCCGGCGCAGTATCGGGCGCAGTTTGGTGGCGTATGAGCGCGGGCCCTGTGGGAGCGGCCTTGTGTCGCGAAAGGGCTGCAAAGCAGCCCCAGAAATTTCTGCCCCACCTCAAAATCCCGGGACTGCTGCGCAGCCCTTTCGCGACACAAGGCCGCTCCCACAATTGATCGCAGCTTGCAGCAACTGTCATTTTTTCCAGGACAATCTTTCTCCCTGAAAGCAGATTGTCTACCACCCCCTCATTCCCCAGAATTGTCGGCCAAACTGTTCAAACGCTGCCCCGGCAGCTCATGGAGTACGAGCCAATGCCACACGAAGGCAGCCTGCTGCAAACCGCCGTCATCTTCCTGCTCGCCGCAGTCCTCGCCGTCCCCCTGGCCAAACGCCTGCAGCTAGGCGCCGTACTCGGCTACCTGCTCGCAGGCGTTATCATTGGCCCGCAGGCACTGGGCCTGATCCGCGACACCGAAAGCGTGGCGCATATTTCCGAACTGGGTGTGGTGCTGCTGCTGTTCATCATCGGCCTTGAACTGTCGCCCAAGCGCCTGTGGCTGATGCGCAAATCGGTGTTCGGCGTCGGCACAGCCCAAGTGCTGCTGACCGGCGCGCTGATCGGTGCCATCGCCCTGTTCGGCTTCAGCCAGACGCTGCCGGCGGCCATCGTGCTCGGCCTGGGCCTGGCGCTGTCGTCCACCGCCCTTGGCCTGCAGAGCCTGGCCGAGAGCAAGCAATTGAACGCCCCGCACGGCCGCCTGGCCTTCGCCATCCTGCTGTTCCAGGACATCGCCGCCATCCCGCTGATTGCCCTGGTTCCGTTGCTGGCCGCCAGTGGCCCGGACACCAGCCACGGCGACAGCCTGCAACACGGTCTGAAGGTATTCGCCAGCATCGCCGTGGTCATCATCGGCGGCCGCTACCTGCTGCGCCCGGTGTTCCGCACCGTGGCCCGCACCGGCCTGCCGGAAGTGTCCACCGCCACCGCGCTGCTGGTGGTGATCGGCACTGCCTGGCTGATGGAGGAAGCCGGTGTTTCGATGGCTTTGGGTGCGTTCCTCGCCGGCTTGCTGCTGGCCGACTCGGAATACCGCCACGAGCTGGAATCGCAGATCGAACCGTTCAAGGGCCTGCTGCTGGGGCTGTTCTTCATCAGCGTCGGCATGGGCGCCAACCTGCGTCTGTTGCTGGAAATGCCGCTGGTGCTGCTGGGTTTGACCCTGCTGCTGGTGGCGGTGAAGCTGGTGCTGCTGATTGGCGTCGGCCGCCTGGCCGGTGGCCTGAACAGCGCCAGCGCCCTGCGTTTGGGCATGGTGCTGGCTGCCGGCGGCGAGTTTGCCTTCGTGGTGTTCAAGCTGGGCAAGGACCAGGGGCTGTTCGACACCCAGACTTACGACCTGTTGTTGATGACCATCACCCTGTCGATGGCCATCACCCCGCTGCTGATGCTGGGCTGCGCACGCGCCCTCAAACGCCCGCAGCCTGTGCGAGAAGTGCCTGAGCAGTACAAGCAGATCCAGACTGATACGCCACGGGTGGTGATCGTCGGCATGGGCCGCATGGGCCAGATCGTTGCGCGCATCCTGCGGGCGCAGAAAGTTCCGTTCATTGCCCTGGAAACCTCGGTGGACACCATCGAGATGACCCGCATGTTCGAACAGGTGCCGGTGTTCTACGGCGACCCGCTGCGCTCCGAAGTGCTGCATGCGGCCAAGGTGGGTGAGGCGGAGTACTTCATCATCACCATCGATGACCCGGAAGCTGCCATTCATACGGCTGAACGCGTGAAGCGCCTGTACCCGCACCTGAAAGTGCTGGCCCGGGCACGTAACCGCCAGCATGTGCACAAGTTGGTGGATGTGGGTGCAGAGCCGATTCGCGAGACGTTCTACTCCAGCCTGGAGATGACCCGCCGGGCATTGGTAGGGTTGGGCTTGAGCGATGAACAGGCGGCGGACCGGATTGCGCGGTTTACCCAGCATGACGAGGAAGTGCTGGTGGCCCAGGGGCAGGTGCGCGATGACCGGGCCAAGGTGATGCAGACGGCCAAGGAGGCGCGGGTGGAGTTGGAGCGGTTGTTTGATTCGGATGCGGATTGAATAGTCAGACGAAAACCAATCGCTCTATCTGAGGATGCTCACGGTGGGCGGCTTGCCAAAGATCGTAAGCTGCCTGTTCGGCAAGGTACTGCCGGGCAGGACCGAGGCCAGCCAGCTCAAGTCGATAAGCAAGATCGGCTGAAATGGCGGCGCGCCCGTTGAGCACAGTGGATAACTGCCCACGTGAATAGCCAAGGTGGCGAGCTAATTCAGAGACGTTCATGCCAATTGCGGGCAACACATCTTCTCGCAAAGACTCCCCAGGGTGGGGAGGATCGAACATAGGCATGACTGAAGCCCCCTAGTGGTAATCCAGATAGTCAACAAGCTCCACATCGGTACCAACGAAGCGAAATACCAAGCGCCAGTTACCCGAGACATTCACTGCCCAAAAGCTATCCAGCTTTCCATGCAGAGGATGAAGGCGGTAGCCGGGACGGTTCATGTCTGCTGCCGTTTGCGCGACCTCAAGGGAAGCAAGTAAACGCCGCAAGCGATTTACATGGTCTGCACGCACTCCAGACGAGTCTCGCTGCTGATGGAGAAGCCTCAGGCCTTTGTGCCTGAAACTTCTGATCATTGGTGATTGAGTGTAAGGTCATGCCTTACACTTTTCAAGCTAGCATTGGCGTGGCACATTGAGACACTCCTGAAGAATTTCCGGGTGCTCAGTTTGCGCTTGGCCTGCCTATTTGGCGCAGTTATGCCGTCCGCACCTTCATGTAGGAGACTTCCCAAAAAGGGTTACAGCCCATGGCTTCCACGGAGGCCGTGCTGATACGGATGTCTGTACCAACCACAGAAAAGAGCCACTGTTTCCAGTGGCCCTATCAGATGCTTGATATTCACACGCACACCTCAAGCCAGGGTGTGGAGGTCTCACCCTACACTGATGATTCAGCCATCGATGGGGTTCCTGATCCAGTTACTGTCGCTGAATGACAACTGGCTTCGCGCTCGGGTGAAACGCTAACAACACGGCCAATACAGGTCAATGGCTGGAACAAACAGCAACAAAAAAGGCCGGCTCCCTACAGAGGGAGCCGGCCTGTGTGCGTACTGCTACTGATTAATTACTTACCCGCAGTCAGCGCGTTGTAGCTGGTCATCAGGTTGCGATAATCCGGAATGTGGTTGGAGCACAGCGCCGCCAGCCCTTCGATGTCGTTGCGCCAGTCGCGGTGCAGCTCACAGGCCACGCCAAACCAGGTCATCAGCTGTGCACCCGCCCGGCTCATGCGGTCATGGGCAGCATCGCGGGTCATTTCGTTGAAAGTGCCGGACGCATCGGTCACCACAAACACATCGAACTCTTCTTCCAGGGCAGCCAGCGCCGGGAAGGCTACACAAACCTCAGTCACCACACCGGCAATGATCAGCTGCTTCTTGCCAGTGGCCTTCACCGCCTTCACGAAGTCTTCGTTATCCCAGGCATTGATCTGGCCAGGGCGAGCGATGTACGGCGCATCCGGGAACAGTGCTTTCAGCTCTGGCACCAGCGGGCCGTTGGGGCCTTGCTCGAAGCTGGTGGTGAGGATGGTCGGCAGGTTGAAGAACTTGGCCAGGTCAGCCAGGGCCAGCACGTTGTTCTTGAACTTGTCCGGCTCGATGTCGCGCACCAGCGACAGCAGGCCCGCCTGGTGGTCTACCAGCAGTACGGCAGCGTCGTCTTTGTTCAGGCGGTTGTAGGTGAATTTGCTCATGGTCTGTGCTCCTAAGGTTTATGAATTTTTCAGCTATTCGGGGTGTTTCGCGTTGATGGGCACAGATTAAAATCATCACCTTTGCTGCACTAGACTGCGAAAACCGCCCTTAGCGTTCCGTTTGGAGAACGATCATTGGAAGACCTCAATTCCCTCTACTACTTCACCCAGGTAGTCGAGCACGGTGGTTTCGCCCCGGCAGGCCGAGCGCTGGACATGCCCAAGTCAAAGCTCAGCCGGCGCATCGCCGACCTTGAGGACCGCCTGGGCGTGCGCCTGCTGCACCGCACCAGCCGCCACTGCTCGCTCACCGAAATCGGCCAGGCCTACTACAACCGCTGCCTGGCCATGCGCGTGGAGGCCGAGGGCGCGGCGGAGATCATCGAGCGCAACCGCAGCGAGCCGCGCGGGCTGGTGCGTATCAGCTGCCCCACCACCCTGCTCAACTCCTGGGTCGGGCCGATGCTGACCCGTTACATGCTCAAGTACCCGCAGGTGGAGCTGTTCATCGAAAGCACCAACCGCCGCGTCGACCTGCTGCACGAGGGCTTCGACATTGCCCTGCGGGTGCGCTTTCCACCGCTGGAGAACACCGACATGGTGATGAAGGTGCTGAGCAACAGTACCCAGTGCCTGGTGGGCCAGCCGCAGTACCTGGAGCAATTGCCCAAGGGCTTCGATCCGCAGTTGCTTGGCACGCTGCCGAGCCTGCATTGGGGCAGCGCACAACGTGAGTACCAGTGGGAGCTGTTCCAGGGTGAGGACAGCAGCCGCAGCATTGTCATCCCGCATACGCCGCGCATGGTGACTGACGATTTGTTTGCCCTGCGCCATTTCGTGGTGGCTGGGGTGGGGATTGCGCACTTGCCGCGAGTGGCGGTGCGCGAAGACCTGGCTGCGGGGCGGTTGGTGGAGTTGATACCCGACTGGCATCCGCGTTGCGGCATCGTGCATGCGATCTTCCCTTCGCGGCGCGGGTTGCTGCCTTCGGTGCGGGCGCTGATCGACCATCTGGCTGAGGAATTCGCCATTAGCGACATGGCTTGAGCCTTCTACTGCCTGCACTGGCCCTATCGCCGGCAAGCCAGCTCCCACAGGTACGGCACAGTCCTTGAAAGCTGTGGAGTACTTGTGGGAGCTGGCTTGCCGGCGATAGGGCCGGAGCAGGTGAAAGGTAACCCCAGCACACCCTTACAAGACCCCCGGCCTATCCTTGCTCCACAGTCCCGGATCATCCCCCGGAGCTCCCCATGATCCGCGCCACACACGGACCAGGCCGCGCCCTGCTCGCCACCCTCGCCCTCTGCCCCGCACTCAGCCAGGCCGACGAACCCGGCTGGTCGTTGCTCAGCCGCAACTACTTCCTGCACAGCGACTTCCGCTCGCCCTCTGCCAGCGGCCAGAACTACCGCCAGGAATGGGCTCAAGGCTTCATCGGCGAGGTCCGCTCGGGCTTCACTGAAGGCACGGTTGGCGTGGGCATCGACGCCCACGGTTTTCTTGGCCTGAAGCTCGACGGCGGCCGCGGGCATGCCGGTACCGGTCTGCTGCCACGCGACAGCGATGGCCGCGCCGAATCCGACTACTCCAGCGCCGGCGCCGCACTCAAGCTGCGCCTGGGCAACACCCAGTTGCGCTACGGCGAAATGAACGTGGAAACCCCGGTGTTCGACACCGGCGACAAGCGCCTGCACCCGGAGTACGCCACCGGCTGGTTCGTGGAGAACACCGACCTGCCCGACTGGCGTCTGCAAGCCGGGCGTTTCACCGCCTTCAACAACCAGGACAACAGCTCCACCCACGACGACTTCAGCGGCTACGGCGCCACCACGCACAACCGGGCCATCAGCCTGGCCGGTGCCGCCTTCGCACCCGACGGGCCGTTCGGCGCGGCATTGTATGCCGGGCAGCTGGAGGACACCTGGCGCCAGGCCTACCTCAACCTGAACCTGGCCGAAGGCAACTGGCGCGTGGACGGCAATCTCTACAAAACCCGCGATACGGGCAATGCCAGTGCCGGGGCAATCGACACCCTCGCCTACAGCCTGCTGGCCAAGTACAGCTTCGGCGCCCAGGCGCTGAGCCTGGCCTACCAGAAGGTCGAGGGCGACACCCCGTTCGACTTCGTCGGCGGCGATTCCATCTACCTGGCCAACTCGATCAAGTACGCCGACTTCAACGGCCCGGGCGAGCGTTCGTGGCAACTGCGCTACGACCTCAACTTCGCCACCCTCGGCCTCCCCGGCCTGAGCCTGATGGGCCGCTACGTCAGCGGCCGTGGCATCGACGGCAGCCATGCACCGGCCAGCGGCGCCTACGTTGGCCAGTACGGCGACGGCGGCAGGCACTGGGAGCGCGACATCGACCTGAAATACGTGGTGCAGTCGGGCGCCGCCAAAGACTTGAGCCTGTCGTTCTCCCATGTAAGCCACCGCGCCAATCAGGCCCAGGCCGGCGATGACATCGACCGTATCTACCTGATCATCGAATACCCACTCAAAGGCAGCTTCTGACATGAGCACATCCCCTTCAGGCGCCTGGAGCCCGTTGCGCAACACCACCTTCCGCATGCTGTGGATCGCCACCATCGCCTCCAATATCGGCACCTGGATGCACGAGGTGGGCGCCGGCTGGTTGATGACCACGCTGTCGGCCAGCCCGCTGCACGTGGCGCTGATCCAGGTGGCGGGCTCGCTGCCGATGTTCTTCCTGGCCCTGCCAGCGGGCGCGGCGGCGGATATCGTCGACAAGCGCCGCTACCTGTTGCTGGTGCAGCTGTGGATGTCTGCCGTGGCCGTGGTGCTGGCAACCCTTACCCTGCTCGGGCTGATGAACGTGACCTTGCTGCTGGTGCTGACCCTGGCACTGGGCATCGGCACGGCACTGATGATGCCGGCGTGGAGTGCACTGACGCCGGAACTGGTGGGCAAGGAAGACCTGGCCAACGCGGTGGCCATCTCCAGTGTGGGCATCAATGTGTCCCGCGCCATTGGCCCGGCCCTGGCCGGCGTGGTGGTGAGCATGGTCGGCCCATGGCTGACCTTTGCCTTCAACGCCATTTCGTTTGCCGGGGTGATCCTGGTGTTGTTCCTGTGGAAACGCGAGGTGAAGGAGCCGCTGCTGCCAGCCGAGCGCTTCGTGGGCGCCATGCGCACCGGCCTGCGCTTCGCGCGCAGTGCCAAACCCTTGCAGGCCGTGCTGTTGCGGGCTGTAGCGTTCTTCTTCTGCGCCAGCGCCGGCACCTCGCTGCTGCCGCTGATCGTGCGCGGCGAAATGCAAGGCACTGCTGCCGACTTCGGCTTGCTGCTGGCGGCCATCGGCATTGGCGCGGTGGCCGGCGCCACCCTGCTGCCGCGCCTGCGCGAACGCATCAGCCGCGACCGCCTGGTGCTGTTCGCCAGCCTGCTGTATGCGCTGTTCCTGCTGGCGCTGGCGCTTGTGCGCAACTTCTATGTGCTGCTGCCGGCGATGCTGCTCAGCGGGGCGGCGTGGATCGCGGTGCTGTCCAACCTGCAGGTGGCGGCGCAAACCTCGGTGCCAGCCTGGGTGCGGGCGCGGGCGTTGTCGGTGTACATCCTGATCTTCTTTGGTGCCATGGCGTGTGGCGGGTTGCTGTGGGGCACGCTGGCCAGCCATGCGTCGATCACCTTGAGCCTGCTGCTGGCGGCGGGTGGTCTGGCCCTGGGTACGTTGCTGACCTGCAAGGTGACCCTGCCGGAAACCGAAGCCGAAGAGCTGACACCGTCGTTGCACTGGCCAGTGCCGGTGCTGAACGATGACATGGACAAGGAAAGCGGGCCGGTGATGGTGACGGTGGAGTATCACATCGACCCGGCCAAGGCCGAAGCCTTCCAGCTGGCGGCGCGGGAGTTGGAAGCCATGCGCAAGCGCAATGGGGCACTGTCCTGGGGATTGATGCGCGACAGTGCAGACCCGGCGCTTTGGCTGGAGTTTTTCTTCGAAGAGTCGTGGCTGGAGCATTTGCGGCATCACCATCGGGTGACCCGGGGGGAGCTGAAGATCGAGGCGCGGGTGCGGATGCTGCAGACGGATGGGGTTGAAGTGAAGATTCGGCATCTGCTGGCGGGGGCTGAGCACAAGGCTCACCATTGATGCTAGCCTCCCTGGCCCTATCGCCGGCAAGCCAGCTCCCACAGGACCTCCACAGGCCTTGAGGGTTGTGCAGTCCTGTGGGAGCTGGCTTGCCGGCGATAGGGCCAGAACAGGCAACATAAAAAAGGGGCCACAAACTGGCCCCTTCTTCACATCAGCTCAGCTTAGAAAGCAAAGCACGAGCAACCCAGCGCCCCCCAGAAGCCCTGGAAGTCATTGACCGGCACACTCGATTTACGCGCTTTGTCATGACTGTGCGCATGTACCCCGCACGGCCCCGAGCACTGATGCACGGCAGCCGCCAGCGACGGCGTACCCACGCGCCAGTGCCCTGGCACCTTGGCTACTGGCGACCACTCTGGCAGCACTGGCACCTGCGGTGGGCCAAGGCGATCAAATTCGCCGGCAGCGTACACAACCTTGCCATCGACAATGGTCAGTACCGACTCGATGCCCTTGATCGCCTCTTCATCAACGCTGAAGAAGTCCAGCGACAACGCCGCCAGGTCAGCCAGCTGGCCCACCTTGATCTGGCCTTTCTTGCCCTGCTCGCTGGAGAACCAGGCGCTGCCCTGGGTGAACAGTTGCAGCGCGGTGTCGCGGCTCAGGCCTTCCGGGTAAAGCTCCATGCCGCCAACGGTCTTGCCGCTGACCAGCCAGTACAGCGATGTCCATGGGTTGTAGCTGGACACGCGGGTGGCGTCGGTACCGGCACCTACCGGTACGCCCATGTCGAGCATGCGTTTGATCGGCGGGGTCTGTTCTGCCGCCTTGGCGCCGTAACGGTCGACGAAGTATTCACCCTGGAAGGCCATGCGGTCCTGAATGGCGATACCACCGCCCAGGGCACGCACGCGCTCGATGTTCTGTGGGGTGATGGTTTCGGCGTGGTCGAAGAACCACGGCAGGCCGTTGAACGGGATGTCGCGGTTGACCTTCTCGAACACGTCGAGCATGCGCGTGATCGATTCGTTATAGGTGGCGTGCAGGCGGAACGGCCAGCGCTGCTCGACCAGGTGGCGCACCACCGGTTCCAGTTCTTCTTCCATGGTTTGCGGCAGGTCCGGGCGCGGTTCGAGGAAGTCCTCGAAGTCGGCGGCGGAGAACACCAGCATTTCGCCGGCGCCGTTATGGCGCAGGAAGTCGGTGCCGCTGTGCAGCTTGACGCTGGAGGTCCACTTCTTGAAGTCGTCCAGCTCTTCCTTGGGCTTCTGGGTGAACAGGTTGTAGGCGATGCGCACGGTCAGCTGGTTGTTGTCGGCCAGCTCCTGGATCACCGAGTAGTCGTCGGGGAAATTCTGGTAGCCGCCGCCAGCGTCGATGGCGCTGGTCAGGCCCAGGCGGTTGAGTTCACGCATGAACTGGCGGGTGGAGTTGACCTGGTATTCCAGCGGCAGCTTCGGCCCTTTGGCCAGGGTGGCGTAGAGGATCATCGCGTTGGGGCGGGCGATGAGCATGCCGGTCGGGTTGCCGAACTTGTCACGCTGGATCTCGCCACCCGGCGGGTTCGGGGTGCTCTTGTCGTAGCCGACTGCCTTCAGCGCTGCGCGGTTGAGCAAGGCGCGGTCGTAGAGGTGCAGCAGGAACACCGGGGTATCGGGTGCTGCCTGGTTGATTTCTTCCAGGGTGGGCATGCGTTTTTCGGCGAACTGGAATTCGTTCCAGCCACCCACCACACGCACCCACTGCGGGGTTGGCGTGCGCGCAGCCTGGTCCTTGAGCATGCGCAGGGCATCAGCCACCGACGGCACGCCTTCCCAGCGCAGTTCCAGGTTGTAGTTCAGGCCACCGCGGATCAGGTGCAGGTGCGAGTCGTTCAGGCCGGGGATGACCGTGCGTTGCTTTAGGTCGACGATTTGCGTGGTGGCGCCCTTGTGGGCCATGGCCTCGGCGTCGTTACCCACGGCGATGAAGCGGCCATCCTTGATGGCGACGGCGGTCGCAGTAGGCTTTTCGCGGTCAACGGTGTGCAGTTTGCCGTTGAACAGAATCAGGTCGGCGGTCATGGAACCTCCTTGGGTGGATGCGTGAGCGGAACCGGCTTGGCCGGTGAAGGGCAATGCGGACCAGAGCGCGCCGGCGGCACCGAGCACGGTGCTGGTGGCGAGGAACTGGCGACGGGTCTTGTCGTTGCGGTCCTGGGACATGGGCTTCTCCGACTGGGGCCGGCAGGGGCGACTGCGAAGCATGCCGGTTAGTGCAAGGTCAGGGCTTGGATGGATGTGCGGTGGGTTGAAGAAGGTTAGCCCTGTTCAACCGTTGTGCTGCCTGGGCTGGCCACTTCGCGGGCTCGTCGGGTCGCCGCACCGCCGCGAATGCCTCCCACAGTTACTGCTGAAGGAACGCCAGCAAATCCTCATTCAGCTGCTGTGCATGGGTCACCGCAAACCCGTGCGGCGCACCGGCATACACCTTCAGCTCAGCCCCGCGAATCAGCTCTGCCGCCTGCTTGCCGGTGGTTTCGAACGGCACGATCTGGTCGTCGTCACCATGAATCACCAGCGTCGGCACATCGACCTTGGCCATGTCCGGGCGGAAGTCGGTTTCGGAGAACGCCGTCACGCAATCCAGGGTGCCCTTGATCGAGGCCATCAGCGCGATGTTCAGGGTTTGCGCTTGCACGCCCTGGGACACCTGCTGCCCATGATTCAGGCCATAGAACGGCGTGGCAAAGTCGGCGATGAACTGGGCACGGTCGGCACGCAGGCCGGCACGGATACCCTCGAACACCGACAGGTCGACACCCTCAGGGTTGTCGTCGCGCTTGCCGAATACTGGCGTCACAGCCCCCAGCAACACCAGCCCGGCCAACCGCTCGCTGCCGTGGCGGGCGATGTAGCGGCTGACATCACCGCCACCCATCGAGAAGCCCACCAGGGTGACGTCGCGCAGGTCGAGGTGTTCGATCAGCTGGGCAATGTCATCGGCAAAGGTGTCGTAGTCGTAACCGTTCCACGGCTGGCTCGAACGGCCGAAGCCACGGCGGTCGAAGGCGATGGCGCGGTAGCCGCGACTGGCCAGGAACTCCATCTGCGAATCCCACATGTCGGCATCCAGCGGCCAGCCGTGGCTGAACAGCACGGGCTTGCCGCTGCCCCAGTCCTTGAAATAGATCGAAGTGCCATCGCGGGTAACGAAGGTGCTCATAACGGTATCTCCTTGAAAGTGTCGAGGTGAAGGCGTGGCTCAGCCGCGCAGCCAGTTGGCGCAGCGGCGGGTTACCCAAGGCATGATGTAGAACACCACGGGCAGGATGACGAACAGGTTGACGATGAGGTTGCCGGTAATCGGGCCGCCCAGCTGCGGGAAGCGTGCGAACAGCGGCGCCAGTAGTTGCGGAATGACCATGGTCATCGGGCAGATCACCAGGTAGGTCAGCAGCGCCTGCTTCCAGCGCGGCGGTTGCGCCGCCGTAGTGCTCGGCGGGGTGAACCAGAACTCTGGATCGTCGTGCACCTGGGTGTGGTCACCACCTTCGAGCAGTGGCAGTACTTCATTGACCAACGCCTGGCGCTCACCCGAATTGACCCAGGCCTGCAGCAGGCTGGCATCGGCAAAGCGCACCACGGTAGTGAAGTGCAACCCACCGTCATCGGGACGGATGACGTTGACGTCCAGGTGCCCCGGCTGGCGGCGCGCGGTGCTGACCGTGCGCTTGAGCCACGCTTCGTAATCTGCCAGTGAGGCGGCGCGGACCTTGTGCTGGATAACCAGGGTCACCACGTTGCGGTTGTCTTGGAGTGCGGTGTTCATCGGCGTTCCTTGGGATGAGCTTGCCCGCATCCACTGTGCAACGGTGAACGGGCGGAGGATTGGATGGGTGTGCTGCCCTTGGCGGGCACCGACTGGCGGTGCCCGGGGCGGTTTGGCTTACTTGCCGGCGTTGAAGGCGTTGTAGCTGGTCATCAGGTTGCGGTAGTCCGGGATGTGGTTGGAGCACAGCGCGGCCAGGCCTTCGATGTCGTTGCGCCAGTCGCGGTGCAGCTCACAGGCCACGCCGAACCAGGTCATCAGCTGGGCACCGGCCTGGCTCATGCGGTCGTGGGCGGCGTCACGGGTCATGGCGTTGAAGGTGCCGGAGGCATCGGTAACCACGAACACGTCGAACTCTTCTTCCAGGGCCGACAGGGCCGGGAAGGCTACGCACACTTCAGTCACCACGCCGGCGATGATCAGTTGCTTCTTGCCGGCGGCCTTCACGGCCTTGACGAAGTCTTCGTTGTCCCAGGCGTTGATCTGGCCTGGGCGGGCGATGTACGGGGCGTCCGGGAACAGGGCTTTCAGCTCGGGAACCAGCGGGCCGTTGGGGCCTTGTTCGAAGCTGGTGGTGAGGATGGTCGGCAGGTTGAAGAACTTGGCCAGGTCGGCCAGGGCCAGCACGTTGTTCTTGAACGCGTCCGGCTCGATGTCGCGGACCAGGGACAGCAGGCCAGCCTGGTGGTCGACCAGCAGGACAGCGGCGTCGTCTTTGTTCAGGCGGTTGTATTTGAAGTTGGTCATGGTCGTTGCTCCTAAGGGTTTTGATGTTCAGTAAGTGGGGTGTTTCGCGTTGATGGGAGAAGATTAAAACCATCACCTTTGGAGCGGTAGATAGCTGATTTTGGCTTTAGCGTTCTATTTAAGGAACGACAAATTGGCAGTGGATTTGCTGGGCTACCTGCTCTATTACTACCCACAGCCCTTCCCCCACCCTGAGACCACCATGCTGGCGTTCATCCAGTCGTCCCCGTTGTTGCTCGGTACTGCCCTGCTCCTGCTGGATCTCGTGCTCTGGCAACTCATCCCCATCCAGCGCCGCGCCTGGCGCATCGGCACGCGCTTGGTGATATTCCTGCTGTTCAGCTCGGTGCTGGTGGCCGCCGGCATGAGCCCGCTGCAACCACCACCCTGGCCCGACGATGTCTCGCGCAACCTCATGGCCACGGTATTGGCCATTGGCTGGTGGCTGTTTGGTGCGCGCACGGTCACGGTGGTGTTCGGCCTGCTGCTGGTCGCCCGTGGCAGCCATGGCGGGCGGTTGTTGCAGGATGTGCTGGGGGCGTTGATCTTCCTGGCCGCCGTGGTGGCTGCCGCTGGCTATGTGATGCAACTGCCGGTGAAAGGTCTGCTGGCCACCTCCGGGGTGATGGCCATCGTCATCGGCCTGGCGCTGCAAAGCACCCTGGCCGACGTATTCAGCGGCATCGTGCTGAACACCACGCGGCCCTACCAGATTGGCGACTCGATTTCCATCGACGGCACCGAAGGCAAGGTGCTGGACATCGACTGGCGCGCCACGCGCCTGCTGACCGGCACCGGCAGCCTGGCGGTGATTCCCAACTCGGTGGCGGCCAAGGCCCGGCTGCTCAACCACAGCCGCCCGGCCGATGTGCATGGGGTATCGATCAGCGTGGTGGTGCCGGCCAAGGTGCGGCCCAAGCGGGTGTTCGATGCACTGGAAAAGGCCCTGCAGGGCGTCAGTGCCATTCTTGATACCCCAAAGCCGAAGGTGACGGTGAAGGCCTCGACACTGGAATCCGTGGAGTACGAGGCCAGCGGTTTCGTAGCCGACGCAGGCGCCAAGGGCGACGCACGCAACCAGCTGTTCGACCTTGCGCACCGCCACCTAGAGGCCAGCGGCGTGATGTGGAACGTGGACCTGGCCCTGCCGCCGCGCAGCCGCCAGCGCGAGGTACTGGACGAGGTGAGGGTGTTCCGCTCGCTAAGCGATGAAGAGCGTGATGCGCTGAGCCAGCGCATGACGGCGGTGGAGTACCTGGCGGATCAGGTGATCCTGGGCGTTGGCGAGCATTCCGATCACCTGTTGGTGATTGGCAGCGGGGTCATCTCGGCATCGGTGCGCGATGGCGACAAGTTGGTCGAAGCCGGGCGCATGGGGCCGGGTGAGGTGCTGGGGATCGAGGGCATCATCGATGAAGAGGATTCGCTGGCCGAGTTCCGCACGCTGACCAGCTGCGTGCTGTACCGGATCGACAAGGAACAGGTGAAGAGCTGCTTGCAGCAGCGTGGCGAGGTGCAGACGGCATTGAGCAAGTTGCAGCGATTCCGGCGCCAGAGCCGGGAGTCGTTGTTGCTGCAGAAGCCGGCGTTGATCAAGAAAGGTGGCTTCCTCAGCTGGTTGCACAAGTAAGCCTGTGTCGGCCTCTTCGCGGGCTCGCCCGCGAAGAGGCCTGAACTTACAACACAACTCTCAAGCATTGCCCCGCGTGGTACAGCGAGAACCCGGACTCATAGAACGCGGTGCGCAGCGCAGGCGCACTCACGCCGGTCATCGGCGAGAACGGAATCGGCAGGCTATCCGCCTCCCCCTTCAGCAGGAACTCGGCAAACGCCCGGCCAATCACGGTGCCGGTGGTGTTACCCCGCCCGTTATACCCGGTCACCGCCACCAGCCCCGGCGCCGGCTCAAACAGGCGCATCAGGTGATCGGGGGTGAAGTCGATGCAGCCCGTCCAGTGCATTTCCCACTCGACCTTGCCCAGCTCAGGGTAGTAGTGGCTCTGGATCCGGTCTGCCCAACTGCGGACGAACCACGACGGCTTGTTGTCGACCCGGCCCAGGCTGCCGAGCAGCAGACGGCCCTGGTCGTCGCGGCGGATGCTGCTGAGCACAGTGCGGGTGTCCCACGAGCCTTGACCATGCGGCAGCACCTTGTCGGCTGCTGCGCCCTGCAACGGCTTGGACGCCACCTGGTAGTAGTACCCACGGAAGAACTGCTTCTGCAGGTTGCTCCAGTCGCCTTCGGTGTAGGCACCGGTGGAAATCACCACCTTGTCGGCGCGCACCGAGCCACGTGCGGTCTTCACCCGCCAGGCATCGCCGTCACGCTCCAGGCCTTCGACCGAAGACTGCTGGAACAGCTTGCCGCCCAGACGCGCCACGGCAGCCGCCAGGCCCTGGGTGTAACCCATGGGGTTGATGGTGCCGGCGCGACGGTCGAGCAGCGCGGCGGAAATTTTGTCGGTGCCGCAGTTTTCCTGGCACTGAGCGCCGGTCAGCAGCTCCACGTCGGCACCACGGCGGCGCCATTGTTCGTGACGGGCCTCAAGGTCGGCGATGCCGGTGGCGTTGTGCGCCATGTGCAGCGTGCCTTTGTGCTGGGCCTGGCAGTCGATGCCCAGGCGCTCGATCATGGCGAACACTTCGCCTGGGGCTTCGCCCAGCACCTTGTTCAGGCGGCTGCCCTGCTTCTGGCCGAGGGTGGCCTCGACGTCGTCAGGGCGGATCCAGGTGCCGGCGTTGACCAGGCCCACGTTGCGCCCGGAGCCGCCGTGGCCGATCTTCCAGGCCTCCAGCAGGATCACCGACTTGCCCTGTTCGAGCAGGTGGATGGCCGCCGACAGGCCGGTAATGCCGCCACCGATCACGCAAACATCGGCCTTGTGCTCACCGGCCAGGGCCTGGGCGGCTACGGTCGGTTTGCTGACGAATTCCCACAAGCATTCTTGACGCAGTTCGGACATGGCCCGGCTCCAGCAATTTGTTCTTGTTGGGGCCGCGTGGCGGCCCATTCGCGGGTAAACCCGCTCCTACAGGGACCGCACAGGCTCCAGAATCTGTGCAGTCCCTGTAGGAGCGGGTTTACCCGCGAACCGGGGGCTATGCCCCCGGCCATGCAGCACCTACCGATCAGTCAAACACGATACCCTGCGCCAGCGGCAGCTCGCGCGAGTAGTTCACGGTGTTGGTCTGACGACGCATGTAGCCTTTCCAGGCATCCGAACCCGACTCACGACCACCGCCGGTTTCCTTCTCGCCACCAAACGCACCGCCGATCTCGGCGCCGCTGGTGCCGATGTTGACGTTGGCGATGCCGCAGTCGCTGCCCGAGGCACTCTGGAAGCGCTCGGCCTCACGAATGTCGGTGGTGAAGATGCACGACGACAGGCCTTGTGGCACTTCGTTGTTCAGGCGCAGGGCCTCTTCGAAGTCGTCGTAGGCCAGCACGTACAGGATCGGTGCGAAGGTTTCGTGGCGCACCACGTCGCTCTGCGCCGGCATTTCGGCAATGGCAGGCGACACGTAGTAGGCGTTCGGGTACTGGTCGGCCAGCTGACGCTCGCCGCCAAACACCTGGCCGCCTTCGTCGCGGGCCTTGGCCAGCGCGCCCTGCATGGCATCAAACGACAGCTTGTCGATCAGCGGGCCGACCAGGTTGTCCTTGCGTGGGTCGCCGATGCGCACTTTGCCGTAAGCGGCTTTGACACGGGCAACCACTTCGTCCTTGATCGAGCGGTGCACGATCAGGCGGCGCAGGGTGGTGCAACGCTGGCCGGCGGTGCCGACAGCCGAGAACAGGATGCCGCGCACGGCCAGGTCCAGGTCGGCGCTCGGGGCCAGGATCATGGCGTTGTTGCCGCCCAGTTCGAGGATGCTGCGGCCGAAACGGGCAGCAACACGTGGGCCCACTTCACGGCCCATGCGGGTGCTGCCGGTGGCGCTGACCAGCGGCACGCGCGGGTCGTCGACCATGGCTTCGCCGGCTTCACGGCCGCCGATGACCAGTTGGGCCAGGCCAGCCGGAGCATCGCCGAAGGCTTTCAGGGCTTTTTCGAACAGTGCCTGGCAAGCCAGGGCGGTGAGCGGGGTTTTCTCAGAAGGCTTCCACACCACCGAGTTACCGGCCACCAGGGCCAGGGCGGTGTTCCAGGCCCAGACGGCAACCGGGAAGTTGAAGGCGCTGATCACGCCGACCACGCCCAGCGGGTGCCAGGTTTCACGCATGTGGTGGCCTGGGCGCTCGGAGGCGATGGTCAGGCCGTACAGCTGGCGCGACAGGCCAACGGCGAAGTCGCAGATGTCGATCATTTCCTGCACTTCGCCCAGGCCTTCCTGGGTGATCTTGCCGGCTTCGATCGATACCAGCTCGCCCAGGTCGGCCTTGTGCTCACGCAGCACTTCGCCGAACAGGCGCACCAGTTCGCCACGGCGCGGGGCCGGCACGGTGCGCCAGGCTTCGAAGGCGCTTTGGGCCTGGTCGATGCGGGCGATGGTCTCGGCCTTGCCGAGCAGTTTCACCGAGGCGATCTGGCTGCCGTCGATCGGCGTGTGAACAGGGTAGTCGCCCTGGGTGTAAGCCTCGGCGGCAACGCCAAGGCGCTCGAGCAATCCAGCAACCATTTGTGCTTCTCCTACATCGGGTGATGGGGTGGAAAAATGATGTGGATCAGTATTAATCCGATCACATAGGTACAACAAACGACCTTTATTCCGCATATCATTCCGTCAGGTAATGATTTGAGCCGCAGAGACCGCTATGTCCAAACGCCTGGTGCCCTCCATGACCGCCCTGCAGTGCTTTGAAGCTGCAGCCCGCCATTTGAGCTTTACCCGTGCCGCCGAAGAGCTGCACCTGACCCAAAGCGCGGTCAGCAAGCAGGTGGCGCAGCTAGAAGACATGCTGCGCCACCACCTGTTCCTGCGCATTCGCCGGCGCCTGCAGCTGACGCCGGCCGGCAGCCTGTACCTGGCCGAGGTCAACAAGATCCTCACCCAGGTGGACATGTCCAGCCGCTACGTACTCACCTACGGCGAGCAGACCGAGATATTGAAGGTAGCCACTCAACCGAGTTTTGGCGTGCGCTGGCTGATCCCGCACCTGAAGGGTTTTGGTAAGCGGCACAGCAATATTCACCTCGATATCCGCAACGAGATGGAGCCGTTTGCCCTGTTGCAGGGCTCGGCGGACGTGGTGTTTTTCTACGGCCAGGGCACTTGGCCGGGGGCCACCTGCGTGGAGCTGTTCCGCGAAGAGGTGGTGCCGGTGTGCGCGCCGGAGCTACTGGCCGGGCGCACATTGGGCGATGCCGCAGAGCTGGCCGACCTGGTGCTGTTGCAGAGCACGTCGCGGCCGGAGGCGTGGCATGAGTGGTTCCTTGAGCTGGACCTGCAGAGCGTCAGCGCTTACCACGGGCCACGCTTCGATACGTTCTATATGGCCTTGAGCGCGGCGCAGGCCGGGTGCGGGGTGGCACTGGTGCCACGCTACCTGGCGGCGAAGGAGCTGGCCGACGGAAGTTTGGTGGTGCCTTGGAACCATGCGATGCGCAGTGCCGGAGCGCATTATCTGGCGTATGCCGAGCATGCGGCGGAGGTGCCCAAGGTCAGGGCATTGGTGGAATGGATTCACGAGCAGCTTCAGGCTTGAGGGCCTCTTCGCGGGTGAACCCGCGAAAGGGCCCTGAAGGTCGATCAAAAAAGGAATGACACACTCACTTTTTTTCGCTTGTGAGCCAAGTGCATTCCCAGCTTTCATGTAAGCGTCCGAACCCAACCAGGAAGCTAGCGATGCCCGCCCACGATTTCGTCAGCCCAGACAGCATTCGCGCGCAGTTCTCTGCCGCCATGTCGCTCATGTACAAACAGGAAGTGCCCCTGTACGGCACGCTGCTGGAGCTGGTGAGCGAAATCAACCAGCAGGTCATGGCCCAGCAGCCCAAGGTTGCCGAGGCCCTGCGCTGGACCGGGGAAATCGAGCGACTGGACCAGGAACGCCATGGCGCCATCCGCGTTGGCACCGCCGAAGAGCTGGCCACCATCGCCCGCCTGTTTGCCGTCATGGGTATGGAGCCGGTCGGCTACTACGACCTGAGCTCTGCTGGCGTGCCGGTGCACTCCACCGCCTTCCGCGCCGTGCATGAACAGTCGCTGCATGTCAGCCCGTTCCGTGTGTTCACCTCGCTGCTGCGCCTGGAGCTGATCGACAACCCGCAACTGCGCGAGCTGGCACAGGGCATCCTGGCCAAGCGCCAGATCTTCACCAACCGCGCCCTCGAACTGATCGCCCAGAGCGAGCGCGATGGCGGGCTGAACGCCGCAGATGCCGAAGCGTTCGTGCAGGAAGCGTTGCACACCTTCCGCTGGCACCATGACGCCACCGTCACCGCCGAGCAGTACCAGCAGTTGCACGACCAGCACCGCCTGATCGCCGATGTGGTGGCCTTCAAGGGCCCGCATATCAACCACCTGACCCCACGTACCCTGGACATCGATGCGATCCAGGTCGGCATGCCGGCCAAAGGCATCCCGCCGAAGGCCGTGGTCGAAGGCCCGCCTACCCGTCGTCACCCGATCCTGCTGCGCCAGACCAGCTTCAAGGCCTTGCAGGAAAAGGTCGCGTTCAGCGACCAGCAGGGCAGCGAAGGCAGCCACACCGCTCGTTTCGGCGAGATCGAACAACGCGGCGCGGCGCTGACGCCGAAGGGTCGCCAGCTGTACGACAAGCTGCTCGATGCCACCCGCGCGGCCCTGGGTGGCGCACCGGCCGAGGCCAATGCCGAGCGCTACATGGCGCTACTGAAAGACACCTTTGCCGAGTTCCCGGACGACCTGGCGCAGATGCGTGAACAGGGCCTGGCATACTTCCGCTACTTCGCGACCGAGAAAGGCCTGGCTGCGCGTGACCAGGAAGGCCGCCCGACTACCCTGCAAGGGCTGATCGACGCAGGCCATGTGCACTTCGAGGCGCTGGTGTACGAGGACTTCCTGCCGGTGAGCGCGGCGGGCATCTTCCAGTCCAACCTGGGCGACGATGCGCAGGCCGAATATGGCAGCAATGCCAACCGCGATGCCTTTGAGACGGCGTTGGGGTTGCAGGTGCAGGATGAGCTGGCACTGTATGCACAAAGCGAGCGCCGCTCGCTGCAGGCCTGTGCGCAAGCGTTGAACCTGGGTTCGATGTAAGGCTTTAGATTGCCGGGGCTGCTGCGCAGCCCCAGAGGTTCAAACTATAGGCGGCAGGATTTCCACATCCGGTAAATCCATCGCCGCCACCTCGTCTGCCAGAAAATCACTCAACCGCCGCAACCGCTCGCCACCCGGCCGGGTACGTGGCCATACCAAGTAGTAGTCCATCCCGCTGGGCACTGCTGTCGGCCAGGGCAGGCTCAACCGCCCCTGCGCCACATCTTCGGCCACCATCAGCAAATCGCCCATGGAAATCCCGTAGCCACGCGCAGCGGCGATCATGCCCAGCTCCAGGGTGTCAAACACCTGCCCGCCCTTGAGCGAAACCTTATCGCTAAGCCCCATTCGCTCCAGCCATTCACGCCAGTCGCGCTTGTCCACCGTTGGGTGCAGCAACTCGATAGACGCCAGCCGACGCTCGTTCCACGGCTCTTCATCCAGCAGGTCCGGCGCACCGACCGGAATCAGCAACTCCGGGAACAGCTTGCGCACTTCCCAGTCCGGCGGGAACACCCCGTCGCTGAGCAACACCGCGCAATCGAACGGTTCCTGGTTGAAGTCCACATGGTCAACGTCCATCCAGGCACTGGTCAGCTGTACTTCATTGCCTGGCTGCAGGTGACGGAAACGGCTCAAGCACGCCAGCAACCAGCGCATGGTCAGGGTCGAGGGAGCCTTCATGCGCAGGATGTCGTCTTCACCGCGCAAGGTATCGCAGGCCCGCTCCAGCGCCGCGAAGCCTTCGCGAACGCCTGGCAGCAATACCCGTGCGGCCTCGGTCAGTTGCAGGTTGCGGCCACTGCGCACGAACAGGCGGCAGGCGAAGTGATCCTCCAGCGTGCGGATATGCCGGCTGACCGCGCTCTGAGTGATCGACAGTTCCTCACCGGCACGGGTGAAGGAACTTAGCCGTGCGGCGGCTTCGAATGCGCGAAGGGCATACAACGGAGGAAGCTGACGGGACATGAGGCACCTGCCATACGGGGCTGTGGAGCGGATCACCAAGAAGCATATATACATGAGTCAGACTCATGCCAATGATCGCTTTTATCCTTTTGTGCAAAGTTGACCAAAGCCTCAGAATCGCCCTTCGTTCATCACCTCAGGAAGAAGGACAGCCCTCATGCACGTCGCGCCCACCACAGAACTCAAGGCTTTGCTGCGCCTGGCCGGGCCGCTGATTGCCTCGCAGTTGGCGCACATGCTCATGGTGCTGACCGACACCCTGATGATGGCCCGCATCAGCCCGCAGGCACTGGCCGGTGGCGGTCTGGGTGCGGCCAGCTACTCGTTCGTGTCGATCTTCTGCCTGGGTGTGATCGCCGCAGTCGGCACCCTGGTGGCGATTCGCAAGGGCGCCAACGATATCGAAGGTGCAACCCGACTGGCGCAGAACGGCCTGTGGCTGGCCTGGGGCCTGGCACTGTTCGCCGCGCTGGTGCTGTGGAACCTGGAGCCGGTGCTGCTACTGTTCGGGCAAAAGCCCGAGAACGTGGCCTCGGCGGCCGAATTCCTCACGCTGCTGCCACTGGCCCTGCCCGGCTACCTGACGTTCATGGCGTTGCGCGGTTTCACCAGTGCGCTGGGGCGCTCGACCCCGGTGATGGTCATCAGCCTGGTCGGCACGGTACTCAACTACCTGTTCAACGTGGCGCTGATCGAGGGTATGTTCGGCCTGCCCAAGCTGGGCCTGATGGGCATCGGCCTGGTCACCGCAGTGGTGTCGATGGGCATGGCTATCGCGCTGGCGCTGTATATCCGCTGGCACTCGGCCTATGCCGCCTACCCGCTGCGCAAGGGCCTGTCGCGCCCGTCGCTGCCAGCACTGCGCGAGCTGTGGCGGCTGGGGCTGCCAATTGGCGGTACCTACATGGTGGAAGTGGGCCTGTTCGCCTTCGCCGCGCTGTGCATGGGCGTGCTGGGCAGTACCGAACTGGCCGCGCACCAGATTGCCCTGCAGATCGTGTCCACGGCGTTCATGGTGCCGACGGGGCTGTCGTATGCGGTGACCATGCGGGTGGGCTTGTATTACGGCGCTGGCAACCTGCTGGCGGCGCGCAGCGCCGGGCGCGTGGGCATTGGCTTCGGGGCGATGATCATGTTTGCCTTCGCCGCGCTGTTCCTGCTGCTGCCCGAGGCGCTGGTGGGGCTGTTTATCGACCGTAACGACCCGGCCTTTGCTGCGATCTTCCTGGTGGCCGTACAGTTGCTGATGGTGGCGGCGTGGTTCGAGCTGTTCGATGGCATGCAGACGATTGCCATGGGCTCGATCCGCGGGCTGAAGGATGCCAAGACCACCTTCCTGATCGGGCTGGTGTGCTACTGGCTGGTGGGGGCGCCGAGTGCCTGGTTGTTTGCGTTCAACCTGGGCGCCGGGGCGGTCGGGATCTGGTGGGGGCTGGCGCTGGGGCTGGCGTGTGCGGCGGTGGCGCTGACGTTTGGGTTTGAGTGGCGGATGAAGCGGCTGTTGGGGAAGGCTGGTTTAGCTGACAGGTCGGCAGTGTCTGTGTGATTGCCGGGGCTGCTCTGCAGCCCTTTCGCGACACAAGGCCGCTCCCACATGGTCCTGTATACGCCGTTAATGTGGGAGCGGCCTTGTGTCGCGATGGAGGGCAAAGCCCTCCCCTACAATCTCAAAGGCTAACCAGCTTCGGCTTGGTGCAGCCCAGCAAGAATTCGATCAACTCATCCACCGGCAGTGGTTTGCTGACCAGGAAACCCTGCACCTGATCACAACCAAACCCACGCAACAATGCCAGCTGCTCTTCACTCTCCACCCCCTCGGCCACCACCTCCAGGTTGAGGTTGTGCGCCAGGTTGATCATGGCATGCACCAGCTTGCGGTTTTCCTCGCGCATTTCCATTTCGGCCACAAAGCTGCGGTCTACCTTGAGCAAGGTGATCGGCAAGCTGTTGAGGTGCACGAACGAAGAGAACCCGGTGCCAAAATCGTCGAGCGAGAAGCGCACACCCAGGCGGCCAAGGGCGTCCATGGTCTGGCGCACCAGCTCGTTGCGGCGCATGACTGCCGTTTCGGTCAGTTCGAACTCCAGCCAACGGGCATCCACACCATGCTCGATAATCAGGCGGCTCAGGGTGGCCAGCAGCTGGCTGTCCTGGAACTGGCGGAAGCTCAGGTTGACTGCCATGTGCAGCGGCTCCAGGCCGCGCTCGCACAGCGCCTGCATGTCGCGCAGCGCCCGGGAGATGACCCAGTAGCCCAGCGGCACGATCAGGCCGCTCTGCTCGGCCAGGGGCACGAACTCGCTGGGCGGCAGCAGCCCCCGCTCGGCATGGCGCCAGCGCACCAGCGCTTCCAGGCCGACAATTCGGCCATCGGCCAGGTCTAGCCTCGGCTGATAGTGCAGCTCCAGCTCATCACGGCGCAGGGCGCGGCGTAGCTCGCTTTCCAGGTCGGCCAGGCTACGGGCGTTGCGGTTGATGCGCTCGTTGAACACATGGAAGGTGCAGCCTTGGCTGCCCTTGGCCTGGCGCATGGCGATGTGGGCGTGCCACATCAAAGGGTCGGCCCCCGCTTGGGCGCGGGCATGGGCCAGGCCCAGGCTGCAGCCCAGCAGCAGGCTTTCGCCGTCGATGAAGTAGGGTTCGGCCAAGGCTTCGACGATACGTTCGGCAATCCATTCGGCGCGATTGGCGTCGCGGCGGGTGTCGATCAGCAGGGCAAACTCGTCGCTGCCCAGGCGGGCCAGCTGGTCACCCGCCTCCAGCTGGTTTTGCAGCCGCGCCACCACCTGCAAAATCAGCCGGTCGCCGCTCTGGTGGCCGAGGGCATCGTTGACGTGGCGGAAGTTGTCCAGGTCCAGGTGGCCCAAGGCAACGCCACGGCCTTCGTTTTCGGCCAGGCGTGCAGTCAGCAAGGCCTGGAAACCTTGGCGGTTGGCGATGCCGGTCAGGGGGTCCTGCTCAGCCAGGCGCTGCAAGGTGGCCACCAGCACTCCACGCTCACGTACATGACGCAGCGAGCGACGCAAGGTATCGGCATTGAGCTGGCCGCGTACCAGCCAGTCGCTGACGGCCGTGGGCGCCACCTCGGGCTCGTGGTCGAGCAGCAGGATGGTCGGCAGGTCGCAGCGCCCGGGCACGGGCTGCAGGGCCGGGGTTGCCAGCACCACAGCCTGGCGATCATTGCTGAACAGGCTGTCGACGGATTCCCAGTTCGGGGCGGTGAGCAGCACGGCGCTGCCGCTCAGGGCAGGCATGCAAGCGTGCAACAAGGCGGCCCATTCCGGCTCATCAGCCAACAGCAGCAAACGCAAAGGTTCGACAGGCGTGGACAAGCGGACTCCTTAGGGCTTCACGGTGCAACGATAACTGGCGGGTATGCTACTGCATTTAATGAAAATGATTTTCACTTTTATACATGTTTTTACGGGCGTAGCATCCCGACGTATTTTGTCGTGCATCCTGCTCGAAACGAGCCAAACCGGCAAATATGATTTTTTCAGGTGCTAGGATTAGTCCCGCTAATAGTAGGGCGGACAAAAGTCTGACTCAGACGTCAGACGGTCGCGCCATAACGGCCCCATGCCTGTTAGAATGCGCGGCTATTTTCTGGCGACCCCGGTTTTTAGCATGTCCCGACTCAATCCCCGGCAGCAGGAAGCCCGTGACTACGTCGGCGGCCCTCTTTTGGTGCTCGCCGGTGCAGGTTCGGGCAAGACCAGCGTGATCACGCGCAAGATTGCCCACCTAATCCAGAACTGCGGCATCCGTGCCCAGTACATCGTGGCGATGACCTTTACCAACAAGGCCGCGCGCGAGATGAAGGAACGTGTCGGCACCTTGCTGCGTCCGGGGGAAGGCCGCGGCCTTACGGTGTGTACCTTCCACAACCTGGGCCTGAACATCATCCGCAAGGAGCACGAGCGCCTGGGCTACAAGCCGGGCTTCTCGATCTTCGACGAGTCCGACATCAAAGCGTTGCTGTCGGACATCATGCAGAAGGAATACTCCGGCGACGACGGCATCGACGAGATCAAGAACATGATCGGTGCCTGGAAGAACGACCTGATCCTGCCGCCCGAAGCCCTGGAAAAGGCGCGCAACCCGCGCGAGCAGACCGCCGCCATCGTCTACACCCACTACCAGCGCACGCTCAAGGCGTTCAACGCGGTGGACTTCGACGACCTGATCCTGCAGCCGGTCAAGCTGTTCCAGGAGCACCCCGAGGTGCTGGAGCGCTGGCAGAACCGCGTGCGCTACCTGCTGGTGGACGAATATCAGGACACCAACGCCAGCCAGTACCTGCTGGTGAAGATGCTGATCGGCATGCGCAACCAGTTCACCGTGGTGGGCGACGACGACCAGTCGATCTACGCCTGGCGGGGTGCACGGCCCGAGAACCTGATGCTGCTCAAGGAGGACTACCCCTCCCTGAAAATTGTCATGCTGGAGCAGAACTACCGCTCCACCAGCCGCATCCTGCGCTGCGCCAACGTGCTGATCGCCAACAACCCGCACGCGTTCGAGAAGCAGCTGTGGAGCGAGATGGGCGTGGGCGACGAGATCCGCGTGATCCGCTGCAAGAACGAGGAAGCCGAGGCCGAGCGCGTGGCCATGGAAATCCTCACCTTGCACCTGCGCACCAACCGCCCGTACAGCGACTTCGCCATCCTCTACCGCGGTAACTACCAGGCCAAGCTGATCGAGCTGAAGCTGCAGCACCACCAGGTGCCGTATCGCCTGTCGGGCGGCAACAGCTTCTTCGGTCGCCAGGAGGTCAAGGACCTGATGGCTTACCTGCGCCTGCTGGTGAACCCGGACGATGACAACGCCTACCTGCGCGTCATCAACGTGCCACGGCGCGAAATCGGTTCCACCACCCTGGAAAAGCTCGGCAACTATTCCACCGAACGCGGCATTTCGATGTACGCCGCCAGCGAGGAGCTGGGCCTGGGCGAGCACCTGGATGCCCGCTACACCGAGCGTTTGCAGCGCTTCAAGCACTGGCTGGACGGGGTACGCCACAAGGTTGCCCTGGAAGACCCGATTGCCGCGCTGCACGAGATGATCCGCGACATCGACTACGAGAACTGGATTCGCCAGCAGACCGCCAGTGACAAGGCTGCCGAGTTCCGCATCAGCAACGTCTGGTTCCTGGTCGAAGCGCTGAAGAACACCCTCGAGAAGGATGAAGAGGGTGACATGACCATCGAGGACGCCATCGGCAAGCTGGTGCTGCGCGACATGCTTGAGCGCCAGCAGGAAGAGGAAGAAAACGCCGAAGGTGTACAGATGATGACCCTGCACGCCTCCAAGGGCCTGGAGTTCCCCTACGTGTTCATCATGGGCATGGAAGAGGAAATCCTCCCGCACCGCTCCAGCATCGAGGCCGACACCATCGAAGAAGAACGCCGCCTGGCCTACGTGGGCATCACCCGCGCACGCCAGACCCTGGCCTTCACCTTCGCTGCCAAGCGCAAGCAGTACGGTGAAATCATCGACTGCACGCCCAGCCGGTTCCTCGACGAACTGCCACCGGACGACCTGGCCTGGGAGGGCCTGGACGATGCGCCGGTCGAGGTGAAGGCCGCACGCGGCAACAACGCCCTGGCCGATATCCGGGCAATGCTCAAACGCTGATCAACCATTACTCTTAAACTTTGCCGCTATTTGCGGCCACCTTTGCTACATCGAGGAAAACAAAGTGGAAGCACTGCATCAGAAGATTCGCGAAGAAGGCATCGTGCTTTCCGACCAGGTTCTTAAAGTCGACGCGTTTCTCAACCACCAGATCGATCCGGCGCTGATGCAGCTGATCGGTGACGAGTTCGCCCGCCTGTTCGCTGACGCGGGCGTGACCAAGATCGTCACCATCGAAGCCTCGGGCATTGCCCCGGCGGTGATGACGGGCCTGAAGCTGGGCGTGCCGGTGATTTTTGCCCGCAAGCACCAGTCGCTGACCCTGACCGAGAACCTGCTGACCGCCTCGGTGTATTCCTTCACCAAGCAGACCGAAAACACCGTGGCCATCTCGCCGCGCCACCTCAACAGCAGCGACCGCGTGCTGGTGATTGACGACTTCCTGGCCAACGGCAAGGCGTCGCAGGCGCTGATCTCGATCATCAAGCAGGCCGGCGCCACCGTGGCTGGCCTGGGTATCGTGATCGAGAAGTCGTTCCAGGGCGGCCGTGCCGAGCTGGACAGCCAGGGCTACCGCGTTGAATCGCTGGCCCGGGTGAAGTCGCTGGAAGGTGGTGTGGTCAGCTTCATCGAGTAAGCCTGTACCGGCCCCATCGCCGGCAAGCCAGCTCCCACAGGGACTATACAAGGCTCGGCCTGTGTGAGATCCCTGTGGGAGCTGGCTTGCCGGCGATGGGCTGCGAAGCAGCCCCGGCTATCTTCAGGTAGCCGCCAGCCCCGCCAGCAACAACCGCTGATAAAGCTCTTCCTTCAGCCCTTGCGGCTGATCCAGTTGCATCCGCTTCAGGTGCCCTTCATACCCCTCCGGCGCCGGCGCATCCAGCGCTGCCTTGCCCAGCTCCAGTACCTCGCTCAGCTTGAACTTGCTCTTCAACCAGGTCAGCGCCCGCAGCAGGTCCCGCTCTTCGGCCGTAAAATCCGTCCCCATCGGGTACTCCGGGAACAACCGCGCATGCCGCACCCGGATCGCCTCCAGCCGCTGTGGCGTATTGTCGGTAAACCGTGCATCCAGCTGAAAATCCCCGGGCAACTTGCCGGCCTCTTTCGCCTGCTCGATCAGCCCCTGCTGGAACCGTGAATCACACACCGCCAACAACCGCGCAATCACCTCGCTGTCGGTCTGCCCACGCAGGTCGGCAATGCCGTACTCGGTCACCACGATATCGCGCAGGTGTCGGGGGATGGTGCAGTGGCCATAGGTCCAGAACAGGTTCGAGGTCACCTCCCCGCCCGACTCACGCCAGCTGCGCAGCAGCAAAATCGAGCGCCCGCCTTCCAGTGCATGGGCCTGGGCGACGAAGTTGTACTGCCCACCCACGCCGCTGAGCACACGGCCATCTTCCAGCTGATCGGCCACCCCGGCGCCGAGCAACGTCATGCCGAACGCCGTGTTGATAAAGCGGGCATCGCGCCGCTGGTAGCGCTTGAGTTCTTCCTGCCCGTACAGCTCGTTGATAAAGCTGATACGGGTCATGGCAAACCGTGCGCGCTGCTCAAGCGGCATCTCCCTCAGCCGCTGGTAAAACGCATGAGGCCCGAGGAAAAAGCCACCATGCAACACCGGCCCCTGCTCATTGGCAGAGCGCCGTAGCAAGCCCGCTTCGGCCAGCACCAACAGGCCGTTAACGAACATTTCGCTGCAGCCGTACAGGCCTTCGGCAAAAGTCTTTAGCCCCCCTTCCCGCTCAATCAGCGCCTGCCACGGGCCGATGTCCAGCTCGTCGAGCAAGGCCCGGTAGCCCGCGTTGTCGCCCTGGCGCGCCAGCAACGCTGCAGCGACTGCATCGCCCATGGCACCGATGCCGATCTGCAAGGTGCCGCCGTCACGCACCAGCGTGCTGGCGTGCAAACCAATGCAGTGGTCCTGGGTGTTGACCGGCATGTTCGGCGTGGAGAACAACCGGCGCTGCTCGGCTTCATCGATCAGCAGGTCGAACGCATCGTTGGGCAGTTCCGCATCGCCGGGCATGTACGGCAGTTCGGTATGTACCTGGCCAAGCATCAGGATGGTTTCGCCGGCCGCACGGCGCTTGGCGATCATCGGCAGCAGGTCGAGGGTGATGTCGGGGTTGCAGGCCAGGCTCAAGTGGACAGGCTTTTCCGGGGTAGCGGCAACCAGTTGCGCAATCAGGTTCAGGCCCTTGGCATTGATGTCACGGGCGGCGTGGCTGTAGTTGCTGCTGATGTAGTCCTGTTGGGCAGCCTCGCTGTGCAGCAGGCTGCCGGGCTGCATGAAGAACTGCTCCACGCGGATGTTCGGCGGCAGGTTGTCGTTGCGCAGGTCAGCGAGGTAGGTGAGGTCTTCGTAGTCGGCGAAAACGCGCTCGACGAAGGGTTCGAGAAAGCGCCGTTGCAGGCCATCACCCAGTGGCGGGCGGCCGAGGGACAACGCGGTGTAAATGGTCAGCTGTCGCTCGGGCAGTTCGCGCACCCGGGCGTAGAGGGCGTTCACGAAAGCGTTGGGTTTACCCAGGCCCAAGGGCAGGCCCATATGGATATGGGCTGGCAGCCGGGACAGGACCTGCTCGACAGCCTGGTCGATAGCGCAGAGGTGCATCGGGGCCTCCTGAGACATCCATGGGTTCAGGGGTTGGACATGGCACTGGCGGGTTGGTTGCCTGTGCTGGCCCTTTCGCGGACGCGCCCGCTCCCACAGGATAACCACAATCCTCAGGTTCTGTGGGGGACTTGTGGGAGCGGGCGTGCCCGCGAAAGGGCCGGTACAGCCACCACAAAAACAAAGCCCGCCATAAACGGCGGGCCTCGTGCAATTCAGCTGTGTTACAGCCCAGACATTTTCTTGATCGCCCCTTTCAGGTCATCATCCGAGCAATCCGCGCAGGTGCCTTTCGGCGGCATGGCGTTGATGCCGGTAATGGCCTTGGCCAGGATGCCATCCAGCCCGCCCTGGTGGTCGGCGCGTTCTTTCCACGCGGCGGTGTCGCCAATTTTCGGCGCGCCGAGCAGACCGGTGCCATGGCAGGCATTGCAGTGCTTGGCGATGATGTCATCCGGCGTTTTGGCGCCCCCGCCCCCCGCCGCTGCAGCCACTTCCATGCCTTTGCATTCCTGGCCCTGGACACACACCTGGCCTACCGGCTCCAGGCGCTTGGCAATGTCGTCGTTGGTCGCAGCGGTTGCGCTCATTGCCCAGAGGGCGAATACGGCTGCTGGTACGGCCAGCATCTTCTTGATTTGGTTCACGCGAACACCCTCATGGTGGCTAATCACGCTCGCGGCCACGGAACGGCGAGCGTTGAAAAGTATAGCGGGAACCCAGAGGCCGTGAAACGACCCTACACAGGAAAGGGGTATTGCCGAATCAATGCACTGCGCTGGATCAAAAGTTTGAAGGCGTCGCTGCACTGATCAACCGCGCTGGCTGGTCGAAGGGGTTGCGAAAACGGTGCGGGCGGGTGCTTTCGAAGTAATAGCTGTCGCCTTCTTCGAGGATGAAGATCTCGTTGCCAACCACCAGTTCCAGGCGGCCTTCCAGCAAGATGCCGGTTTCCTCGCCGTCGTGGGTGAGCATTTCGGCACCGGTGTCGGCACCCGGCGGGTACACCTCGGTGAGAAAGGCGATGGCGCGGTTGGGGTGCGATTTACCGACCAGCTTCATGGTCACCGCACCGTCCGAGATGTCGATCAGCTCGTGGGCCTTGTAAACAATCTGCGTGGGGCTTTCAGGTTCCAGCTCGACCGAAAAGAACTCGACCATGGACATGGGGATGCCGCTCAGGACCTTGCGCAGCGAGCTGATCGAGGGGCTCACACTGTTCTTCTCGATCATCGAGATGGTGCTGTTAGTCACGCCGGCACGCTTGGCGAGTTCACGCTGGGACAGGCCCTTGAGCTTGCGGATGGCTTGCAGTCGTTCGCCGACGTCCAAAGCTGGAGCCTCCTGAAACGGTGGAAAGGGGGGTGAATGTGAACGATATCATGGCAATGCCGTTCAGTATTTACAACACACCGCCCCTCAACCTGTCCGCTTCAGCGTGTCATTCGCCGATGTAGTCCCGCGGCACGCGCTTCAGGTTGCAGAAGATCTGGTACGGAATGGTGCCCGCGTGTGCGGCCACTTCACTGGCCAGCACCTGCTTGCCCCACAGTTCGACCGGGCTACCGACAGTGGCTTGCGGCACGTCGGTCAGGTCGATGCTGAGCATGTCCATCGATACACGGCCAATCAGCTGAGTGCGCTGGCCGGCGACCAGTACCGGGGTGCCGTTGGGCGCCTGGCGCGGGTAGCCGTCGGCATAGCCCATGGCAACCACGCCAACCCGGGTTGGCCGGGGGCTGACGAACTTGGCGCCATAGCCCACCGGCTCGCCGGCAGGCAGCTCACGCACGCTGATGACCCGCGATTGCAAGGTCATGACCGGTTGCAGGCGTTCGGCCTGGGCCTGGGCCACTTCGAACGGGGTGGCGCCGTACAGCATCAGGCCTGGGCGTACCCAGTCGCTGGGCGCTTGAGGCCAGCCCAGCACGCCGGGGGAGTTGCGCAGGCTGCATTCGGCGGCCAGGCCCTGGCGGGCAGCCTCGAACACGGCAATCTGCTGGGCGGTGGCGTCGGCATCCAGCTCGTCGGCGCGGGCGAAGTGGCTCATCAGCACGATACGAGAGACCTTGCCACTGGCCAGCAGGCGCTGGTAAGCCTCGTGGTAATCCTTGGGGTGCAGACCGACACGATGCATGCCACTGTCGAGCTTCAACCAGACAGTAAGCGGCTTGTGGACCTGGGTCTTTTCGATGGCTTCCAGCTGCCACAGCGAGTGCACCACACACCACAGGTCGTGCTCGGCGATCAGCGCCAGTTCGCTGGCTTCGAAAAAGCCTTCCAGCAGCAATACCGGGGCCTTGATACCGGCGGCGCGCAGTTCCAGCGCCTCTTCAATGCAGGCCACGGCAAAACCGTCGGCTTCGGCCTCCAGGGCCAGGGCGCAACGCACGGCGCCATGGCCATAGGCGTCGGCCTTGATCACGGCGAGGGCTTTGGCACCGGTCAGTTCACGGGCCAGACGGTAGTTGTGGCGCAGGGCCTGGAGGTCGATCAGGGCGCGGGCGGGACGCATGGCGGCTGCCTTATGGTGGTTCGGGTTGAAATCGGTGTTGGATTCTTCGCGGGCTCGCCCGCTCCCACAAGTACTGCACAGCTTTCAAAACCTGTGAAATACCTGTGGGAGCGGGCGAGCCCGCGAAAGGGCCGGTGCAGGCAATTACTGCTGGTGAGCCGGCGCAGTCTGCCCGTGCTTGGCCACTTCCGGGCTGTTGCCATAACGAGAAATGTCCAGGCCTTCGGCACTGATCTGCGGCTTCTTGCGCGCAATCAGGTCGGCCAGCAGACGACCGGAGCCGCACGCCATGGTCCAGCCCAAAGTACCGTGACCGGTGTTCAGGAACAGGTTGCGGAACGCGGTCGCACCCACAATCGGCGTACCGTCCGGGGTCGCCGGGCGCAGGCCGGTCCAGAAGCTGGCCTGGCTCAGGTCACCGCCGCGAGGATAAAGGTCGTTGACGATCATCTCCAGCGTTTCACGCCGACGCGGGTTCAGCGACAGGTCAAAACCGGCGATTTCAGCCATGCCACCCACGCGGATGCGGTTGTCGAAACGGGTGATCGCAACCTTGTAGGTTTCGTCGAGAATGGTCGAGGTCGGGGCCATGTCACCGTTGGTGATCGGCACGGTCAGCGAGTAGCCTTTCAGCGGATAAACCGGGGCTTTGATGCCCAGCGGCTTGAGCATCTGCGGCGAGTAGCTGCCCAGCGCCAGCACGTAGCGGTCGGCGGTTTCCAGCTTGCCGTCGATCCACACACCGTTGATGCGGTCGCCAGCGAAGTCCAGGCGCTGGATGTCCTGGCCGAAGCGGAACTCCACGCCCAGCTTCAGCGCCATGTCGGCGAGCTTGGTGGTGAACAGCTGGCAGTCACCCGTCTGGTCGTTAGGCAGGCGCAGGGCGCCGGCCAGGATGTCTTTCACACCCGCCAGGGCAGGTTCCACGCGGGCAATGCCGTCGCGGTCGAGCAATTCGTAAGGTACGCCAGACTGTTCGAGCACGGCAATGTCCTTGGCCGCAGCATCTACCTGGGCCTGGGTACGGAACAGCTGGGTAGTGCCCAGGCTGCGGTTTTCGTAATTGATGCCGGTTTCAGCGCGCAGCTCGTCGAGGCAGTCACGGCTGTACTCGGACAGACGCACCATGCGCTCTTTGTTCACCGCGTAACGGCTGGCGGTGCAGTTGCGCAGCATCTGTGCCATCCACAGGTACTGGTCGACATCGCCGGTGAGCTTGATGGCCAGGGGGGCGTGGCGCTCCAGCAGCCACTTGATGGCCTTCAGCGGCACGCCAGGTGCGGCCCAGGGCGAGGCATAGCCGGGCGAGATCTGACCGGCGTTGGCAAAACTGGTTTCCATGGCCACCGCCGGCTGGCGGTCGACCACCGTCACTTCGAAACCTTGCCGGGCCAGGTAGTAGGCACTGGCGGTTCCGATTACGCCGCTACCAAGTACCAGAACTCGCATCGTTATATCCCTCACACGCGGCACGCCGCAGACTTTTATTGAAATGGCATGAATGGGCGCAGTATAGGAATTTGAGACCAGTGCAATTCACTATATAAAAGCCTATTATTGGCGAGAATTCTCGGCAAAATCGCCTTTCACGGAGGGGCATCCCCTATGAGAACCCAGCACCAGAGCAAGCGTGAACTGGACAAGATCGACCGTAACATCCTGCGCATCCTGCAGAATGACGGGCGTATTTCCTTCACCGAACTGGGCGAGAAAGTTGGGCTTTCCACCACCCCTTGCACCGAGCGGGTTCGCCGCCTGGAGCGCGAGGGCATCATCATGGGCTACAACGCCCGCCTGAACCCGCAGCACCTAAAGGGCAGCCTGCTGGTATTCGTGGAGATCAGCCTGGACTACAAGTCGGGCGACACCTTCGAGGAGTTCCGCCGCGCGGTGTTAAAGCTGCCCCATGTATTGGAGTGCCACCTGGTGTCGGGTGACTTCGACTACCTGGTGAAAGCGCGTATTTCGGAGATGGCGTCGTACCGCAAGCTGCTTGGCGACATCCTGCTGAAACTGCCGCATGTGCGCGAATCGAAGAGCTACATCGTGATGGAAGAGGTGAAGGAGAGCCTCTGCCTGCCGATTCCGGACTGAGGCTAGACCAGCACCTGGCGGGTGGTGGCAATGAACTGGTGGACCAGTTGCTCGGCGGCAGGGTCGATCATCGGTTCAGGGCCACGGCCACGCGGGCAGGCCATGCGCGGCGTGGTGCCGAACAGGCGGCAGATCATGGGCCGTTCTTCATACACCGTGCAGCCGTTGGGGCCGAGGTGCACACAATCCAGGCGCTCCAGGGCGGCGTCCTGTTCAGCCTGGGACTTGCGCGGGAGGCGTGCCATTTCTTCTGCCGAAGTGGTGACCGGGCCGCAGCAGTCATGGCAGCCGGGTTCGCACTCGAATGAGGGGATGAGTTCGCGCAGGAAGTGGATCTTGTGGCGGTTGCAGGACATGGCCAGATACAAAGCTGATAGACAGGTTGGATTATAGGCCCATTCGCGGGTAAACCCGCTCCTACAGGATTTTGCGTGCCTCAGGCATTGCGCTTTCCCTGTAGGAGCGGGTTTACCCGCGAACGAGGGCGCAGCCCTCGCCTTGTTGCCCACCACCCTACCCCAGCTTATCCTCCCCCTTCAGCCCAAATGCTCAGGACCTGCCTAATGATCCACAGCGCGCAGCACGCCGCCTCCTACTACGCCGCCAGCAGCGCGCCGCACACTGACCACTCCTTCCTGCAAGGCGATCACAGCGCCGATGTGTGCATCGTCGGCGGGGGCTATTCGGGCCTGAACACTGCCATCGAACTGGCCGAACGCGGCTTCTCGGTCATCCTGCTAGAGTCGCGCAAACTGGGCTGGGGCGCCAGTGGGCGCAATGGCGGGCAGTTGATCCGTGGCGTTGGTCATGGCCTGGAACAGTTCCTGCCGGTAATTGGCGAGGACGGCGTGCGCAGCATGAAGCTGATGGGCCTGGAGGCCGTGCAGATCGTACGCGAGCGGGTGGAAAAGCATGCCATCGCCTGTGACCTGACCTGGGGCTACTGCGACCTGGCCAACAAACCCGCCGAATTGCTGGGCTTTGCCGAGGACGCCGAAGAACTGCGCAGCCTGGGCTACGCGCATGAACTGCGGCTGGTCGGCAAGGACGATATCCACAGCGTGGTCGGTGCCGACTGCTATGTGGGCGGGCTTGTCGACATGGGCTCCGGACACCTGCACCCGCTGAACCTGGCCCTGGGCGAAGCGGCCGTGGCCAGCCGCCTGGGCGTGAAGCTGTTCGAACAGTCCGAGGTTACCCACATCGACTACGGCCCCGAAGTGCAGGTGCATACCGCCCAGGGCCGGGTGCGCGCCAAGACCTTGGTGCTGTGCTGCAATGCCTATCACAACGACCTCAACCGCGAATTGGGCGGCAAGGTACTGCCTGCGGGCAGCTACATCATCGCTACCGAGCCGCTGGGCGAAGAACGCGCACGCACGCTGCTGCCACAGAACATGGCGGTGTGTGACCAGCGCGTGGCCCTGGACTACTACCGCCTGTCCGCCGACAACCGCTTGTTGTTTGGCGGTGCCTGTCACTATTCAGGCCGGGACCCGAAGGACATCGCCGCCTACATGCGACCCAAGATGCTCAAGGTGTTCCCGCAACTGGCTGACGTGCGCATCGACTACCAGTGGGGTGGCATGATCGGCATCGGCGCCAACCGCCTGCCACAAGTTGGCCGCCTGGCCAGCCAGCCGAACGTGTATTACGCCCAGGCCTATTCAGGCCATGGGCTCAACGCCACCCACCTGGCCGCACGCCTGCTGGGCGAGGCCATCAGCGGCCAGGAGAGCGGGCGTTTCGACCTGTTTGCCAAGGTGCCACACATCACCTTCCCTGGCGGCAAGCACCTGCGCTCGCCGCTGCTGGCGTTGGGGATGCTGTGGCACCGGCTTAAAGAACTGGTCTAGGGCCTCAATCTTTCCAGAAGGGCTTACGCCCTTCTGTCCGCGCCTGCTCCCAGCTCAGCCCGACATCGCGCAGCTCTTCATCCGTCAACTGCAGCAGCGCCCTGCGGGTGTGCCAGCGATGCAGCATCAGCCCCCAACGCCCCAAACCCTCCGGCGCGTTGAATACCTTGGCCTGCTGCCCGACTTCCAGCTCCTTGGCCAACAGTTGCAAGCGCACATCGCTCATGCCACCCATCGCTGCATTCTCCCGTTCAGTTGATACCGTGGAGAAAGCATGCACGTCGGCAGCACCGGCAATACAGATCCAATACAGCCTTATTATTCCCATACAGAATTGGCTGAAGATCGACTGAATGCTGTATTTTCAACCCAACTGTACCGGTCGCTATGCCAATGCAGCGCAGGAGTATGCCGTGACCCTCTACCTGAACCTCGCCGAACTGCTCGGCGCCCGCATCGAACAGGGCCTGTACCGCCCCGGCCAGCGCCTGCCATCGGTGCGCGCCCTGAGCGTGGAGCATGGCGTCAGCCTGAGCACCGTGCAGCAGGCCTACCGCATGCTCGAAGACAGCGGCATGGTCTCGCCACGGCCCAAGTCCGGCTACTTCGTCAGTGACCACCGCCTGCTGCCAGCCCTGCCAGCCGTCAGCCGCCCGGCCCAACGCCCGGTGGATATCTCGCAGTGGGAACAGGTGCTGGAACTGGTGCGCAGCACCCCACGCAAGGATGTGGTCCAGCTCGGCCGCGGCATGCCCGACATCGACAGCCCCACCCTCAAGCCGCTGCTGCGCAGCCTGGCGCAGTTGAGCCGACGGCAGGACATGCCAGGCCTGTACTACGACAACATCCACGGCAACCTGGCCCTGCGTGAGCAGGTTGCCCGGCTGGTGCTCGATTCCGGTTGCCGCCTGGGCCCGGCCGACCTGGTGATCACCACCGGCTGCCACGAGGCGCTGTCGTGCAGCATCCGCGCCGTGTGCGAGCCTGGCGACATCGTTGCCGTCGACTCCCCCAGCTTCCACGGCGCCATGCAAACCCTGAAGGGCCTGGGCATGAAAGCGCTGGAAATCCCCACCGACCCGGTCACCGGCATCAGCCTGGAGGCGCTGGAGCTGGCTCTGGAGCAGTGGCCGATCAAGCTCATCCAGATCACCCCCAGCTGTAACAACCCGCTTGGCTACATCATGCCCGAGGCACGCAAGAAGGCCTTGCTGAGCCTGGCCCAACGCTACGACGTGGCAATTCTGGAGGATGATGTATACGGCGACCTGGCCTACACCTACCCGCGCCCGCGCACCCTCAAGTCGTTCGACGACGATGGCCGCGTGCTGCTGTGCAGTTCGTTCTCCAAAACCCTCGCCCCTGGCCTGCGAGTCGGTTGGGTGGCCCCTGGGCGCTATCTGGAGCGCGTGCTGCACATGAAATACATCAGCACCGGCAGCACCGCCTGCCAGCCCCAACTGGCCATCGCCGACTTCATCGCCGCCGGGCACTATCAACCCCACGTCCGGCGTATGCGCAGCCAGTACCAACGAGGCCGCGACCTGATGAGCGACTGGGTGACCCGCTACTTCCCGGCAGGCACCCGGGTCAGCCGGCCCCAGGGCGGCTTCATGCTCTGGGTAGAATTGCCCGAACATTTCGATACGCTGCGCCTGAACCGGGCTTTACTGGAGCAGGGCGTGCAGGTTGCCGTCGGCAGTATCTTCTCGGCCTCGGGCAAGTTCCGCCACTGCCTGCGCATGAACTTCGCCGCGCGGCCAACGCCGCAGATCGAAGCTGCCGTGCGCAAGGTAGGTGAAACCGCCCTTCGTCTACTGGATGAAGAAAGCGCTGACGCGTAACTTTGCGCCGCCCGCCACGGTCCAACCCCCTAAAGCCCTTGCTGCACAGGACGATCCACCCTTGAGACTCCAGCGAGCCTTGCCTCTGCTGCTGGTACTGTCGCTTGGCCTTACCGGCTGCGCCAGCGTCAGTGTGCCCCGCGAAACCAGCCAGGCGTTACCCGCCAACGACTCGGCCTTCGGCCGCTCGGTGCTGCGCCAGGCCGCGCCCTACGGGGGGCGCTCGGGCTTTCGCCTGCTGCCCAACAGCAACGAGGCATTCCGCGCCCGTGCCGAACTGATCCGCAACGCCCAGGCAAGCATCGACCTGCAGTACTACATCGTCCACGACGGCCTCAGCACCCGCGCACTGGTGCATGAACTGCTACGCGCCGCCGACCGTGGCGTGCGTGTGCGCATCCTGCTGGACGACACCACCAGCGATGGCCTGGACACCATCATGGGCACCCTGGATGCCCACCCGAACATCCAGATTCGCGTGTTCAACCCGCTGCACCTGGGCCGCAGTACGGGCGTGACGCGCGCCGTGGGCCGGCTGTTCAACCTGTCGCGCCAGCACCGGCGCATGCACAACAAACTGTTCCTGGTGGACAACAGCATGGCCATCGTGGGCGGCCGCAACCTGGGTGACGAGTATTTCGATGCCGAGCCCAACCTCAACTTCACCGACATAGACCTGCTGGGTGTAGGCCCGGTGGCTGAACAGCTTGGGCACAGTTTCGACCAGTACTGGAACAGCGCCCTGAGCCGGCCGATTACCGACTTCCTCTGGCGTGCTCCGGATGCCAATGACCTGCACGCCAGCCGCCATCGCCTGGAGGTGTCGCTGGCCGAAGCCAGAACCCGGCGCAAGGCCTTGTACGACCGCCTGATGGCCTACCAGTCGCAGCCGCGCCTGGATGTATGGCGCAACGAGCTGATCTGGGCCCACGCCCAGGCGTTGTGGGATGCACCGAGCAAGGTGCTGGCCGATGACGAACCCGACCCACAGCTGTTGCTGAGCCAGCAACTGGCGCCGGACCTGGCCAACGTGCACCGCGAGTTGATCCTGATGTCGGCCTACTTCGTGCCGGGCGAACCGGGCCTGCTCTACCTCACCGGCCGCGCCGACGCCGGTGCTTCGGTGAGGCTGCTGACCAACTCGCTGGAAGCCACCGACGTGCCGGCGGTGCATGGTGGCTATGCGCCCTATCGGCGGGCCTTGCTTGAGCATGGCGTGCAGCTGTTCGAGCTGCGCCGCCAGCCGGGAGCGCCGGTGCACACACGCCTAAGCCTGCATGGCAGCAGCTCGGATTCGAGCCTGCACACCAAGGCGATCGTGTTCGACCGGCGCAAGACCTTCATCGGCTCGTTCAACTTCGACCCGCGTTCAGTGCTGTGGAACACCGAGGTAGGCGTGCTGGTGGACAGCCCGGAGCTGGCCGAATACACCCGCGAACTGGCCCAGCAAGGTATGGCACCTGCGTTGAGTTACCAGGTGAAACTGGTGGGTGACAAATTGGTATGGGCGACCGAGGACAATGGCCAGCGGCATATGCTGACTTCTGAGCCGGGCGGGATGTGGCGGCGGTTCAATGCCTGGATCAGCAAGGCCGTTGGCTTGGAGAAGATGTTGTAGCGGTAATTTTTGGGGCTGCTTTGCAGCCCCAAATTCCATCAGGCAGACACTGCCTCGAAAGCCCCACGCCGCTGGGTCAACACCACCAGCCCGGCAGCCCCGGCCGCCATCAACAGCAGCAATGCATGCCCGCTGATCCACTGGCTGCCGGCCCCCGCCAGCAACGGCCCGAGCAGGCAGCCGATACCCCAGAGCTGCGCCACATGGGCATTGGCCCTTACCAGCTCATCATCGCGGTAGCGCTCACCGATCAGCACCAGCGACAGGGTGAACAAGCCACCAGCACTGGCCCCGAACAGCACCCACAACGGCCACACAACCGGGGTATGCAGCAGCAGTGGAATCGCCAGGCTGGACACCAGCAGCGTCACCGCACACCCCGTGAACAATGCACGTCGCGACATATGGTCGGCCAGCGCGCCGATAGGCAGCTGCAGCACTGCATCACCAACCACCACGGTACTGACCATGAACAGGGCGATTTCAGTGGTAAAGCCTTGCTGCAGGCAATACACCGGCAGCAAGGTAAGGATCATCGCCTCGAACGAGGCGAACAGGGCGATGGCCCAGGCAATCACAGGCAAGCGCCGGCAGAATGCGAACAAGTCGCGGAAGGTAACGCTGCAGGCCTCCGTGCTCGGCGCTCCGCCACGCCCCAACAGCACCAGCGGTGCCGCCAGCAGCAGGCCGGTCGCGGCCCAGAAGCCGAAGTCGTCATCCGAGCCGAGGAAACCCAACACCAACGGCCCGGCCAACTGGCTCAGGGCATAGCTGCTGCCGTACAAGGCCACCAGCCGGCCACGCCACTGCTCGACTACCAACTGGTTGATCCAGCTTTCGCCGAGGATGAACACCACGGTGAGGGACATACCGATCATCAGCCGCAGCAACAGCCACAGCGGGTAGCTGGGCAGCAGCGCGACCAACCCGATCGACAGCGCCCCGCCCCACAGGCACAAACGCATGGCCGAAGGCACGCCGACCCAGCCGGCCAAGCGGCTGGCGATACTGGCGCCGGCCAGAACACCCAGCGCTGGCATTGCGGCCATCACGCCGATGGCGAAGCTGCCGTAGCCCCAGGCTTCCAGGCGCAGGGATACCAGCGGCATGCTCACACCGAGCGCCAGCCCGACGCTCAGCACCGATGCCAGTACGGCGAAGTAGGTACCCCAACGCATTACAGCCTCCCGGGCAAAATTCTTGAACAACAGAAACGACGAAGCCGGGGCAGCGTGAGCCGACCCGGCTATTGTTGGGGCTGCTGTGCAGCCCATCGCCGGCAAGCCAGCTCCCACAGGTACAGCACAGGCCTCAAGGGCTGCGAGTAACTTGTGGGAGCCTGGCTTGCCGGCGATCGGGCCGCATAGCGGCCCCGGCGATTACAGCTTGATCCAGGTCGCCTTCAGTTCGGTGTATTTCTCCAGTGCATGCAGCGACTTGTCACGGCCGTTGCCCGACTGCTTGAAACCACCGAACGGCGCGGTCATGTCGCCGCCGTCGTACTGGTTGACCCAGACGCTACCTGCGCGCACGGCACGGGCGGTCTTGTGGGCTTTGGAAATGTCCGAGGTCCAGATGCCCGCCGCCAGGCCATATGGCGTGTCGTTGGCAATGGCGATGGCTTCTTCGGCGGTGTCGAAGGCGATTACCGACAGCACCGGGCCGAAGATTTCTTCCTGGGCAATCTTCATGGCATTGGTCACGCCGTCGAAGATGGTCGGCTCCACGTAGGTGCCGCCCGTCTCTTCCAGGGTGCGCTTGCCGCCAGCCAGCAGCTTGGCGCCGTCCTGGTGGCCGGCTTCGATGTACGACAGCACGGTGTTCATCTGCTGGGTATCGACCAGAGCACCAACGGTGGTCGCCGGGTCCAGCGGGTTGCCTGGTTTCCAGCCTTTCAGGGCCTCGACCACCATCGGCAGGAACTTGTCCTTGATCGAACGCTCGACCAGCAGGCGCGAACCTGCGGTGCACACTTCGCCCTGGTTGAAGGCGATAGCGCTGGCAGCCGCTTCGGCAGCTGCTTGCAGGTCTGGCGCATCGGCGAAGACGATGTTCGGGCTCTTGCCGCCGGCTTCCAGCCAGATGCGCTTCATGTTCGATTCGCCCGCGTACACCATCAGCTGCTTGGCGATCTTGGTCGAACCAGTGAACACCAGGGTGTCGACGTCCATGTGCAGGGCCAGGGCCTTGCCCACGGTGTGGCCGTAGCCTGGCAGCACGTTCAGCACACCTGCCGGGATACCGGCTTCGATCGCCAGCTGGGCGATACGGATGGCGGTCAGCGGCGATTTTTCGGACGGCTTGAGCACCACCGAGTTACCGGTAGCCAGCGCCGGGCCGAGTTTCCAGCAGGCCATCAGCAGCGGGAAGTTCCACGGTACGATGGCACCGACCACACCCACTGGCTCACGGGTAACCAGGCCAAGCTGGTCGTGCGGGGTCGGGGCGACTTCGTCGTAGACCTTGTCGATGGCTTCGGCGGTCCAGTGAATGGCTTGCGCCGCACCCGGGATGTCGATGCTGGAGGAGTCGCCGATCGGCTTGCCCATGTCCAGGGTTTCCAGCAGCGCCAGCTCTTCAACGTTCTTGCGCAGCAGGTCGGCGAAGCGGATCAGCTTGGCCTTGCGCTTGGCCGGGGCCAGCTGCGACCACACGCCAGCGTTGAACGTGGCGCGGGCGTTTTCCACAGCGCGGTTGGCATCGGCCAGGTCGCAGCTGGCAACCTTGGCCAGGAAGCGTCCGTCGACCGGGCTCAGGCACTCGAAGGTTTCACCGGATGCGGCATCGGTGTATTCGCCGTTGATGAAGGCGCGGCCTTCGATCTTCAGTTGCTGGGCACGTTGTTCCCAGTCCGCACGGGTCAGGGTGGTCATACGAAACTCCTCCTCTTGTTTAGGTGCAACGCCGCACTGAGGACTCGCAGGCGTTGTCAGAATTCTGGCCGGGCGACGCGCGCACACGGGCAAGCGATACCCTAAACCAGCCGGTGTAAACTATCAATATATTTGACACACAAGGCTCAAAAGCCTACTGATGTTCATTTTATTAAACAACAACAGGAGCCGCACCATGAGAATAGACAGCATCATCGACTTCGCGCAGGTCATCACCGAGGCCGAACGCTACCGCCCGGCGGCGGAAAAAATCCTCAAGGGCGAGCCGGACCAGGCTGTCTACAACCACCATTCCAGCCCGTGCGGGCAGTTTGCCGCAGGCGTGTGGGAAGGTGAGGTGGGCCAGTGGACGGTGAACTACACCGAACACGAATACTGCGAAATCGTCCAGGGCGTTTCGGTGCTGCGCGACCAGGACGGCGGGGCGAAAACCCTGCGTGCCGGCGATCGGTTCGTGATTCCGGCCGGTTTCAAAGGTACCTGGGAGGTGCTGGAACCGTGCCGCAAGATCTATGTGATGTTCGAACAGAAGTAACTATGTAGTGCAGGCAGCCTGCTGGCGTGCGTGAGGATGGTCCTGCCCATGTCGGGCCATCCAACTTCAACAGGAAGATCACCATGACCAATGAAGACGTTCTGAAAACCCTCGCCCACCTGGTCGGCACCCCCTACGCGCCGGCAATCAAAGACACCATCTGCTCCCTCACCGGCCGCACCCGGGTAGTCGGCCCCGACGAGATGTGCACCCGCGAGTACGACGTCGAGCGCATCCAGATCAAGGCCGGCACCGACCTGCTGATCCAGGGTTTCGACTTCAACTGAGCGTAATGCAGGCATAAAAAAACCCGCGTCCTTTCGGATGCGGGTTTTTTTCAGGTCGCCGATCAATTACTTGATCTTGGCTTCCTTGTACACCACGTGCTTGCGAACAACCGGATCATATTTCTTGATCTCGATTTTGTCCGGGGTGGTGCGCTTGTTCTTGTCGGTGGTGTAGAAGTGGCCGGTACCGGCACTCGAAACCAGACGGATCAATTCACGCATGATGTTCTCCCTTAAACCTTGGCGCCAGCTTTACGGATGTCAACCAGAACGGCGTCGATGCCGCGCTTGTCGATGATACGCATGCCTTTGGCGGAAACGCGCAGACGCACGAAACGCTTCTCGGATTCAACCCAGAAACGGTGGTGCTGCAGGTTCGGCAGGAAACGACGACGGGTTTTGTTGTTTGCGTGGGAAATGTTGTTCCCGGTTACTGGACCCTTACCAGTAACTTGACAGACTCTCGACATGACTCAGCCCTCTAAAACCACATGCCCAACCCGGCATGGGTTGGCCGCTTAATCTCTCAGTCTTTGGCGCCTGGGCGCCGTGATTCTGGAGGTCTTATCGACCGGATCCGCTGATGCGACAGGCCGAGCCCCTAGAAAAGAGCGCTGCTTTATACCAGAAAGACTTGGCTGCAACAACAGTAGATGCACATTACCGCAAGCCAGAACGCGCCGGGCCAGCATAGCGGCAGGCCCCGCCAGCCGTCGACCGCTCGTCGCCAGATTTGTAAAAAAGGGTGTGGTCATTTGCCGGCGGGCGCACTAGGGTAAGCCTTTTCCAGACTGCACTGGCAGATGGGCCACTGACAGCCAAGGAGCCACCATGCGTGTAGCCGCCCTTTCCTTATTGTTCAACTCTCTGTTCGCCGCCGGCGCCCTGTTCACTGCCGGCGCTGCCCAGGCCGCCCCGCTGAGCGTTTGCAGCGAGGCCAGCCCCGAAGGCTTCGACGTGGTGCAGTACAACTCGCTGACCACCACCAACGCCACGGCTGACGTGCTGATGAACCGCCTGGTGGAGTTCGACGCGGCGCAAGGCAAGGTGGTGCCGAGCCTGGCGGCCAGCTGGACGGTATCGGCCGACGGCCTGGTGTATGACTTCACCCTGCGCGATGACGTGAAGTTCCACAGCACGGCCTACTTCAAGCCAAGCCGCGAACTGAATGCCGACGACGTGCTGTTCAGCTTCCAGCGCATGCTCTACCCGGCCCATGCGTGGCACAAGACTGCACCGGGCGGCTACCCGCATGCCCAGTCGCTGCAACTGGGCAGCCTGATCAAGGCGATCGAGGCACCGACGCCGAACACCGTGCGCTTCACCCTCAGCCACCCGGACGCCACCTTCCTGGCCACCCTGAGCATGGGCTTCGCCTCGATCTATTCCGCCGAATATGCCGACAAGCTGCTGAAGGCCGGCACGCCGGAGAAGCTCAACAGCCAGCCGATCGGCACCGGGCCTTTCGTGTTCCAGCGTTTCCAGAAGGACGCCGTGGTACGTTACCGCGCCAACCCGGACTACTTCGCCGGCAAGCCGGCGGTCGACCCGTTGATCTTCGCCATCACCACCGACGCCAACGTGCGCCTGCAGAAGCTCAAGCGCGGCGAGTGCCAGGTCGCCCTGTCACCCAAGCCACTGGACATTGCCGAAGCGGGCAAGGACAGCAACCTCAAGGTGGCCAGCACTCCGGCGTTCATGACCGCCTTCGTCGCCATCAACAGCCAGCACCCGCCGCTGGACAAACCGGAAGTGCGCCAGGCCATCAACCTGGCTTTCGACAAGCAGGCCTATCTCAAGGCCGTGTTCGAAGATTCCGCGGTGGCCGCCAACGGCCCCTACCCGCCCAACACCTGGAGCTACGCCAAGGACCTGCCCGGCTACCCGCTGGACCTGAAGAAAGCCAAGGCGTTGCTGACCAAGGCCGGCTTGGGTGAAGGCTTCAGCACCACGATCTGGACCCGCCCGTCGGGCAGCCTGCTCAACCCCAACCCCAGCCTCGGCGCGCAGATGCTGCAGGCTGACCTGGCCAAAATCGGCATCAAGGCTGAAATCCGCGTGATCGAGTGGGGCGAGCTGATTCGCCGTGCCAAGGCCGGTGAGCATGACCTGCTGTTCATGGGCTGGGCGGGTGACAACGGCGACCCGGACAACTTCCTCAGCCCGCAGTTTTCCTGTGCGGCGGTCGAGTCGGGGACCAACTTCGCGCGTTTCTGCGACAACCGCCTGGACCAGTTGATCAGCGCCGGACGCACCACCAACGATCAGAGCGTACGCAGCCGGCTGTACCAGCAGGCGCAAGCGCTGATCCAGCAGCAGGCGTTGTGGGTGCCACTGGCGCATCCGACGGCGGCTACCCTGCTGCGCCAAGGGGTTAAGGGGTACCAGGTGAACCCGTTCGGCCGGCTGGATTTCAGCAAGGTGTCGGTGACCAAATAAGCCTGCACTGGCCTCTTCGCGGGCTCGCCCGCTCCCACAGGAACTGCACAACGCTTAAGGTGGGTGCGATACCTGTGGGAGCGGGCAAGCCCGCGAAGAGGCCAGCACAGACAGCACAATGGCCTAAGCCACAATCCATCCCTGCTCAACCATCGACAACGGCTCCCCGTCACCGATGATGATGTGATCCAGCACCCGCACATCGATCAGCCCCAGCCCCCGCTTCAGCGACAGGGTCAAATGCACGTCATCCTGGCTCGGCTCACTGCTCCCCGAAGGGTGGTTGTGACACAGGATCAACGCCGCAGCGTTATGCAGCAATGCCCGCCGCACCACTTCCCGCGGGTAAACGCTGGCCCGGTCTATCGTGCCCCTGAACAGGATTTCAAACGCCAATGGTCGGTGCTTGGTGTCTAGAAACAGGCATCCGAACACCTCACTGGCCTCATGCCGCAGCATCGCTTTCAAATAGCGCCGCACCGTTTCCGGGCTGTCCATGGCAGACTCACGCTCAATCGAAGTTGCAAGGTGCCTGCGTCCGATCTCCAGCAATGCCTGCAACTGGCCATACCTCACCGGGCCCAACCCAAGCTCGCTCATGAAGGCCTCACGGTCGGCCTCCAGCAGCTGACGCAAGCTTCCGAACTTCACCAGCAGGCCTCGCGACAACTCCACGACATTGCGTCCGCGCACACCTGAACCAAGAAATACAGCCAGCAATTCTGCATCGGTCAGGCTCCCGGCCCCACGCTGCAACAACTTCTCCCTCGGCCGCTCTTCAGCCGGCCACTCCCTGATATTCATCCCCGCCCCCTGCCCTTGCTGCGGCCCATTTCGACCCTGTGTTAATCTATTTCGCCTCGTACATGCGACGTTCTGCCGCAGGCATTTTCGAACGTCGCCGCCCGCTCTCACTGGAAAAAGGCAAGCCTATGCAGCGGCTGTATCGCAAGCGCATCGTTCTCGGCGTAGGTGGCGGCATTGCCGCCTACAAAAGCGCCGAGCTGATTCGCCGACTCCTGGAGCACGGCGCGCAGGTGCGCGTCGTCATGACCCGCGGTGGTGCCGAGTTCATCACCCCGCTGACCCTGCAGGCGCTGTCGGGCCACCCGGTGCACATGGACCTGCTCGACCCGGCCGCCGAAGCAGCCATGGGCCATATCGAACTGGCCAAGTGGGCCGACCTGGTGCTGATCGCCCCGGCCACCGCCGACCTCATGGCGCGCATGGCCCAAGGCATGGCCGACGACCTGCTGACCACCCTGGTGCTGGCCACCGATGCCACCGTCGCCGTGGCCCCGGCCATGAACCAGGCCATGTGGCGCGACCCGGCCACCCAGGCCAACCTTGAACTGCTCAAGAGCCGTGGCATCCAGGTGTTCGGCCCGGCCTCCGGTAGCCAGGCCTGTGGTGACGTGGGCCTGGGCCGCATGCTCGAAGCCACCGACCTGGCCTGGTGCGCCGCAGAAAGCTTCAAGCGCCAGGCACTCACCGGCAAACACGTATTGATCACCGCCGGGCCGACCCAGGAAAACATCGACCCGGTGCGCTACATCACCAATCATAGCTCCGGCAAGATGGGCTTCGCCCTGGCCGAAGCGGCTGCCGAAGCCGGGGCTCGGGTGACCCTCGTCACTGGCCCGGTGCACCTGCCAACCCCCGACCGGGTCAGCCGTATCGACGTGGTCAGCGCGCGGGACATGCTCGCGGCCTGTGAAGCGGCCATGCCGTGCGACCTGTTCATCGCCTCGGCAGCGGTCGCGGACTACCGCCCGGAAGTGGTTGCCACACAAAAACTGAAGAAAGATCCTACGACCGGCGACGGCATGCTGCTGCAGATGGTGCGCAATCCCGATATCCTTGCCACCATTGCTGGCCGCAGCGACCGCCCGTTCAGCGTCGGCTTCGCCGCCGAAACCGAACACCTGCTCGATTACGCCACGCGCAAGCTCAAGGACAAGAACCTCGACCTGATCGTCGCCAATGATGTGGCCAACCCCAGCATCGGCTTCAACAGCGAAGAAAACGCCTTGACCGTGATCGACCGCCAGCAGCACCAGACCCTCTTCGCGCAGACCAGCAAGGGCAAGATCGCCCGGCAACTGGTCGCCTTCATCGCCGAACGGCTCAACCAGGTTCAATAAGTTACATGCACGCTCTTCAAGCCAAGATCCTCGACCCACGCCTGGGTACCGAATTCCCCCTGCCGACCTACGCCACCCCTGGCTCCGCCGGCCTGGACCTGCGCGCCCTGCTCAAGGAGGACACTGTCCTTGAGCCAGGCCAGACCCTGCTGATTCCTACCGGCCTGTCGATCTACATCGGCGACCCGGGCCTGGCGGCGGTGATCCTGCCGCGCTCGGGCCTGGGCCATAAGCACGGCATCGTGCTGGGCAACCTGGTTGGCCTGATCGACTCGGATTACCAGGGCGAGCTGATGGTGTCGTGCTGGAACCGCGGCAACACGCCGTTCACCATCGCCGTTGGCGAGCGTATCGCCCAGCTAGTGCTGGTGCCGGTGGTACAGGCCCATTTCGACATCGTCGAAGCCTTCGATGAAAGCCAGCGTGGTGCTGGCGGCTTCGGTCACTCCGGCAGCCACTGAGCCGGCAGATGACCGTTCAGGCCAAGGATGGCGAACTCTCTGGCGAAACCACCGTCCAAGCGTTCAGTTTGCGCCTGCCCAGAAAGCCTTTGACTAATGGAGCTTCCAGAGATGAACGACATGGCCCACCTGGTCCCCGCCGCATTGCCCGACAGCATTTTCCGCGCGTATGACATCCGCGGCGTGGTCGGCAAAACCCTTCACGCCGAAACCGCCTACTGGATCGGCCGCGCCATCGGTGCGCAAAGCCTGGCCCAGGGCGAACCGCAGGTTTCGGTCGGCCGTGATGGCCGCCTGTCCGGCCCGATGCTGGTCGAACAGCTGATCAAGGGCCTGGTCGATGCCGGCTGCCATGTCAGCGACGTCGGCCTGGTGCCCACCCCGGCCCTGTACTACGCGGCCAACGTGCTGGCAGGCAAGTCGGGCGTGATGCTGACGGGCAGCCACAACCCGTCGGACTACAACGGCTTCAAGATCGTCATCGCTGGCGACACGCTGGCCAACGAACAGATCCAGGCCCTGCTCACCCGCCTGAAAACCAACGACCTGACCTTGGCCGAAGGCCGCGTGGAAAAGGTCGAGATACTTGACCGCTACTTCCAGCAGATCGTCGATGACGTGAAGCTGGCGAAAAAGCTCAAGGTGGTGGTGGACTGCGGCAACGGTGCAGCTGGCGTGATCGCGCCGCAACTGATCGAAGCCTTGGGCTGCGAAGTGATCCCGCTGTTCTGCGAAGTAGACGGTAACTTCCCCAACCACCACCCGGACCCGGGCAAGCCGGAAAACCTTGAAGACCTGATCGCCAAGGTCAAGGAAACCGGCGCCGACATCGGCCTGGCCTTCGACGGCGATGGCGACCGCGTCGGCGTAGTGACCAATACCGGCAGCATCGTCTACCCCGACCGCCTGCTGATGCTGTTCGCCCAGGACGTGCTGGCACGCAACCCTGGCGCCGAAATCATCTTCGACGTCAAATGCACCCGTCGTTTGACCCCGCTGATCGAGCAACACGGCGGCCGCGCACTGATGTGGAAGACCGGTCATTCGTTGATCAAGAAGAAGATGAAACAGACAGGCTCGCTGCTGGCCGGCGAGATGAGCGGTCACATCTTCATCAAGGAACGCTGGTACGGTTTCGACGACGGCATCTACAGTGCCGCACGCCTGCTGGAGATCCTCAGCCAGGCCGGGCAAAGCGCCGAAAACCTGTTTGCCGCCTTCCCGAACGATATTTCCACGCCGGAAATCAATATTGATGTGACCGACGAGGGTAAATTCAGCATCATTGATGCACTGCAACGCGAGCCCGACTGGGGCGAAGCCAACCTGACCACCATCGACGGTGTGCGGGTGGACTACGCCCACGGCTGGGGCCTGGTTCGCGCCTCCAACACCACCCCGGTGCTGGTGCTGCGCTTCGAGGCCGACAGCGACGCCGAATTGCAACGTATCAAGGATGTTTTCCGTACCCAGTTGCTGCGGGTTGCCCCTGAGCTGCAACTGCCGTTCTGACCGACTATCTGTTCCTTACAGGAGCCCTGCATGACCCTCGATCGCGATGCCGCTTCCCATGTAGCCGAGGTTTTGTCCGAAGCACTGCCTTACATCCGCCGCTTTGTCGGCAAGACCCTGGTGATCAAGTACGGCGGCAACGCGATGGAGAGCGAGGAGCTCAAAACCGGCTTCGCCCGTGACATCGTGCTGATGAAGGCTGTAGGCATCAACCCGGTGGTGGTCCACGGTGGTGGCCCGCAGATCGGCGACCTGCTCAAGCGCCTGTCGATCGAAAGCCACTTCATCGACGGCATGCGCGTTACCGACTCGGCGACCATGGACGTGGTGGAGATGGTGCTGGGTGGCCAGGTCAACAAGGACATCGTCAACCTGATCAACCGCCACGGCGGCAGCGCCATCGGCCTGACCGGCAAGGACGCGGAGCTGATCCGCGCCCGCAAGCTGACCGTCAGCCGCCAGACGCCCGAGATGACCACCCCGGAAATCATCGACATCGGCCACGTGGGCGAAGTGGTGAGCGTGAACACCGACCTGCTGAACATGCTGGTGAAGGGTGACTTCATCCCGGTCATCGCGCCGATCGGTGTGGGCGCCAACGGTGAGTCGTACAACATCAACGCCGACCTGGTAGCAGGCAAGGTAGCCGAGGCGCTGAAGGCCGAGAAGCTGATGCTGCTGACCAACATCGCCGGTCTGATGGACAAGCAAGGTCAGGTTCTGACCGGCCTGACCACCGAACAGGTCAACGAACTGATCGCTGACGGCACCATCTACGGCGGCATGCTGCCGAAGATCAAGTGCGCACTGGATGCGGTGCAGGGCGGCGTGAACAGCTCGCACATCATCGACGGCCGTGTGCCGAATGCTGTGCTGCTGGAAATCTTCACCGACAGCGGCGTGGGTACCCTGATCACCAATCGCAAGCAGCGCTGAGTGATGGATTAGCCTGTTCCGGCCCCATCGCCGGCAAGCCAGTGCAGGCGACACAAAAAAGGCGACCTTCTCAAGAAGGTCGCCTTTTTCATTTCCAGGCCAGGATCAGATCCCGTACTGCGCCCGGTAAGCCTCGACAGCCGGCAGATGCTGCTTCAGCTGTGGGTCATCGGCCAGGAACTCCAGCACCTGGGTCAGCGAAACGATGCTGACCACCGGGATACCGAAGTCGCGTTCCACTTCCTGGATCGCCGACAGCTCGCCATTGCCACGCTCTTCGCGGTTCAGCGCGATCAGCACGCCAGCGGCCTTGGCCTGCTGGGCGTTGATGATCTGCATGACCTCACGGATGGCAGTACCGGCGGTGATCACGTCGTCGATGATCAGCACGTCACCGGCCAGCGGTGCGCCAACCAGGCTGCCGCCTTCGCCGTGGTCCTTGGCTTCCTTGCGGTTGAAGCACCATGGCACGTCGAGCTTATGCTGGTCCGCCAGGGCCACGGCAGTGGTCGCCGCCAACGGAATACCCTTGTAGGCCGGGCCAAACAGCACGTCGAACGGGATCTTGCTGTCGACGATGGCTGCGGCATAGCACCGCCCCAGTTCGGCCAATGCAGAACCGGTGTTGAACAGGCCGGCATTGAAGAAATACGGGCTGGTACGCCCCGATTTCAGGGTGAATTCACCGAAACGCAGTACCCCGCGATCGATGGCAAAACGGATAAAGTCGCGCTGATACGGCTGCATGAATAGTCCCGGACACCACGGATTTAGCTAAATGGGTTGAGCTCGGGTATCATACACGCACGAGATTTTTGGGGCCATTTATGCGGATCATCAGTGTGAACGTAAATGGCATTCAGGCTGCGGCCGAGCGTGGTTTGCTCAGCTGGCTGCAAGCCCAGAATGCCGACGTCATCTGCCTTCAGGATACCCGCGCCTCGGCCTTTGAACTCGACGACCCAGCTTTCCAGCTCGATGGCTATTTCCTTTATGCCTGCGACGCGGAGGTGCCTGCCCAAGGTGGTGTGGCCCTTTATTCGCGCATGCAGCCCAAGGCAGTCATCACCGGCCTGGGCTTCGAGACAGCCGACCGCTACGGGCGTTACCTGCAAGCAGATTTCGACAAAGTCAGTATTGCCAGCCTGCTGCTGCCTTCGGGCATGAACGGCGACGAAGACTTGAACCAGAAGTTCAAGTTGATGGACGACTTCGCCAAGTACCTGGACAAGCAGCGTCGCAAGCGTCGCGAGTACATCTATTGCGGCTCGTTCTACGTGGCGCAGCAGAAGCTCGACATCAAGAACTGGCGTGACAGCCAGCAATCGCCGGGCTTCCTGGCGCCGGAGCGCGCCTGGATGGATGCGATCACTGGCGAGATGGGTTACGTCGATGCCCTGCGCGAAGTCAGCCGTGAAGGCGACCAGTACAGCTGGTGGCCGGACAACGAGCAGGCCGAGATGCTCAACCTGGGCTACCGGTTCGACTACCAGATCCTCACGCCAGGCCTGCGCCGGTTCGTGCGCAACGCCCGCCTGCCGCGTCAGCCGCGCTTCTCCCAGCATGCGCCGCTGATCGTGGACTATGACTGGACGTTGACCATCTAAGCGCTGCTCAGATACGAAAAAGCCGACATCACTGTCGGCTTTTTCGTATCTACGGAATCAGTCAGTCGGCCAGTGCGGCCTGCTGCAGCTCGAAGATTTCGGTCATGCCCTTCTGCGCCAGCGCCAGCATGGCGTTGAAGTCTTCAGGCTGGAACGGCGCACCTTCGGCAGTGCCCTGCACCTCGATAAAGCCACCGGCGCTGGTCATCACCACGTTCAGGTCGGTTTCGGCAGCGGAGTCTTCCAGGTAGTCCAGGTCGAGCACGGCTTCGCCCTGGTACATGCCCACCGACACGGCAGCGATCATGTGCTTGAGCGGGTTGCCGGCCTTCAGGCCACCGCGCTTCTTGATCACCGCCAGCGCGTCGCACAGGGCGACCATGGCACCGGTGATGGACGCGGTACGGGTACCGCCATCGGCCTGGATCACGTCGCAGTCGACGTACAGGGTGATGTCGCCCAGCTTGCTCATGTCCAGTGCGGCGCGCAGCGAGCGGCCGATCAGGCGCTGGATTTCCAGGGTGCGACCACCCTGTTTGCCACGGCTGGCTTCGCGCTGGTTACGCTCACCGGTAGAACGCGGCAGCATGCCGTATTCGGCGGTCAGCCAGCCTTGGCCCTGGCCTTTCAGGAAGCGCGGCACACCGTTTTCAACGCTGACCGTGCAGATGACCTTGGTGTCACCGAACTCGACCAGTACCGACCCTTCGGCGTGCTTGGTGTAGTTGCGGGTGATGCGGATCGAGCGGAGCTGATCGGCGGCGCGACCACTTGGACGTTTCATCTGGGATACCTGTACTGGGACTTTGAATCTGCCGAGCATTATAGAGCCCGCAGCCCGGGGAAGACATGCCTATTGTCGTACCCGCCACAGCCCGTCGCCTTTTCCTACTGGCGCGGCCGCCCGTCGGTAACATAGGTGGATTGGGCGCCACGGCCCCACTGCGCTACAATCCTGCGCCTTGCAGCCGAGAGGCTCCCACCGTTCATTCAACTAAGCGAGGTACTCCCCATGGTGCACAGCATGACCGCTTTTGCTCGTGTCGAGCGCGCCGGCAGCCAAGGCACCCTGATCTGGGAGCTGCGTTCGGTCAACCACCGTTACCTGGAACCGCACCTGCGCCTGCCAGAGGCCCTGCGCGACCTCGAAGGCGCCGTGCGTGAAGGCCTGCGCCAGGGCTTGTCGCGGGGCAAGGTGGAATGCACCTTGCGCCTCAACGAAGACAGCAACGGCAAGCCGCTGAAGGTAGACCGCGAGCGCGCCGCGCAACTGGTTGCCGCCGCCGAGGAAGTGGCCGGCCTGATCAAGCAGCCTGCCCCCCTGAACCCGCTGGAAGTGCTGTCGTGGCCAGGTGTGCTGGTGGCCGACACCAGCGACCCGCAGGCACTGAACGCCGAAGCCATGGCGCTGTTCGACGAAGCCCTGGCCGAACTCAAGGCCGGCCGCCTGCGCGAAGGCCAGGAACTGGCCCGGCTGATCAACGAGCGCCTGGACAACATGTCCAGCGAAGTCACCACCTTGCGCGCCCTGGTGCCGCAGATGCTGGCGGCGCAGCGGCAGAAGATCCTCGACCGTTTCGGCGACATGCAAGCCGAGCTCGACCCACAGCGCCTGGAACAAGAGATGGTGCTGCTGGCGCAGAAGAGCGACGTGGCTGAGGAGCTCGACCGCCTCAGCACCCACGTCACTGAAGTGCGCCGGGTACTCAAGGGTGGCGGCGCCGCAGGGCGTCGCCTGGACTTCCTGATGCAGGAACTCAACCGCGAAGCCAACACCCTCGGCTCCAAGGCCTTCGACCCACGCAGCACGCAAGCGGCGGTCAACCTGAAGGTATTGATCGAACAGATGCGTGAACAAGTACAGAACATCGAGTAAGGCCACCCCGACCATGAACCACAGCAGCGGCACCCTCTACATCGTTTCGGCCCCTTCGGGCGCCGGCAAGACCAGCCTGGTAACGGCCCTGACCAAGGACGACCGGCAGATCCGCGTTTCGGTCTCGCACACCACCCGCGCCATGCGCCCGGGCGAGGAACACGGGGTGAACTACCACTTCGTCGCCCACGAAGAATTCAAGGCGCTGATCGCGCAGGGCGACTTCCTGGAGCATGCCGAAGTGTTCGGCAACTTCTACGGCACCTCGCGCAGCGCGCTGCAGCAGACGCTGGATCAGGGCTACGACCTGATCCTGGAAATCGACTGGCAAGGCGCCCAGCAGGTGCGCAAGCTGATGCCACAGGCATTGTCGGTGTTCATCCTGCCGCCTAGTCAGGAGGCGCTACGCCACCGCCTGGACGGCCGTGGGCAGGACAGCGAAGAAATCATTGCCGGGCGCATGAAAGAAGCGGTCAGCGAGATGGTGCACTACGACGAGTATGACTACGTGATCATCAATGATGACTTCGACGTGGCGCTGGAGGATTTGAAAGCGGTGTTCCGTTCGAATCGTTTGGTGCTGAAGAAGCAGCAAGAGCGCAACAGCGAGCTGCTGAAAGAACTGCTTTCCTGATACACCGCACGGGGCTGCTTTGCAGCCCTATCGCGACACAAGGCCGCTCCCACATTTGCTGGCGTACGCCGTGCCTTTGTGGGAGCGGCCTTGTGTCGCGATAGGGGCGCGAAGCGCCCCCAGCTTTATTCCTGCAAAGGCAGGGTAGCCTGCTGACGCAGGGTAGCCCCCAGGAAGTAAGCCGGCGCGCGCATGCGCGACAGCATCATCAGCCCGATGCCCAGCACCGAGATGATCGCGGCAATCACGAACACCAGCCCCAGCCCGCCCACATGCGAACCACTGCCGAAGTCCGGCGAGGCGCTGTCGATGGCAGTCCGTACGAAGATCACCGACAGGATCACCCCACCCACCAGCGGGCACAGGCCGCGCATGATGAAGTGGCGCAGGCTGTCGAACAGGCTGCCACGGAAATACCAGACGCAGGCAAATGCGGTCAGCGAATAATAGAAGCAGATCATCATGCCCAGCGCGGTGATGGTATCCGCCAGCACGTTCTCGCTCAGGCTACGCATGGTCACGTAGAACAGACCTGCTGCCAGGCCCGCACAAATAGTGGCGTAGCGCGGGGTTTGCGAACGCGGGCAGACGCTGGCGAACTTCGGCGGCACTGCACCGTAGTATCCCATCGCCAAGAGGGTGCGCGCCGGCGCCACGAAGGTCGACTGCAACGACGCCGCCGTACTGGCCAGCACGGCAATGGACATCAGGATCGCCAGCGGCCCCATGACCGGGCCGGCCAGGTGGGCAAAGACGTTCTCCTGGATGCGCGGGTTGTTCAGGCCCAGGCCCGTTTCGCTGATGCCGGCAAACTGCAGGGTGGCGATGGCAGTGAACAGGTACAGGCCAAGGATCAGCATCACCGTCCAGGTGGCGGCCTTGCCCGGCACCTCTTCGCTACCCACCGACTCTTCGCTGACGGTCAGGCACGTGTCCCAGCCCCAGAAGATGAAGATCGACAGCGACAGCCCGGCGGCAAAGGCCGAGAACGACTCGACACCGAACGGGTTGAACCAGGCGAAATCGAACGCCAGCGGTGGCGGCGCCGTGGTACCGCCGAAGGCGGCGACGGCAAAGCCGATCAGCACCACCAACTGCAAGGCCACCAGGCCGTACTGCACGGTCATGGTGGTGGCGATGCCGCGACAGCAGATCCACACCGCCAGGGCGATGAACACGCAACAGGTAATGATGTTGATCAACAGGTTATCGGCCAACGCCGCCAGCTCATGCTTGCCGGTGATCTGGCCCAGGAACAGGTAGAAGAAGTCGACTGCCACCCCTGCCAGGTTCGACAGCACGATGGTGGTGGCAACCACCAACCCCCAGCCGCCAATCCAGCCGATCATCGGGCCGAAGGCACGTGCCGACCAGGTGAACGATGTACCGCTGTCCGGTTCTGCCGAGTTCAGCTCGCGGTAGCCCAGGGCCACCAGCAACATCGGCAGGAAGCCGACGATGAACACGGCTGGCAGGTGGGCACCGACCTCGCGCACGGTCGGGCCAAGGGCACCGGTCAGGGTGTAGACCGGGGCGATGGTGGAAATGCCCAGCACCACGCTGGCCAGCAAGCCCAAACGGCCCTTGGCCAGGCCTTTGCTGCGCTGAGTGTTGCCCGCGTCGGCTGCCACGTCGGGTGGGCGGCCGGCTTCTGTGTAATTGCTCATGAGTATTTGCCGTAAATTTTGGAATTGTTTTCACAGGCCTTGCGTACAAGGCCCGCTTTCACTCATTGAAAGCTTGCTGTCGGGGACAAGTCATCCGAGACCTTCGGCTGACGTCAGAATCATTCCTGCCGTGCGCCCTCCCGTGCTGCATAGGCAATGCAGGCCTCGCGAAACGCCTGAAACAGGCGCAGCGAGACCGGGTTTTCGTTGAAGCGCCACTCCGGGTGCCACTGCACACCGAGCACAAAGCCCGGCGCATCGGGCATGGACACTGCTTCGATCAGGCCATCCGGGGCCCGTGCCTCGACGCGCAAGCCTGGGGCAAGGCGGTCGATGCCCTGGCTGTGCAGCGAGTTGACCTCGAACTGCGCCGCCAGGCCCAGGCGCTCGAACAACCCGCCAGGCTCGATGCCGACCGGGTGACGAGGGCCGTATTGCACCTCCAGGGGTGCGTCCTCAGGTTCGCGATGATCAAGGTAGCCAGGCAGCTCCTGCACGCGTTGGTGCAGGCTGCCGCCAAGGGCCACGTTCAGTTCCTGATAGCCACGGCAAATGCAGAACACCGGCACACCGGCGGCAATCGCCGCCTGCAGCAGTGGCAAGGTCAGCCGATCACGCGCCAGGTCGTGCCGGGTACCCGCCACGCTGGGGGCGCCATTGTAATGATGCGGTTCGATATTTGAAGGCGAGCCTGTAAAAACAATGCCGTGCAGACGGGCCAGCAGCGCCTGTGTGTCGCTGCCCCCGTCGCGGGCCGGCAAGATCAGCGGCAAGCCGGCAAAGCCGGTCGCCTCGACATACTTGTCGCCTACCGTGTGCGACGAGTTCTTCCCCACCTGCTGGCGGCAGGCGCTGACACCGATCAAGGGGACCGCAGTTGCGCTCATGGGCTTACACCGTGTGCAGGTACCAGTTGTACTCAAGGTCGGAAATCGACACTTCGAACTCGGCCAGTTCGCTTTCCTTGCAGGCCACGAAGATGTCGATGTAGTCCGGGCTGATGTATTGGTTGAGGACTTCGCTGTCGTCCAGCGCGCGCAGGGCATCGCGCAGGTTGTTCGGCAGGCTTTGCTCCAGCTGTTCGTAGGAGTTGCCTTCGATCGGCGCCTCCGGCTCGACCTTGTTGGTCAGGCCGTGATGCACGCCGGCCAGGATGGCCGCCAGCATCAGGTACGGGTTGGCGTCGGCGCCGGCCACACGGTGCTCCAGGCGCACGTTGTCGCTGCTGTCGGTGGGCACGCGTACGGCCACGGTGCGGTTATCCAGGCCCCAGCTTGGCGCATTGGGCACGTAGAACTGCGCGCCGAAACGGCGATAGGAGTTGATGTTCGGGCACAGGAACGCCATCGACGCCGGCATGGTTTCCAGCACACCACCGATGGCGTGGCGCAGCGTGTCGCTTTGCAACGGGTCATCGCTGGCAAAGATGTTCTTGCCGGTTTTCTTGTCCAGCAACGAAATGTGTACGTGTAGGCCGTTACCTGCCTGGCCCGGGTAGGGCTTGGCCATGAAGGTGGTGTCCATTTCATGGTCGTAGGCCACGTTCTTGATCAGGCGCTTGAGCAGGATCGCGTAGTCACAGGCCTTCAGCGGGTCGGCCACGTGGTGCAGGTTGACTTCGAACTGCGCCGGGGCGCTTTCCTTGACGATGGCGTCGGCGGGCAGGCCTTGCTCCTTGGCGGCTTCGAGCATGTCCTGCAGGCAGTCGGCGTATTCATCGAGGTCGTCGATCAGGTACACCTGGGTCGACTGCGGGCGTTTGCCGGAAATGGGCGAACGCGGCGGCTGCGGGCGACCGTTGAGGTTGTCCTGGTCGATCAGGTAGAACTCCAGCTCGAACGCCGCGCAGATATCCAGGCCCAGGTCGTCGAACTTGCTCACCACCTGGCGCAGCACTTCGCGCGGGTCGGCGAAGAACGGCTGGCCATCCAGCTCGTGCATGGTCATCAGCAACTGGGCAGTGGGGCGCTTCTGCCACGGCTCGTCCGACAACGTGCCCGGGATCGGGAAGCAGATGCGGTCGGCATCGCCGATGTCCAGGCCAAGGCCGGTGCTCTCGACGGTGGAGCCATTGATGTCCAGGGCGAACAGCGATGCGGGCAGGTTGATGCCCTTCTCGTACACCTTGTGCAGGCTGGCCCGCTCGATGCGCTTGCCACGTACCACGCCATTCATGTCGGAGATCAGCAGGTCGACATACTGCGTGTCCGGATGGGCCTGGAGGAAGTCATTCATCTCGCTGGAAGAACTGGCGCACGGGGTTACCGACGTCATGGTGTACATCCTTTGATGTGCTGCGGCGATGTGGGATACGGCTGGCGCCTCACGGGCGACGATGGTTGCAGCTGTTGTTCTTTTCACTTTCCCATCGTGGGGACTGGTTACCCGACCGGGCGCATTGATTCCGGGGGGCCGTTTCACTATAAAATGGCCCTGATGCAACAGACATTGGCAATTCGGCAAGCAGAGCGTGCACCAATGCAATATCAGATTACCCACGCCGACCTCTCCCTGGTCCTGGCACTGGAGCGGGGCCGCTCGCTGGCCAAGGCCGCCGAGCTGCTGAAAGTCGATGTTTCGACAGTATTCCGCTCGATCCGCCGGCTGGAGTCGGCGCTAGGCACCGCCTTGTTCGTCAAGAGCCGCAAGGGCTACCTGCCGACCGACACCGCTCAGGCGCTGGCCGAGCAGGCCGAACGTGCCGAACAGGCGCTGGAGGCGGCGCGCATTGCCATGACCAGTGGCGAGCAGGTGGTAAGCGGCACGGTGCGGCTGACCTGTACCGAGGCGGTGATGCACAGCCTGTTGCTGCCGGCGCTGGCCGAGTTCATGCCCAACTACCCGGCGCTATCGCTGGAGATGGGCACCTCCAACACGTTTGCCAACCTCAGCCGACGCGATGCCGACATCGCCCTGCGCCTGACCAACACGCCACCGGAGCACCTGGTGGGCCGCAACCTGGGTTCTACCTCCTATGTCGTCTGCGGCCAGCCACAGTGGCGCGAGCGCCTGGCCGAGTCGCCCGCCAACGTGCCGTGGATCGCCCCCGATGACTCGATGGTGGACCACCCTACAGTGGTCTGGCGCAACCAGCAGCACCCTGGGGTAAGCCCGCGCTACCAGTGCAGCAGCATGTCGACCATCGCCCAGCTGGTCACCGCCGGCCTGGGCGTGGCGGCGTTGCCGGACTATATGGTGCATGCCTTGCCCGGCGTGGATGCGTTGAGTGGGCCGCTGGCCGGCTGCGACACCCAACTGTGGCTATTGACCCGGCCGGACTGCCGGGCATTGCGCTCGGTGCAGACGCTGTTCGAAGAGCTGACGCCGCGGTTGCGTGGCGCGATGCTCTGAGGTTATCGTCAGGATCAAGCAGTGAGGGTGTCTGTTCCGGCCCTTTCGCGGGCTTGCCCGCTCCCACAGGTATAGCGGCGGCGGTGAGAAATGTGCAGGACTTGTGGGAGCGGGCGTGCCCGCGAAGAATTCCACACCGATCCACCCGACAAAACAGCGCTTCCCTATTGGCTGGTGATTTTTTAAACTATCGAGTCCGCCTGCCCATTACTGGGCTGCACGCCCACCGCATTTGCTACTGAGGAAGACCATGGCCCGCGTAACTGTTGAAGACTGCCTGGAACACGTGGATAACCGCTTTGAGCTGGTCATGCTCTCGACCAAGCGCGCTCGCCAGCTGGCGACCGGCGGCAAAGAGCCACGCGTTGCATGGGAAAACGACAAGCCAACCGTTGTTGCCCTGCGTGAAATCGCCGAAGGCATCGTCACCAACGAGTTCATCGCCGCTGAAGAGATCGTCACCGAGGATCCGGTGTTCGCCGCGTTCGAGGACGAGAACAACGAGGCTGTCTGATTGATGCCAGGTCGACGTCGCACGGCGCAAGGCCCTCTTCCTCCGCAGGAGGTGAACCCATGCCGGGTATAGAAGCCTTGGCCGAACGGCTGTCGACCTATCTTGGCCCCGAACAGGTCAACCTGGTCCGCCGCGCCTATTTCTACGCCGAACAGGCCCACGACGGGCAGCGCCGCCGCAGCGGCGAGCCCTACGTGACCCACCCGCTGGCCGTGGCCAGCATCCTCGCCGACATGCACATGGACCATCAGAGCCTGATGGCGGCCATGCTGCACGATGTGATCGAAGACACCGGCATCGCCAAGGAAGCCCTCAGCCAGCAATTTGGCGAGACCGTGGCCGAACTGGTCGATGGGGTCAGCAAACTGACCCAGATGAACTTCGAAACCAAGGCCGAGGCGCAGGCCGAAAACTTCCAGAAGATGGCCATGGCCATGGCTCGCGATATCCGCGTGATCCTGGTCAAGCTGGCCGACCGCCTGCACAACATGCGCACCCTGGAAGTGCTGTCTGGCGAAAAGCGCCGGCGCATCGCCAAGGAAACCCTCGAAATCTACGCACCCATCGCCAACCGCCTGGGCATGCACACCGTGCGCGTGGAGTTCGAGGACCTGGGCTTCAAGGCCATGCACCCGATGCGCTCGTCGCTGATTCACCGGGCGGTGAAAAGCGCACGCGGCAACCGTAAAGAGATCGTCGCCAAGATCGAGCACTCGCTGGCCAACTGCCTGGCCGCCGACGGCATCGAGGGCGAGGTCAGCGGCCGGCAGAAACACCTCTATGGCATCTACAAGAAGATGCGTGGCAAGCGCCGCGCCTTCAACGAGATCATGGACGTGTACGCCTTCCGCATCATCGTCGACAAGGTCGACACCTGCTACCGCGTGCTCGGCGCCGTGCACAACCTGTACAAGCCGCTGCCCGGTCGCTTCAAGGACTACATCGCGATCCCCAAGGCCAACGGCTACCAGTCGTTGCACACCACGCTGTTCGGCATGCACGGCGTGCCCATCGAAATCCAGATCCGCACCCGCGAGATGGAAGAGATGGCCAACAACGGCATTGCCGCGCACTGGCTGTACAAGTCCAACGACGACGAGCAGCCCAAGGGCAGCCACGCCCGTGCCCGCCAGTGGGTCAAGGGCATCCTCGAACTGCAGCAACGTGCTGGCAACTCGCTGGAATTCATCGAGAGCGTGAAGATCGACCTGTTCCCGGACGAGGTCTACGTGTTCACGCCCAAAGGCCGCATCATGGAGCTGCCCAAAGGCTCCACGGCCGTCGACTTCGCCTACGCGGTGCACACCGACGTGGGCAACAGCTGCATCGCCTGCCGCATCAACCGCCGCCTGGCGCCGCTGTCCGAGCCGCTGCAAAGCGGCTCTACGGTGGAAATCGTCAGCGCACCGGGCGCACGGCCGAACCCGGCCTGGCTCAACTTTGTGGTCACCGGCAAGGCGCGCACGCACATCCGCCACGCCCTCAAGCAGCAGCGCCGGTCCGAGTCCATCAGCCTGGGCGAACGCCTGCTGAACAAGGTGCTCACCGGCTTCGACAGCAGCCTGGAGAAAATCCCCCAGGAACGCATCCAGTCGATTCTCGCCGAGTACCGCCTGGAACTCATCGAAGACCTGCTCGAAGACATCGGCCTGGGCAACCGCATGGCCTACGTGGTTGCACGTCGCCTGCTGTCGGCCGAAGGCGAGCAGTTGCCAGCGCCGGAAGGCCCGCTGGCGATCCGTGGTACCGAAGGCCTGGTGCTGAGCTACGCCAAGTGCTGTACGCCGATCCCGGGTGACCCGATCGTCGGCCACCTGTCGGCTGGCAAAGGCATGGTCGTGCACCTTGAGAACTGCCGCAACATCAGTGAAATCCGCCACAACCCGGAGAAGTGCGTGCAACTCTCCTGGGCCAAGGACATCACGGGCGAGTTCAATGTCGAACTGCGTGTCGAACTGGAGCACCAGCGCGGCCTGATCGCCCTGCTGGCCAGCAGCGTCAACGCCGCCGACGGCAACATCGAGAAGATCAGCATGGACGAACGCGACGGCCGTATCAGCGTGGTCCAACTGGTGGTCAGCGTGCACGACCGCGTGCACCTGGCGCGTGTGATCAAGAAGCTGCGTACCCTGACCGGTGTGGTCCGCATCACCCGCATGCGTACGTAGTCCGCCAACCGCAAGGAGTCATCATGAGCAAGACCGTCATCAACAGCGACAAGGCCCCTGCCGCCATCGGCACCTACTCGCAGGCGATCAAGGCCGGCAACACCGTGTACATGTCGGGCCAGATCCCGCTGGACCCGAAGACCATGGAGCTGGTGGAAGGCTTCGAAGCCCAGACCGTGCAAGTGTTCGAAAACCTCAAGGCCGTGGCTGAAGCCGCTGGCGGTTCGTTCAAGGACATCGTCAAGCTGAACATCTTCCTCACCGACCTGAGCCACTTCGCCAAGGTCAACGAGGTGATGGGCCGCTACTTCGAGCAGCCCTACCCGGCCCGCGCCGCCATCGGCGTTGCCGCGCTGCCGAAAGGCTCCCAGGTCGAAATGGACGCCATCCTGGTCATCGAATGATGCCCCCGGTGACGGGCACCCTGCCCGTCACCCCTCCCTCTTCTGCAAGGTTATTCCCTCATGCGTCAAGCACTGCCCCTCGCACTGGCAGCCCTGCTTCTGGGCGGCTGCGCCAGCCACAAACCCGAAGACTTCAACGGCACCTGGATCAACCAGGACGCCATCACTGCGGCCGTCAAGGGCAGCAGCCTGCGCCAGGCGCTGAACGAGCACGGCCCGGTGTTCGAGTGGAAACTCGACGTTGCCAGCCAGCAGGCCAGCTACAGCAATGGTTTCGAGGCCGCTGACGGCCAGTTGAGCGCCAACGACAAGCAGTGGCAGGCCAGCTTCGAAGGTGGCCAGACCGAGCAGTTGTCGCTTGATGGCGATGAACTGCTGACCGTTGATCAAAGCGGAGCCAAGCAGACCTTCGTACGCGCCAAGGCACCGGCTACCGCCAATGCCCCGCTGGGTAGCAGCTTCGAGAAGGCGCTGTACCAGGCCTACCTGGGCGGCGACTGGAAGATCACCGAAGGCCAGGGCAAAGGTGCCAGCGTGCGCTTCAGCGACACCGGCAACGTCACCGGCCTGCCAGGGCCAGACCGTTTCGCCCTGTGCCTGGCGGGCGATTGCGCGACCATGGGCGGCAGCAATGACAGCCTGTGGCTGGAGCGTAACCAGCGTGGCGCACCGTTCATCATCAAGCGTGATGGCGGCAAGCTGGAGATTTTCCAGGCGGTGAACCGTGCGCAGCCGGATGACATGCCGGAGCTGGCGGCGGGCAAGCGCCAGTGGGTGCTGGAGCAGAACTAAATCCGAACGCGGTCCCTGTGGGAGCGGCCTTGTGTCGCGAAAGGGCTGCGAAGCAGCCCCAACAATCTTGGCGGCAATGCTGAAATCCTGGGGCCGCTGTGCGGCCCTTTCGCGACACAAGGCCGCTCCCACAGTGCCGCGTGAAATCAGGGTTGGTTTTTACCCTCAAGGATTGCGGCATACCCTTCCTTGTAACTCGGATATTCCGGCACCCAGCCCAGCGCCCGAGCCCGGGCGTTGCTACAGCGCTTGCTACCAGTACGCCGCACCCGCTGCTCATCAGACCACTCGGTAACCCCCATGTACGCCCGCAGCCAGGCCACCACATCGGCCAGCGGAGCCGGGTCGTCATCGACGCCAATGTAACAGTCGTCCAGCGCCTTGCCGTCGGCATCGGCCTGCAGCAGGTGCGCCAACAGGCAGGCAGCATCCTCGGCATGAATACGGTTGCCATACAGCGGCGGCTCCTCGGCGACGCGGTAACCCTGGCGCACCTGGCTCAGCAGCCACTCGCGGCCTGGGCCATAGATGCCGGTCAGGCGCACCACGCTTGCCGGAATGCCGCTGGCCAGCGCCAGCTGCTCGGCCTCCAGCATCACCCGCCCTGAATAACCTTCAGGCTCGGTGGCCGCACCTTCTTCGATCCATTCACCGTCTTTTTGGGCATACACGCTGCTGCTCGATACAAACAGCAGGCGACGCGGGCGCTGGCCTCGCTCGGCCAGCCACGCCAGCACATGGCGCAAGCCGTCGACGTAGGCCGACTGGTAACCCGCCTCGTCGTGCTGGCTGGCCGCCACGCAATACACCAGGTAGTCCAGCGAACCCTGCGGCCAGGCTTGCGGAATCGACGGTTCGGCAAGGTCGGCGGCAACCGGTGCAATACCCGCAGGCAGTTGCCCGACAGAACGGCGCAGGCCGCTTACCTGCCAGCCTTTGGCCAGCATCTGTTTGGCAAAACGCCCGCCTACATCACCACATCCCACCACCATCACGGATAGGTCTGACATCACAAAACTCCCTAGACCAATTGATCAGCCCGGCCACGCTACACGATGGGCGGCTAGACCATAGGCGAAAAAAGCAACAAGATTACTTTTGTTAACAAGAATTACTTGCAATAATGGCGACCAATTTGTTCTCGGCCTATCTCGAGGCCTTGGAGAACGTCCACTTTTTCTTCATCAGGTCCGGCCAGCATGACACGTACTCAACCTTCCGCTTCGCCAACCCCGTCGCGCGCCTGGCGCGCCATCGCCGCGCTGACACTCAGCCTGGTGCTGGCCCCGGTGGCCATGGCCGATGAGCCAACCGCCAATGCCGCTACGCCAGCTGCTGCTTCCGCTCCGGCTGCTCCGGCTACTCAAGCTGCCCCGGCGGCACCGGCTGTGGAAGGCCAGGCTCCCGCTGGCGAAGCACAAGCTGCCGCCCCGGCAGATTCGCAGGTAGTGGTTGATCCCGCTACCGATGCACTGGTTGAAGACACGTCCCTGGGCATGGCCCACGACCTGTCCCCGTGGGGCATGTACAAAAACGCCGACATCGTGGTGAAGATCGTCATGATCGGCCTGGCTATCGCCTCCATCATCACCTGGACCATCTGGATCGCCAAAGGCTTCGAGCTGATGGGCGCCAAACGTCGCCTGCGTGGTGAGATCGCCCAGCTGAAGAAGTCCACCACCCTGAAAGAAGCAAGCGAAGTCTCCAACAAGGAAGGTACCCTGGCCCACACGTTGGTTCACGACGCCCTCGAGGAGATGCGCCTGTCGGCCAACGCCCGTGAAAAAGAAGGCATCAAGGAGCGCGTCAGCTTCCGTCTGGAGCGCCTGGTGCATGCCAGCGGCCGTACCATGAGCAGCGGCACCGGCGTACTGGCAACCATCGGTTCCACCGCGCCGTTCGTAGGTCTGTTCGGTACTGTATGGGGCATCATGAACAGCTTCATCGGCATCGCCAAGACCCAGACCACCAACCTGGCTGTGGTTGCTCCCGGTATCGCCGAAGCCCTGCTGGCCACCGCCCTGGGCCTGGTCGCTGCAATCCCGGCTGTGGTCATCTACAACGTCTTCGCCCGCTCCATCGCCGGCTACAAGGCCCAGGTGTCCGACGCCTCCGCTCAGGTACTGCTGCTGGTCAGCCGTGACCTGGACCACCAGGGCAGCGATCGCGCCGCCCCGCACATGGTGAAAGTGGGGTAAGCCATGGGCCTGCATCTCAACGAAGGTGGCGACGACCTCGCCGAAAACCACGAAATCAACGTTACGCCGTTCATCGACGTGATGCTGGTGCTGCTGATCATCTTCATGGTCGCAGCCCCCTTGGCCACGGTCGACATCAAGGTCGACCTGCCGGCCTCGACCGCCAAACCGGCGCCGAGGCCCGAGAAACCGGTGTTCGTCAGCGTCAAGGCCGACCAGAAGCTGTACGTCGGCGACGATCAGGTTGCTGCACCCGACCAGCTTGGCCCGATGCTCGATGCCAAGACCAAGGGTGACAAGGAAACCACCATCTTCTTCCAGGCTGACAAAGGCGTGGATTACGGTGACCTGATGGAAGTGATGAACAACATGCGCGCGGCCGGCTACCTCAAGGTCGGTCTGGTAGGTCTCGAGACGGCAGCCAAGAAATGACGAAACCGCGCTCAAACATGGCGCGCTACGGTGGCAGCCTGCTGATCGTGCTGGGCGTGCACGTGGTCGCTGTGCTGCTGACGCTCAACTGGTCGGTGCCTCAGGCCATCGAACTGCCCCCGGCAGCGATGATGGTCGAGCTGGCACCGTTGCCGGAGCCTGCGCCACCACCGCCACCGAAAGCGGCTCCACAGCCACCGGCACCGGTTGAAGAATTGCCGCTGCCGAAGCTGGTGGAAGCGCCCAAACCCAAGATCGCCGTGCACAAGCCGCCCAAGCCGAAGGCCAAGCCCCAGCCGCCTAAGCCTGAGAAAAAGCCTGAGCCGCCGACGGAAGCACCGCCAACCGAGCAAACGGTAGACGCACCGCCCAGCAACACGCCACCGCAGAAATCCGCGGCACCGGCGCCGAGCATTGCGTCCAACAGCAACGCCCTGCCAACCTGGCAGAGTGACCTGCTGCGGCACCTGGCCAAGTACAAGCGTTACCCGGAAGACGCGCGTCGTCGCGGCCTGCAGGGTATCAACCGCTTGCGCTTCGTGGTGGATGCCGAAGGCAAGGTCGTGTCGTACGCCATGGCTGGTGGTTCGGGCAGTGCCGCACTGGACCGGGCGACCCTGGAAATGATCCGTCGGGCCGGCACGGTACCCAAGCCGCCACCCGAGTTGCTGAACAATGGCACGATTGAAGTCGTGGCACCGTTCGTCTACTCGCTGGACCGCCGCTGAGACTTTTGTTTCTGTCACAAATCGGCAAGTCTGATAACGTGCGTCTATCGATTGCAGCCGCTATGCTGGGCCCGCAACTTCATGGACGCACGTTATGACCCTCACAGAATTACGCTACATCGTCACACTCGCCCAGGAACAGCACTTCGGCCATGCCGCCGAACGCTGCCACGTGAGCCAGCCGACCCTGTCGGTCGGTGTGAAGAAGCTCGAGGATGAGCTTGGCGTTCTGATCTTCGAACGCAGCAAGAGCGCGGTGCGCCTGACCCCGGTCGGCGAAAGCATCGTCGCCCAGGCGCAGAAGGTACTGGAGCAGGCCCAAGGCATTCGCGAACTGGCTCAGGCCGGCAAGAACCAGCTGACCGCCCCGCTCAAAGTCGGCGCCATCTACACCGTCGGCCCCTACCTGTTCCCGCACCTGATTCCGCAACTGCACCGCGTAGCGCCGCAGATGCCGCTGTACATCGAAGAAAACTTCACCCACGTACTGCGCGAAAAGCTGCGCAATGGCGAACTGGACGCGGTGATCATCGCCCTGCCATTCAACGAAGCCGACGTGCTGACCCTGCCGCTGTACGATGAGCCGTTCTGCGCCCTGATGCCGGCCGACCACCCGTGGACGGCGAAAAAGACCATCGACACCGCCATGCTCAATGACAAGAGCCTGTTGCTGCTGGGTGAGGGCCACTGCTTCCGCGACCAGGTACTGGAAGCCTGCCCGACCCTGAACAAGGGCGGCGAAGGCTCCAAGCACACCACGGTCGAGTCCAGCTCGCTGGAAACCATCCGCCATATGGTGGCATCGGGCCTTGGCGTTTCGATCCTGCCGCTGTCGGCGGTGCACAGCCACCACTACGCCCCTGGCATCATCGAGGTCCGCCCGCTGACGGCACCGGCGCCGTTCCGCACCGTGGCCATCGCCTGGCGTGCCAGCTTCCCGCGGCCGAAGGCCATCGAGATCCTCGCCGATTCGATCCGCCTGTGCTCGGTCGCCAAAGCCCCTGCGGAACAACCGGCCTGAGTCATGAGTGAGCTGTCGAAAGTCCCGGTCACGGTACTCAAGGGCGTTGGCGAGGCCATGGCGGAAAAACTCGCCAAGGTCGGCCTGGAGAACCTGCAGGATGTGCTGTTCCACCTGCCCCTGCGCTACCAGGACCGCACCCGCGTGGTGCCGATTGGCCAATTGCGCCCCGGCCAGGATGCCGTGATCGAGGGCGTGGTCAGCGGCGCCGACGTGACCATGGGCAAGCGACGTAGCCTGGTGGTGCGACTGGGAGATGGCAGTGGCGTGCTGAGCCTGCGCTTCTACCACTTCAGCAACGCGCAGAAAGAAGGCCTGAAACGCGGCACCCACTTGCGCTGCTACGGCGAAGCCCGCCCCGGCGCTTCAGGCCTGGAAATCTACCACCCGGAGTACCGCGCACTGAATGGCGACGAACCGCCGCCCCCGGTCGAGCAGACTCTGACACCGATCTACCCGTCCACCGAAGGCCTCACCCAGCAACGCCTGCGCCTGTTGTGCCAGCAGAGTCTGGGCCTGCTTGGCCCGCGCAGCCTGCCTGATTGGCTGCCTGACGAGCTGGCCCGGGACTACCAACTGGCGCCGCTGGACGATGCCATCCGCTACCTGCACAACCCGCCGGCCGATGCCGACCTCGACGAGCTCGCCGAAGGCCAGCACTGGGCCCAGCACCGCCTGGCCTTCGAAGAACTGCTGACCCACCAGCTGTCGCAGCAACGCCTGCGTGAAAGCCTGCGTAGCCTGCGCGCACCGGTACTGCCCAAGGCCAAACGCCTGCAAGCGCAGTACCTGGCCAACCTGGGCTTCCAGCCGACCGGCGCGCAGCAGCGGGTGGCCAACGAAATTGCCTACGACCTCAGCCAGCACGAGCCGATGATGCGCCTGGTGCAGGGCGATGTGGGGGCAGGCAAGACCGTGGTCGCCGCGCTGGCCGCGCTGCAGGCGTTGGAAGCCGGCTATCAGGTGGCCTTGATGGCACCCACCGAGATCCTCGCCGAACAGCACTACATCACCTTCAAGCGCTGGCTCGAACCACTGGGCATCGAAGTGGCCTGGCTGGCCGGCAAGCTCAAGGGCAAGGCCCGGGCAGCTTCCCTGGAGCAGATCGCCAACGGCGCACCGATGGTGGTCGGCACCCACGCGCTGTTCCAGGAAGAGGTGAAGTTCAAGCACCTGGCCCTGGCGATCATCGACGAACAGCACCGATTTGGCGTGCAGCAACGCCTGGCCCTGCGCAAGAAGGGCGTGGCCGGCGAGCTGTGCCCGCACCAGTTGATCATGACCGCCACGCCTATTCCGCGCACCCTGGCCATGAGCGCCTACGCCGACCTGGACACCTCGGTACTGGACGAACTGCCACCCGGGCGTACGCCGGTAAACACGGTGCTGGTGGCCGACAGCCGTCGCTTCGAGGTCGTCGAACGGGTACGCGCCGCCTGCGCCGAGGGCCGCCAGGCTTACTGGGTATGCACGCTGATCGAAGAGTCCGAAGAACTCACCTGCCAGGCGGCCGAAAGCACCTATGAAGAACTTGGCAGCGCCTTGGGCGAACTGCGTGTGGGCCTGATCCACGGTCGCATGAAGCCTGCGGAAAAAGCCGAAATCATGGCGCAGTTCAAGGCCGGTGAATTGCAGTTGCTGGTTGCGACCACGGTCATCGAGGTAGGCGTGGACGTGCCCAACGCCAGCCTGATGATCATCGAGAACCCCGAGCGCCTTGGCCTGGCCCAGTTGCACCAGCTGCGCGGCCGGGTTGGCCGGGGCAGTGCCGTGAGCCATTGCGTGCTGCTGTACCACCCGCCACTGTCGCAGATCGGCCGCGAGCGCCTGGGGATCATGCGTGAGACCAACGACGGCTTCATCATCGCCGAAAAGGACCTGGAGCTGCGCGGCCCGGGCGAGATGCTGGGGACCCGCCAAACCGGCCTGCTACAGTTCAAGGTCGCCGACCTGATGCGTGACGCCGACCTGTTGCCAGCGGTGCGCGACGCCGCCCAGGCCCTGATCGCGCGCTGGCCGGAACACGTCAGCCCGTTGCTCGACCGCTGGCTGCGTCATGGCCAGCAATATGGCCAAGTGTGACGCCAGTCCCAGAATGGATCCAGATTTGCTCGCAGGCTGGTTATACTTCGCGTTTAAAAGAATCAGTGGATACGGACCATGACTGAAGTTGCCCTGGACACCGCAACCCCACACGCACCCTCTGTCATCAGGCTGCTGCTCGACAAGGTCGGCGTCGCCTACCGCGAGGTGGCCGAGCACCCGCACCTTCCTGCGGCTTCGCGGGTGCAGGCAGTGCTTCTCGACGACGAGGTCGGCGCCCTCATGGTGCTGTTCCCGCAGAGCCAACTGCTGGACCTCAACCGCCTGGCCGAACTGACCGGGCGCAAGCTCACCGCCGTGTCGGTGCCGCGCTTGAAGCAGATGCTCGACAAACACCAGCTCAAGGCCCTGCCAGGCATTCCGGCGCTGACCAGCTCACCGTGCCAGTACGAGAAGAGCCTGCTCGACGCCGAAACCGTCTATATCCAGTCGGGCGAAACCGGCCTGCTGCTGGAAATCGAACGCGCGCACTTCAAGCGCATGCTGGCCAAAGCCAGCGCCAGCAGCTTCGGCCAGGAAGTCGAGGCCATCAGCCCAAACCTCGACCGCCCCGATGACGACACCCGGGAAATCACCAATGCCGTGCAGGCCTTCACGGCCCGACGCATCCAGAAGCGCCTGGAAGAAACCATCGAGATCCCACCGCTGGCCGATACTGCGCAAAAGATCATCAAGCTGCGGGTAGACCCCAACGCCAGCATCGATGACATCACCGGCGTGGTCGAAACCGACCCGGCGCTGGCGGCCCAGGTGGTGAGCTGGGCGGCATCGCCGTACTACGCCTCACCCGGCAAGATCCGCTCGGTGGAAGATGCCATCGTGCGCGTGCTGGGCTTCGACCTGGTGATCAACCTGGCTCTGGGCCTGGCGCTGGGCAAGACCTTGAGCCTGCCTAAAGACCACCCGCAACAGGCCACACCGTACTGGCAGCAGTCGATCTACACCGCCGCAATCATCGAAGGCCTGACCCGTGCCATGCCGAGGGCAGAACGCCCCGAGGCCGGGCTTACCTACCTGGCCGGGCTGCTGCACAACTTCGGCTACCTGCTGCTGGCACACGTATTCCCACCGCACTTCTCGCTGATTTGCCGCCATCTGGAGGTGAACCCGCACCTGAACCACACCTACGTGGAACAGCACCTGCTGGGCATCAGCCGCGAACAGATCGGCGCCTGGCTGATGAAGCTGTGGGACATGCCGGAAGAGCTGTCGACCGCGCTGCGTTTCCAGCACGACCCGGCCTACGACGGCGAGTACTCGGCATTCCCCAACCTGGTGTGCCTGGCCACCCGTTTGCTGCGCTCGCGAGGCATTGGTTCGGGGCCGATGGAGGAGATCCCGGACGCGTTGCTGGAGCGCCTGGGGATTACCCGGGACAAGGCGGAGGATGTGGTGAACAAGGTGCTCGAGGCCGAGAACCTGTTGCGCGAGTTGGCTTCGCAGTTCCACGCACCGCATTGATTTTTCTGGGGCTGCTTTGCAGCCCTTTCGCGACACAAGGCCGCTCCCACAGGGGCCCGTGCACGCCGATCAATGTGGGAGCGGCCTTGTGTCGCGAAAGGGCCGCAAAGCGGCCCCAGCAATTTCAGCCTTTCTTCTTCGGCTTCAGGTACTTCATCAACCCCTGGAACCACATCACCAACGCCGGATTGCCCTTGATCTGGATATTCTTGTCCTGAATGCCCTGCATGAACGCCAACTGCTTGTTGCCCGCCTGCATCGTGGTAAAGCCATAGGCTGCGTCCTTGAACGCAATGGCGAAAGCCGGCTGTGCGTGCGCCCCGCCCTTGCTGCTGATGCGTTCGTTATTGACGATGAAGTGCCGGGCGACCTTGCCGTCCAGGGTCTGCATCTGGAACACCAGGTCCTTGCCCTTGAGCTGCTGCTGGAACGCCGGGTTGTTACGGCTGGCCCTGGCCATCAACAGCCCCATGGCCCAGAGAAGAAAGCGAAACTTCATCAACGCGCCTCGAATGAAAAGTGACTAGGGCGCGCAGTTTATCCCTTTCCTGAACTATTTATGCAAGTTCGAAACATTTTGCCTGCAGAAAGCACAACGGGCGCCCTGGGGCGCCCGCTTGGCTGACACGGGGGTTGTCAGGGAGCGATCACTTGCCTTTCTTGGCTGGCTTGACGGGGGCGTTGACGCTGTCGCGCAGGTTCTTGCCTGGCTTGAAGGCCACGGTGTTGCTGGCTTTGATCTTGACCGGCTCGCCGGTTTGCGGGTTCTTGCCGGTACGCGCGCCGCGATGACGTTTTTCGAAGGTGCCGAAACCGACCAGGGTCACGGTGTCCTTGTCCAGGGCGCCGGTGATGCTGTCGAGAATCGCGTTCAAAACCTGATTGGCCTTTTCCTTGGTCAGATCGGCCTTATCGGCGATGACGGCGGCGAGTTCTGGTTTGCGCATAGTGAAGCCTCTTTGACGGAATTCTTGTTGTTATGCCGTGCTGCCTTTGGGAGCAGCGCTCAAGGCACCGCAGGCTCTAATCTGCGGCAGACGGAAGTGAGAATGGCACGAGCTCCGGGGCCGCGCCAGTATCTGGGCGGCCATTGTGCGGGCAACAACAGGATAAATCCGACAGAACAGCCTCTATTTACGCCATTACGGCTGGCAACTGACGATTCAGCGCCAGCTTCTCCATCACAGCTTTCCCGGTCAGGGCGTAGCCCAGCAACTTGCCGTCTGCGCCGTGGCAGAGCACCTTGAGGTCACTGCCCTGGCCGTCCACCTGCCAAGTACCTTCGTGGCCCATGGGCGGCGGCGAAACCACCAGCGGGCAGGCCGGGGTTTTTACCGTGATCGGCATCGGCCCATATGCGACCGCCGTCAGCTTGCCGGCCAGGGTTTGCGCCAGCGCCCGGGCACAGCTCATCAGTGGCATCACGTAGAGCAGGTTGATGCCATCGACCTCGGCACAGTCGCCGAGGGCGAAGATGTTGGCGTGGGATGTACGTAATTCGCGGTCTACGCTGACGCCACGGTTGGTCTGCAAGCCGGCTGCGGCAGCCAGGTCGGTGCGCGGGCGAAGGCCGATGGCCGAAACCACCAGGTCGCAGGCGATCACGCTGCCATCCGACAGGTGCGCCTCCAGGCCTTGGGGCACTTGCTGCAAGCGGGTCAGCACCGGGCCCAGGTGGAAGCGCACGCCCAAGCCTTCCAGCCCGGCTTGTACAGCAGCCGCTGCGGCCGGGTGCAGCAGGGTCGGCATCACTTGCTCACATGGCGCCACTACCTCCACCTGGAAGCCACCCAGGCTCATGTCGTTGGCAAACTCGCAGCCGATCAGGCCGGCACCGAGAATCAGCACGCGCTGCTTGCTGACAGCGGCAGCACGGAAGCGCGCGTAGTCTTCGAGGTCGTTGATCGGGAACACCAGATGGCTGCCATCGCCTTCGATCGGCACCTGCACGGTCTGCGCGCCCCAGGCCAGCACCAGGTCGCGGTACTCCACAGCCTCCTCGCCGATCCACAGGCGCTTGTGGCCCGGGTCGATGCCGCTGATACGGGTATGGGTGCGAATCTCGGCATTCAGCTGTTCGGCCATTGCGCCTGGCTCGGCCATGACCAGGCCGTCGGCGTCTTTCTGCTTGGCAAAGCCCATGGAGAGCATGGGCTTGGAATAGGAACGACCATCGTCGGCGGTGATCAGCAGCAAGGGCGTTTGCGTATCGAGCTTGCGAAATTCACGCGCCAGGTTGTAACCCGCAAGGCCGGTACCGATGATTACCACAGGGGACGTCATGTCGTGCTTTCCTCGATTAGCCGATGGAGATCATTTCAAAGTCGCTTTTGCCAACACCGCAGTCGGGGCATAGCCAGTCTTCAGGCACATCTTCCCAACGGGTGCCGGGGGCGATGCCGTCGTCGGGCCAGCCTTCGGCTTCGTCGTAGATCAGGCCGCAGACAATACATTGCCACTTTTTCATCAGGTCTTTTTCCTTGGTGGAACTCAGGCTTTATCAGGCCGGTCTCTGGCCCTGTTTCATGCATTATGCAAGCAGTCAGGGCAATCATGCTAAGCTCGCCGCCTCTCTGGTTGTAACAAGCAGACCGACGTGTCGTACGAATCCCCGCAAGCAGCCGCTGTCGCGTGGCTGCCGTATTCACAGCTGGCGACCGGCATCGACCAGCCCACCCTTGACTGGCTGTTCGACGAGGGCTCGCTGACCCGCCGCCTGACCCGCCTCTCCAACGATCACTTCTCCGTCACCCCGCTGTTCGAGGGCTGGCAGCCACTGCGCGATGACGAATGCCAGGCGCTGGGCATTGCCGCTGGCGCCGAAGGTTGGGTGCGCGAGGTGTACCTGCGTGGCCATGGCCAACCTTGGGTGTTCGCCCGCAGCGTCGCCAGCCGCAGCGCCCTGGAGCGCGGCGGGCTGGACCTGGAAACCCTGGGCAGCCGCTCGCTGGGTGAATTGCTGTTCTGCGACCAGGCGTTCATCCGCCACCCGATTGAAGTGTGCAGTTATCCACAGGCCTGGCTGCCGACCGAAGCCACCCGCGCAGCACTGTGGGGCCGCCGCTCGCGCTTCGAACGGGGCGGCCTGGACCTGCTGGTGGCAGAAGTGTTCCTGCCAGCCTTGTGGCAAGCGGCCAAGGAGGAAAACCGCTGATGTACCTGCAACTGCTCAAGTCGCTCAACCGCCTGCACCCGCGGGCCTGGGACTTCGTCCAGCTCAGCCGCATGGACCGGCCGATCGGTATCTACCTGCTGCTGTGGCCAACCCTGTCGGCGGTATGGATTGCCGGCAACGGTTCACCTACCGTGGCCAATGTGCTGATCTTCGGCCTCGGCGTGGTGCTGATGCGCGCTGCGGGCTGCTGCATCAACGATTTCGCCGACCGTAAGGTGGATGGCCACGTCAAGCGCACTGCCGACCGGCCTCTGGCCAGTGGCCGAGTACGGCCACGCGAAGCGCTGGCGCTGTTCGCCATTCTGGTCGGGGTGAGCTTCCTGCTGGTGCTGTGCACCAACAGCCGTACGGTATGGCTGTCGTTCGGCGCAGTGGCGCTGGCGTTCTGTTACCCGTTCATGAAGCGCTACACCTATTACCCGCAGGTGGTGCTGGGTGCGGCGTACTCCTGGGGCATCCCCATGGCGTTCACGGCAGCGGGGGGCGACCTGCCGGCCAGCGCGTGGCTGCTGTACATCGCCAACCTGCTGTGGACGGTGGGTTATGACACCTACTACGCCATGGTCGACCGCGATGACGACCTGAAGATTGGCGTGAAGTCGACTGCGATCCTGTTTGGCGACGCCGACCGCACCATCATCCTGACCTTGCAGCTGCTGTCGCTGGGCTGCCTGTTGCTGGCGGGTAGCCGCTTCGAGCTGGGGGGCTGGTTCCACCTGGGGCTGCTGGGTGCGGCAGCGTGCTTTGCGTGGGAGTACTGGTCGACGCGCAAGCTGGACCGGGAGTCGTGCTTCAAGGCGTTTCTGCACAACCACTGGGCGGGGATGCTGGTGTTTATTGGCGTAGTGTTGGATTACACGTTGCGTTAAGGCTGGTGGCCCTATCGCAGGCAAGCCAGCTCCCACAGGTACGGCGCTGCCCTTGAAGCGTGCACATGACCTGTGGGAGCTGGCTTGCCTGCGATGGGCCGCGAAGCGGCCCCGGCAATCTCAGGGCTTGGCGACGTGCCAGACGTCTTTCACGCCATCACCGGTCATGTCACCGGCCTTCTTGTCCTTGACGAAGGTATACAGCGGCTTGCCGTCGTAGGCCCACTGCATCGAACCGTCGTCACGCTTGATCTGCGTCCACTTGCCCTCGGCCTTTTCGCCATCCATCACCTTCAACGGCGGCCAGTTGGTAGCGCAATCGCCATTGCACATCGACTTGCCCCCCGCATCCTTGTCAAAGGTGTACAGGGTCATGCCGGCATGATCGACCCACATGCCGTCCTTCTCCATGGCATGGTGGGCCGACGCCACCCCCGGGAGCGCCAGCGCAGCGAAAAGGGCCATCCAGCTCAGCGTTTGTCGTGTCATTGGATTCACCATAAATTCGGGGTGGGTTGCATTCTGTAGGCCGCCGCAGCGGCCCCTTGAAGCCTAGTTCAGTCACGGAATGTCGCCAGAACGGCCAACACCCTGTCACACAGCTGCAATAATTCCGTTATCTAATGCGGGCCAAGACACCGTATCCAGGAGAGGTTTTGAGCATGGTTGGCAGGAACATTCTGATCGTCGACGACGAAGCACCCATTCGCGAGATGATCGCCGTTGCCCTGGAAATGGCCGGCTATGACTGCCTGGAAGCGGAAAACTCCCAACAGGCCCACGCGATCATCGTCGACCGCAAACCGGACCTGATCCTGCTCGACTGGATGCTGCCGGGCACCTCCGGCATCGAGCTGGCCCGCCGCCTCAAGCGCGACGAGCTGACCGGCGACATCCCGATCATCATGCTCACCGCCAAGGGCGAAGAGGACAACAAGATCCAGGGCCTGGAAGTGGGTGCCGACGATTACATCACCAAACCGTTCTCGCCGCGTGAGCTGGTAGCACGCCTGAAAGCCGTGTTGCGCCGTACCGGCCCGAGCGACAGCGAGGCGCCGATCGAAGTTGGCGGCCTGCTGCTTGACCCGATCAGCCACCGCGTCACCATCGACGGCAAACCGGCCGAGATGGGCCCGACCGAATACCGCCTGCTGCAGTTCTTCATGACCCACCAGGAGCGTGCCTACACCCGTGGCCAGCTGCTGGACCAGGTATGGGGCGGCAACGTCTATGTCGAGGAGCGCACGGTCGACGTGCACATCCGTCGCCTGCGCAAGGCGCTGGGTGAAGCCTATGAAAATCTGGTACAAACCGTCCGGGGCACTGGCTACCGCTTCTCGACCAAGAGCTGATCGAGTTCAAAAGCGCCACGCTGCACGTTGTTGTACAAGGACCGTCAATTGAACCAGAACTGGCACGCGACCCTGATTCGCCATCTGCTGTTGCTGATTACCGTCTGCCTGATCGGCGGACTGGTCAGCGGCTACTATGGCTGGAGCCTGGCCATTGGCCTGGCGCTCTACCTGGGCTGGACCCTCAAGCAACTGCTGCGCCTGCACGACTGGCTGCGCAACCACCAACCCGATGAGGCACCGCCCGATGGCTACGGCCTTTGGGGCGAGGTGTTCGACAGCATCTACCACCTGCAACGCCGCGACCAGCGCGTGCGTGGCCGCCTGCAGGCCGTGATCGACCGGGTGCAGGAGTCCACCGCCGCGCTACGTGACGCCGTGATCATGCTCGACAGCGACGGCAACCTGGAGTGGTGGAACCGCGCCGCCGAGACCTTGCTGGGCTTCAAAACCCCACAGGACGGCGGCCAGCAGGTCACCAACCTGGTGCGTCACCCGCGCTTCAAGGAATACTTCGAAGCGGAGAATTACCTCGAACCGCTGGAAATCCCCTCGCCCATCAACGACCGCATGCGCGTGCAGCTGCACATCACCCGCTACGGCAACAACGAACACCTGATGCTGGTGCGCGATGTCACCCGCATTCACCAGCTGGAACAGATGCGCAAGGACTTCGTCGCCAACGTGTCGCACGAGCTGCGCACGCCGCTGACGGTCATCACCGGCTACCTGGAAACCTTGCTGGACAACGTCGAGGACGTGAACCCGCGCTGGAGCCGCGCCCTGCAGCAGATGAGCCAGCAAGGCTCACGCATGCAAACGCTGCTCAACGACCTGCTGCTGCTGGCCAAGCTGGAAGCCACCGATTACCCGTCGGACAACCAGCCAGTGGCCGTCGATGCCCTGCTCGCCGCCATCAAGAATGACGCCCAGGCCCTGTCCGGGCCACGCAACCAGCGCATCAGCCTGGAAGCTGCGCCCGGCGTGAAGCTGAAGGGCAGCGAGTCGGAGCTGCGCAGCGCCTTTTCCAACCTGGTGTTCAACGCCGTCAAGTACACCCAGGACGAAGGCAACATCCGCATCCGCTGGTGGGTCGATGCCCAAGGTGCGCATTTGTCGGTGCAAGACTCGGGGGTGGGCATTGACGCGAAGCACTTGCCCCGCCTGACCGAACGCTTCTATCGGGTGGACTCCAGCCGCGCATCGAATACCGGCGGCACCGGGCTGGGGCTGGCGATTGTGAAGCATGTGCTGATGCGTCATCGCGGCAAGCTGGAAATCAGCAGTGTGCCGGGGCATGGCAGCACCTTTACCTGTCACTTTGCGCCGGCACAATTGGCTAACGGCAAGGTTTGAGATTGGAGCTGCGGTGCAGCCCTTCGCGGGCGCGCCCGCTCCCACAGCGACCGCAATACATCCGCCACCCTTTGCTTTTACGGCTCCAGCCGCTACATTGGATCCCCTGTGCCAGCAAAAGCTGGCACTTTTTTTCTCTCTATCTCTAAGACGGACCCCGTAAAAACTCCATCATGGACCCTTCCCCTGGTATCAGCCTCACCTCGTTATTCGCCGATTTCGGCATGATCATCTTTGCCTTCCTGCTGGTGCTGCTCAACGGCTTCTTCGTTGCCGCCGAGTTCGCCATGGTCAAGCTGCGCGCCACCCGCGTCGAGGCCATCGCCGAGCAGCACGGCTGGCGCGGCAACATCCTGCGCAAGGTTCACAATCAGCTCGACGCCTACCTGTCGGCCTGCCAGCTGGGCATTACCCTCGCCTCGCTGGGCCTGGGCTGGGTCGGTGAACCGGCGTTTGCCCACCTGCTCGAGCCGCTGCTGGCGTACTTCGGGGTCGACTCGCCCGAGCTGATCAAAGGCGTCTCGTTCTTCGTCGCCTTCTTCGTCATCTCGTACCTGCACATCGTGGTCGGCGAGCTGGCGCCCAAGTCCTGGGCCATCCGCAAGCCAGAGCTGCTGTCGCTGTGGACCGCCGTGCCGCTGTACCTGTTCTACTGGGCGATGTACCCGGCCATCTACCTGCTCAATGCCAGCGCCAACACCATTTTGCGTATTGCCGGCCAAGGCGAGCCTGGCCCGCACCACGAGCACCACTACAGCCGTGAAGAGCTGAAGCTGATTTTGCACTCCAGCCGTGGTCAGGACCCAAGCGACCAGGGTATGCGCGTACTGGCGTCGGCCGTAGAAATGGGCGAGCTGGAGGTGGTCGACTGGGCCAACTCGCGTGAGGACATGGTCAGCATCGACGCCCATGCGCCGTTGAAGCAGATCCTGGCCCTGGTGCGCCGCCACAAGTTCAGCCGCTATCCGGTGTACGACGCCGAGCGCGAAGAGTTCACCGGCCTGCTGCACATCAAGGACCTGCTGCTGGAGCTGGCCGAGCTGGAGCACTTGCCCGAAACCATCGACCTGGAAGACCTTGCCCGCCCCCTGGAGCGCGTATCGCGGCACATGCCGCTGGCCCAGTTGCTGGAGCAGTTCCGCAAGGGCGGCGCGCACTTCGTGCTGGTGGAGGAAGCCGACGGCAAGGTTATCGGCTACCTGACCATGGAAGACGTGCTGGAAGTGCTGGTAGGCGATATCCAGGACGAGCACCGCAAGACCGAGCGCGGCATCCTCGCTTACCAGCCAGGCAAACTGCTGGTGCGCGGCGACACACCGCTGTTCAAGGTCGAGCGCCTGCTGGGGGTCGACCTCGACCACATCGAGGCAGAGACCCTGGCCGGGCTGGTCTACGAAACGCTCAAGCGCGTGCCTGAAGAAGAGGAAGTGCTTGAGGTCGAGGGGCTGCGCATCATCATCAAGAAGATGAAAGGGCCCAAGATCGTGCTGGCCAAGGTGCTGAAGCTGGACTGATGGCTACATCGGTCAGGGGTTGCCGGCGGTGAAGTCCGGTAACCCGCTGATCGGCCTGTCGAACCGGTAAGGTATCGACTCCAGCGCCAGCCCCACATTGCGCTGCACCACGAAATGCAGGTGCGGCCCGGTGCTGTTGCCCGTATTGCCCGACTTGGCCAGTACCTGCCCCTGCCGTACCCGCTGCCCCTCCGCCACCACCACTGAACCGCGCATCAGGTGCAAGTACACGCCCATGGTGCCGTCCGGGTGCAGGATCCTGACGAAATTCCCTGAAGGGTTGGTCCCCCGCCCGCTCTGGGTGTTTTCCGTCTTCACCACCACGCCTTCGCGCGCCGCAATGATGGTGGTGCCTTCAGGCATGGCGATGTCCATGGCGTAGCGCCCCTTTGGCCCAAAGTGGCTGACACGCCCGTTGGGCCCTTGAGTGACACGGAACGGCCCGCCAATCCACGGGAATGCGTAACGGAAGCCCTGTGGCCGCATGCCCGGGTCACCCATGGCCTGCAGCAGGGTCGAGCGGTAGTTCAGCAGCAGCCCGGGGCGCCCCCGGAGCACACTGAGCATTTGCGTGGTACGCGGCGGCAGCAAGCGGCGCACGATGCGCGGAGCATCGCCGCCTTGCGCGTTCACCAGATTGTCCAGTCGCAACTCGACCTCCACGGGTACATGCAGCTCGTTGCGCGCCGAAAAGCTCACGCCACCGTCAAAGGTCCTGGCGTTCAACAGCACCTGGCCCTCCAGCGTCTCGACCATGGGCTCGCGCAGCACCAAGGGCTTGGCGCCCGGGCCTGGCCGGTCGGAATAGGAGACCACACCGGAATCGTCAGTGATCTTGTAGAGGGTCACACCCAGGCTCGACGCCGAGACCATGAGCAATGCACAGAACAGCAGCAGGCGCGTGGGCATGATAGTGGCTTTTTGACAGTTTTGATGCCTCGAAGCCTAGCAGCGGGTTTTGCGGCGGGTATTGCAGTTGGTCGGATGGCGCAGGAGCAGCACTGTGCTGCCCCTGCTTAGGCGTCAAGCGCCAGGGGTGAAATGCTTCTGCGCTGTGCCGCGGGCAATCAAGCGCGACAGGTAATCGAGCTTCTGGGCGTCCTGATCGACGAACTTGAAGGTCAACTGCAGCCAGTCGCTGTCGGGCTTGGGCTCCAATGCCGCGACAGCATGCAGGTAGCCGTTCAAACGCGCGACTTCGGCGCTCTCACCCTGCTCCAGGTCCAGCACCGCACCTTCCAGCACTTGCGGCAGCGCTTCGCTGCGGCGTACCACCAGCAAGGCCTCCTTCAAGCTCAGTGCCTTGATCACACAGGGCTGCATGCCGCTGGCCAGTCGCAACTGGCCCTGGCCACGCCCGGTCGGTGCAGGGGCGGGTGGCGTGGGGGCTGCGGCCAATGGCTTGGTAGCCGCCGGGGCCGGTGCGGGGGCCGCCACCTTGGCCGCTTCTGGCTTGCCCCCTGTCAGGGCACTCAGCGAATCATTGGCAAACGCCGAATTCACCCGCGCCGGGCCGCTGGCCATCAGGCTGTCGAGCTTGCCGATCTTGGTCAGGGCCTTTTTTACCTTGGTCAGCAGTTGCTCGTTGGTGAACGGCTTGCCGACAAAATCGGAAACGCCCGCCTGGATCGCCTGAATGACGTTTTCCTTGTCGCCACGGCTGGTCACCATGATGAACTGCAGGTTTTTCAGCGCAGGCTGCTGGCGGCACCAGGTGAGCAGTTCCAGGCCCGACATTTCCGGCATTTCCCAGTCGCACAGGACCAGGTCGAACGCTTCCTTGTCCAGCATGGCCATGGCCTTGCGGCCGTTGACTGCGTCGTCGATGGCCATGCCCGGGAAGGCACTGCGCAGGCACTTGCGGACCAGGTCACGGATAAACGGCGCGTCATCCACAACCAGCACATTCACTTTACTCATCGATACTCCTTCTGAACCCCGACTAGCCTACTGCCAAATAATGGCCATTTGCTACAACCTGGTCACGCCGGGACTTCTTCACATCGTTCGCGGGTGCCTGCAGGCGCTCGACCGCAAACGAAAACGCCCGGCCAAGGCCGGGCGTCGATGCTCGGGAGCAACCTTACTTATCGTCAGATTCGCCCGAAACATTAGCCTTTTCGCCATCAGCGACAGCGGTGCCCTGCACTTCTGCTGTCATGCGCTTGAGGCCCATGTGACGTACGTCGGTGCCGCGAACCAGGTAGATCACCAGCTCGGAGATGTTGCGCGCATGGTCGCCAATTCGCTCCAGCGAGCGCAGGACCCAGATCACGCTCAGCACCCGCGAAATAGAGCGCGGGTCTTCCATCATGTAGGTCACCAGCTCGCGCAGCGCGGTCTTGTATTCCCGGTCGATGGTTTTGTCGTACTGGGCCACCGACAACGCCAGGTCGGCGTCGAAGCGGGCAAAGGCGTCCAGCGCATCACGGACCATGTTGCGCACCTGGTCACCGATATGACGAACCTCGACGTAGCCACGCGGCGATTCACCCTCTTCGCACAGCTGGATGGCGCGACGGGCGATCTTGGTCGACTCGTCACCAATGCGCTCCAGGTCGATCACCGACTTGGAGATGCTGATGATCAGGCGCAGGTCCGAGGCGGCTGGCTGGCGGCGGGCGAGAATACGCAGGCATTCCTCGTCGATGTTGCGCTCCATCTGGTTGATCTGCTCGTCAACCTCGCGCACTTGCTGGGCCAGGCCCGAATCGGCTTCGATCAGCGCGGTGACCGCGTCGTTGACCTGCTTTTCCACCAGCCCGCCCATGGCCAGCAGGTGGCTGCGCACCTCTTCGAGCTCGGCGTTGAACTGCTGGGAAATGTGATGGGTAAGGCTTTCTTTGTTGATCATCGTTCGCTCCGCGAAGAAGCTGCAAGCTTCAAGTAGTTCGTGTCGTTCCCTGGCGGCCGAGGCTTAGCCGTAGCGACCAGTGATGTAGTCTTCGGTCTGCTTCTTCGCCGGGTTGGTGAACAGGGTGTCGGTATCCCCGAATTCGACCAGTTTGCCCATGTACATGAACGCGGTGTAGTCCGAAACACGGGCCGCCTGCTGCATGTTGTGGGTCACGATGACGATGGTGTACTTGGATTTCAATTCGTAGATCAGCTCTTCGACCTTCAGGGTCGAAATCGGGTCCAGCGCCGAGCACGGTTCGTCGAGCAGCAGCACTTCCGGCTCCACGGCGATGGTGCGGGCGATGACCAGACGCTGTTGCTGGCCACCGGACAGGCCCAGGGCCGACTCATGCAGGCGGTCCTTGACCTCGTCCCACAGGGCTGCGCCCTTCAGCGCCCACTCGACGGCTTCGTCGAGCACGCGTTTCTTGTTGATGCCCTGGATACGCAGGCCGTAGACCACGTTCTCGTAGATGGTCTTGGGGAACGGGTTGGGCTTCTGGAACACCATGCCCACACGGCGGCGCAGCTCGGCCACGTCTTCGCCCTTGCGGTAGATGTTGTTGCCGTACAGATTGATGGCCCCTTCCACGCGGCAGCCGTCAACCAGGTCGTTCATGCGGTTGAAGGTGCGCAGCAGGGTCGACTTGCCGCAGCCGGACGGGCCGATGAAGGCGGTCACGCGTTGCTTGGGGATGTTCATGCTGACGTCGAACAACGCCTGCTTGTCGCCGTAGAACAGGCTCAGGCCCGGCACTTCGATGGCCACGGTTTCTTCGGCCAGGCGCAGGCTCTGCTTGTTGCGGCCCAGGGCAGACATGTCGATGCCGTGGGTATGGGAATCTTGCTGCATGGTCTACTCCATACGCTATCAATTCGTTTCAAAGGGCCGCCCGGCTGGTGGGCGGCACGCTTGCAATCAGGGTCAGCTGTCGAGCGCCTTGTACTTCTCGCGCAGGTGGTTACGGATCCACACGGCCGAGAGGTTGAGGGTCGCGATCACCAGCACCAGCAACAGCGCAGTGGCATACACCAGCGGCCGCGCGGCCTCGACGTTCGGGCTCTGGAAGCCGACGTCATAGATGTGGAAGCCCAGGTGCATGATCTTCTGGTCCAGGTGCAGGTACGGGTAATTACCGTCCACCGGCAGCGACGGCGCCAGTTTCACCACACCCACCAGCATCAGCGGCGCCACTTCACCAGCGGCGCGGGCCACGGCGAGGATCATGCCGGTCATCATGGCCGGGCTGGCCATGGGCAGGACGATCTTCCACAGCGTTTCGGCCTTGGTCGCGCCCAGGGCCAGCGAGCCTTCGCGCACGGTACGCGGAATACGCGCCAGGCCTTCTTCGGTGGCCACGATCACCACCGGCACGGCCAGCAGAGCCAGGGTCAGCGATGCCCACAGCAGGCCCGGGGTACCCAGGGTCGGTGCCGGCAGCGCTTCAGGGAAGAACAGGCGGTCGATCGAGCCACCCAGCACGTAGACGAAGAAGCCCAGGCCAAACACGCCGTAGACGATCGCCGGTACGCCGGCCAGGTTGTTCACGGCAATGCGGATCAGGCGTGTCACCGGCCCCTGCCTGGCGTACTCACGCAGGTAGACCGCAGCCAGCACGCCGAACGGGGTGACGATCACGGCCATGATCAGGGTCATCATCACGGTGCCGAAAATGGCCGGGAAGATACCGCCTTCGGTGTTGGCTTCACGCGGGTCGTCGCTGAGGAACTCCCAGACCTTGGCGAAGTAGGTACCCAGCTTGGTGAAGCCGGACATACCGTTCGGCTGGATGGCATGCACCACCTTGCTCAGGTTGATTTCCACTTCACGGCCGTTGCCATCGCGGGCCACCAGGCTGTCGCGGGCGAAGGCCTGGTGCAGGCCGGTCAGGCGGTCTTCGATGGCCTTGTAGCGGCTGTTCAGCTCGGCGCGGTCGGCGTCCATGTCGGCCTGGGCAGCGGCGTCCAGCTTGCCGTCCAGCTCCAGCTTGCGGGCCTGCAGGCGCAGGCGCTCGAGGCCATGGTTGATGGCACCGATGTCTTTCTTCTCCAGCTGCTGCAACTCGCCGTTGAGCTGGTTGGCGCGCTTGAGGCGGGCCTGCAGTTCGTGCCAGGCGGCAGGGCCTTCGGCCACCACGCGGCCTTCTTCCTTGACGCTGACCAGGTAGCCGTAGAAGTTGCCCCACTCGCGGCGTTCCAGGGCGATCAGGTCGGCCGGGCGTTTTTCGTCAACCAGCCAGTCGCCGACCACCCAGGTAAAGTCGCTGCCGTTGAGGTCGCGGTTACCCACCTTGATCAGCTCGCGGGTCATGAACTCCGGGCCCTGGTCCGGTACCGGCAGGCCGGCCCCCTTCAGGCGGGCGCGGGGCACTTCTTCCTTTTGCACCACTTCGCCGATGACGACGTGGTCAGCCTGGCCCGGCACCTTGTAGGTGGCCTGGACAAGATCGGCCGGCCAGAAGTGGCCCAGGCCGCGCACGGCAATCACTGCCAGCAGGCCGACGGTCATGATCACCGCCATGGCCACCGCGCCGCCGCTCATCCAGACGCCGGGGGCGCCGCTCTTGAACCAGCCTTTGAGGGAATCCTTTTTCACGGATCGCTACCTTTCTATCAAAGCGACGAGTATTTCTTGCGCAGACGCTGGCGAATCAGCTCGGCCAAGGTGTTCATCACGAACGTGAACATCAGCAGCACCAGAGCGGCCAGGAACAGCACGCGATAGTGGCTGCCGCCGACTTCCGATTCCGGCATTTCCACGGCCACGTTGGCGGCCAGGGTACGCATGCCCTCGAACAGGTTCATCTCCATCACCGGGGTGTTGCCGGTGGCCATCAGCACGATCATGGTCTCGCCCACCGCACGGCCCATGCCGATCATCAGCGCCGAGAAGATACCCGGGCTGGCGGTGAGGATGACCACGCGGGTCAGGGTCTGCCAGGGTGTCGCGCCCAGGGCCAGCGAGCCCAGGGTCAGGCTGCGCGGCACGCTGAACACGGCGTCTTCGGCAATGGAATAGATGTTCGGGATGACTGCAAAGCCCATGGCGATACCCACGACCAGGGCGTTGCGCTGGTCATAGGTGATGCCCAGGTCATTGGTGATCCACAGACGCATGTCGCCGCCGAAGAACCAGCTTTCCAGGTGCGGGCTCATGGTCAGGGCGAACCAGCCGGTGAACAGGATGACCGGGATCAGGATCGCCGCTTCCCAGCCATCCGGCACACGCAGGCGGATCGACTCTGGCAGGCGGGTCCAGGCAAAGCCGGCCAGCAGGATGCCAAACGGCATCAGCAGGAACAGGCTGAACACGCCCGGCAGGTGGCCTTCCAGGTACGGAGCCAGGAACAGGCCGGCGAAGAAGCCAAGGATTACCGTGGGCATCGCTTCCATCAGTTCGATCACCGGCTTGACCTTGCGGCGCATGCCCGGGGCCATGAAGTAGGCGGTGTAGATGGCGGCGGCGATGGCCAGCGGGGCGGCCAGGATCATCGCGTAGAACGCGGCCTTCAAGGTACCGAAGGTGAGCGGCGACAGGCTCAGCTTGGGCTCGAAGTCAGTGTTCGAGGCGGTCGACTGCCAGACGTATTTCGGCTCGTCGTAGTTCTCGTACCACACCTTGCCCCACAGCGCGCTGAAGGAAATTTCCGGGTGCGGGTTGCGCAGGCTCAGCGGCAGCAGTTTGCCGCCTTCTTCGATGATGATGCGGTTGGCGCGTGGCGACAGGGCCAGGATACCCGGGCCTTCGGCAGCCGGCTCCACCAGCAGGGTGCGGTGCGCGGTGCTGTGGAACACACCCAGCTTGCCGTCTGCGTCCAGCGCGATGAAGCCTTTTCGGCGCTCTTCGGCGTCGATCTGCACGATAGGCGCCTTGCCCATCTGGAAGGTACGAATCTGCTTGAAGCGTGACTCGCCGTCCGGGTCGCGGGCCATGAACCACTGGGCCAGGCCGCCTTTGGAGTCACCGATGATCAGCGAGATGCCGCCAACCAGCTGGGCCGTGGCGGTGATTTCGGTATCGCCGCTTTCAGACAGCTTGTAACGGCCGTTGAGGCTCTTGTCGCGCAGGCTGAACACGTCGGCGGTGGCGCGGCCGTTGATCACGTACAACCACTGCTGGCGCGGGTCGATGAAGATGTTCTTCACCGCTTCGGTCATTTGCGGCAGTTCGATGCGGTTCTGCTCGGTGGTGACCTCTTCGGTCATCATGTTTTCCGTGCGGGTCAGCTCCAGCACCTGCAGATGCGCGCCGGTGGAACCGGCCAGCAGCAAGGTTTCGCCATTGACGTTGACGCTGACGTGCTCCAGCGCACGGCCCTGTTCGTCGAGCACGAACGGCTGCTCGCCGTACGGGTAGTCGATCCCAGGGGTAATGGTTTTCTTGTTGTCCGGGTAGGTGATCTTGTAGGTGTGGTGGAACACCAGCGCCTGGCCATTGGACAAGCCCAGCACCACCAGCGGGCTACCCGGCTGGTCGGCACTGATCGAAGTAACCTGGGTGTCTGCCGGCACAGGCAGGTCGACACGTTTGAGCTCGTTACCGGTCTTGGTATCGAAGAACAATGCCTGGCCCTTGTCCGAAACTCGCATCCCCACCAGGTTCTGCTCTTCTAGCGCGATCATCAGCGGCTTGCCGGCATCCTGCTGCAGCCAGGCCGGCGCGAGGGCTTGCTTGCTGCTCAGATGGGCGCCCTGGAACAGTGGCAGCACCACATAGGCCAGGTAGAAGAAGATCAGGGTGATGGCCGCCAGAACGGCAAGCCCGCCCACCAGCACATACCAGCGGGTCAGGCGGTCCTTGAGCGCACGCATGCGGCGCTTGCGTTGCAACTCGGGCGTATTGAAATCAATGCGCACGGGCTGGGAGTTTTGGGTCATGTTGGAATTGGCCAGATCATTCATGCGCACACCCTAGCGGTCCCGTGTGACAAAAACATTACAAATTGGTGACGCGCGAAAGCCCGCCGCACAGGAAACCTGGCTTCGGACTGGAATTTCGTGGAAGAGGCCGGGCATCGGCACCGGCCTCTTCTTCAGTTACTTACTTCTTTGCAACGTTACCGGCGTGCGACAGGCCCAGGTCAGCCAGGGTCTTGTCGACGACTTTGGCCGGCAGCGGGATGTAGCCATCCTTCACCACGACCTGCTGGCCAGCTTGCGACAGCACCAGCTTGACGAACTCGGCTTCCAGCGGGGCCAGAGGCTTGTTCGGGGCCTTGTTGACGTACACGTACAGGAAGCGCGACAGCGGGTAGGTGCCGTTCAGGGCGTTGGTTTCGTTGTCTTCAACGAACTCGCCGCCTTCTTTCTTGGCCAAGGCTACGGTTTTGACGCTGGCAGTCTTGTAACCGATACCCGAGTAGCCGATGCCGTTCAGCGAAGAGCTGATCGACTGCACCACCGAAGCCGAGCCAGGTTGTTCGTTGACGTTAGGCTTGAAGTCGCCTTTGCACAGGGCTTCTTCCTTGAAGTAGCCGTAGGTGCCCGATACCGAGTTGCGGCCGAACAGCTGGATTGGCTTGTTGGCCAGGTCGCCGGTCACACCCACGTCGCCCCAGGTCTTGATCTCGGCTTTGCCACCGCACAGGCGAGTGGAGGAGAAGATGGCGTCGACCTGGGCCATGGTCAGGCCCTTGATCGGGTTGTCCTTGTGCACGAACACAGCCAGGGCGTCGACGGCAACCGGGATGGCGGTCGGCTTGTAACCGTACTTCTGCTCGAAGGCCTGCAGCTCGACGTCCTTCATCTTGCGGCTCATCGGGCCGAGGTTGGCGGTGCCTTCGGTCAGCGCGGGTGGCGCGGTGGAGGAGCCGGCCGCCTGGATCTGGATGTTTACGTTTGGATATTCCTTCTTGTAGGCCTCGGCCCACAGCGTCATCAGGTTCGCCAGGGTGTCGGAACCAACGCTGGAGAGGTTGCCCGAAACACCGGTGGTCTTGGTGTAGGTCGGGATCGCAGGATCGACAGCGGCTACCGCGTTGGCGGTTGCAACGCCAGCGGCGGCAAAGGTGAGGGCCGCCATCAAACGCTTCAGTTTCATGCCTTGCTCCTAGCAGGAATATTGGGGTGTTGGATGGAACGGGCCCAAGTATCGGCAGGCCGCATGAACACGATATGACTTGAATATGACAATTGGATGAAAGGCCATCACTCTAAGCAGGTCTGGCCTTTTCGCGGGTAGCCTCGGAGCAGATCAGCGCTTACTGGCGAGCAAGTACAGGCCCACGGCCAGACCAACGGCACACAGCCCCGCCACGTAATAGGCCGGCGCCATCGGGCTCACCTTCAGCAACGCAGTCACCACCATCGGCGTCAACCCGCCAAAGATCGCGTAGGCCACGTTGTACGAGAACGACAGCCCGCTGAAGCGCACCGCCGCCGGGAACGCCTTGACCATCACATAGGGCACCGCGCCAATCACGCCCACGCACAGGCCAGTCACCGCGTACAGCGGGAACAACAGCTCAGGCCGGGTCGGCAGGCTGTGGTAGAAGGTCCAGGAGCTGGCCAGCAGCAGCAGGCTGCCGATCACGAACACGCGGCCCGCACCAAAGCGGTCGGCCAGGCTGCCAGCGCCGATGCAGCCAAGGCTGAGCAGCACGATCGCCAGGCTGTTGGCCTTGAGCGAGTCGGTCGGGCTGATGTGGTAGAAGCTCTGCAGCAGTGCCGGGGTCATCAGGATGACCACCACGATGCCGGCCGACAGCATCCAGGTCAGCAGCATCGAAAGGATGATCGGGCCACGGTGGTCACGCAGCACGGCGCGCAACGGCAGCTCTTCGGCCAGCGCCTTGCGCTGCTGCATCTCGGCGAACACCGGGGTTTCGTGCAGCCAGCGGCGCAGGTACACCGAGAACAGGCCGAACACACCGCCCAGCAGGAACGGAATACGCCAGGCGTAATCGGCCACTTCTTCGGCGCTGTACACGCTGTTGATCAGGGTCGCCACCAGCGAACCCAGCAAAATGCCCGCCGTCAGGCCTGCGGTCAGGGTGCCGCAGGCGTAGCCGGTGTTGCGTGCCGGCACGTGCTCGGACACGAACACCCAGGCACCCGGCACCTCACCGCCGATCGCCGCGCCCTGGATCACGCGCATCAGCAGCAGCAGGATCGGCGCCCACATGCCTATTTGTGCATAGGTTGGCAGCAGGCCCATGATCAGGGTCGGCAGGGCCATCATGAAGATGCTCAAGGTGAACATCTTCTTGCGCCCGAGCAGGTCGCCAAAGTGCGCCATGATGATGCCGCCCAGCGGCCGCGCCAGGTAGCCGGCGGCGAAAATGCCGAAGGTTTGCATCAGGCGCAGCCACTCGGGCATGTCGGCCGGGAAGAACAGCTTGCCGACCACTGTGGCGAAGAACACGAAGATGATGAAGTCGTAGAACTCCAGCGCACCGCCCAGGGCGGACAGTGAAAGGGTCTTGTAGTCACTGCGGGTCAGCGGCCGCGAGGGCTGCTCGATACTGCTGGGCACGGAAGTCATCGCTCGTTGTTCTCTTTGTAGGGCATGCAGGCCGCTTGGCACGCGGCTTCTGGATTAGGGGACAAGCGAAGATAGCAAATAGCCGAGCTGCGCTGAAAGCGATACAAAATCCCTACACATATTCATGAATGCGCGGTCGTCGCTGGCCGTTATGCTCTATATACTGGCAGTTCGTAGGAAAAGGTTGCCCCTAACGTGGGATGTTGTGCGAAAACGCCGGTCAGTATTGTCAGACGGTTTCGCAGAGTTTCCCTACGGCCGCCCAGTGAAACGAAATCGGCGTAGTATGTTTCAAGCTGAATCGTTTACCCGGCCTTTGCGCCACACCAACGAAAAGCGTCACGGGTCAGAGGCCCCATCGCATGATTGAGCTCGAACAAGAAGATCCAATCCCACAAGGCGACCTGGCCTTGCAGATCACCGCATTGCCGCGCGAGACCAACGGCTTCGGCGACATCTTCGGCGGCTGGCTGGTTGCCCAGATGGACCTGGCAGGCACTGCCATGGCCAGCCGCGTCGCCGGTGGCCGCGTGGCTACCGTGGCCATCGACCGCATGGCCTTCCTGGTACCGGTCGCGGTCGGCGCGCAGCTGTCGTTCTACACCCAGACCCTGGAGATCGGCCGCAGCTCGATCCGGATGATGGTCGAAGTGTGGAGCGACGACCCGCTGTCCAGCGAATGGCGCAAGGTTACCGAAGCGGTATTCGTCTTCGTCGCCATCGACGGCAGTGGCCGTACCCGGTCTGTGCCTCGTCGCTAAGCCTCGCCGGCGGTAAACTCATTGCATGTGCCCGGGTCCAAGGCCCACTGGCAACCAATGAGATGAATGCAATGGCTACCTACCAGGTCGTAACCGAGCAACATGGCGAACTGAACTGCTGGCGTATCAGCAGCGACCGCGCCGAACTCCTGATCGCCCAGCAAGGCGCACAGATCCTCAGCTACCAGCGGGTCAGCGAGCCGCCGCTGTTGTGGCTGAGCGACCAGGCCATTTTCCGCCAAGGCAAGTCGGTTCGCGCCGGGGTGCCGGTGTGCTGGCCGTGGTTTGGCAACTTGCAGCGCAACCCCCAGGCCGTGCAGGCCATGTACCACGGCGAGCAGGCACCTGCTCACGGGCTGGCGCGCTCACGTGACTGGCAGTTGCTGGGCATCGAGGAAGCAGACGACGGCCTGCGTATCGAGTTCGAGCTGCCTGAGGCGCAGGGCGACCTGCCCGGCTGGCCCCATGACGTCGAGCTGAAGCTGGTGGTGGAGCTGGGTGACGAGCTGAAGCTGAGCCTGACCAGCCGCAACATGGGCAATACCCCGGTTACCATCAGCCAGGCGCTGCACAGTTACTTTGCAGTTAGCGATGTGCGTCAGGCGCGGGTCGAAGGGGTCGAGGGGCTGGGCTATATCGAGACCCTGGCTGGCTGGGAACAGCGCCAGCAGCAAGGGGCGCTTGAGTTTGCCGGGGAGACGGACCGGATCTACCTCGATACCCCGCAAACACTGAGCATTGTTGACCCGCACTGGAATCGTCGAATTACTTTGACCAGCAGCGGGTCGCGCTCGGCGGTGATCTGGAACCCGTGGACCGAGCGGGCCAAGGAGCTGGCAGACATGGCTGATGATGGATGGCAGCGGATGCTGTGCATCGAGACGGCGAATGTTTGGGATGACCTGGTGGAACTGAAGCCAGGGGCCAGCAGTTCGCTTGGGGTCAGGATTGGTTGTGAAATGATCTAACAGACTTGTTGCCTGATCTGGCCTCATCGCCGGCAAGCCAGCTCCCACAGGTCCGGCACAGGCATTGAACTGTGTGCAATACCTGTGGGAGCTGGCTTGCCGGCGATGAGGCCGGTACAGGTAATCAGAGGTCTGCATCCTCCACCACCCTCACCTTCCCGGCATCCAGCGCATAGGCCGCATCGGCCAGGTCATTGCTGACCTTTTCCACCTTCAACGTGCCGCTGACCCACAGCGGTGTGTAGATGTCATCGATCTTCAACCCCTTCGGGTAGCGCACCAGCACCAGCTGGTTCGGCGGCGGCGGCGGCACGTGGATGCACGCACCCGGGTACGGCACCAGGAAGAACAGCGTGCTGTTGCCCTTGGCATCGCTTTCCAGCGGCACGGGGTAGCCGCCCAGGCGGATGTCCTTGCCGTTCATGGCTGCCACGGTCTTGGTCGAGTACATCACCGCCGGCAGGCCCTTGCTCTGTTTCAGGCCCCCCTTGTCGGTAAAGGTGCCCATGGCTTCCGGTGAGTTGTGGTCGATTTCGGGCATTTGCTCGAGCGCCTTCTGGTCCGACTTGGGCATCAACTCCAGCCAGTCGGTTTCAGGCAGTTCGGCATGGGCCAGGGCGCTGGCCAACAGCAGGGGGACAAGGAAAAAGGCACGCATGGAAATGCTCGGCAACTCGGATGAATTGCCGGGCATTCTAACCAGTATTCAGCGTTTCTTGATGAATCCGTAGATCACCAGAAGGACCACGGCACCGACCAGCGCGCCAAAGAAGCCCGCTGCCTGCCCGGCCTGGTAGATGCCCAGCGCCTGGCCGCCATAGGTGGCCAACAGGGAGCCGGCAATACCCAGCAGGATGGTCATGATCCAGCCCATGCTGTCGTCGCCCGGTTTGATGAAGCGGGCCAGCAGGCCGACGATGAGGCCGATGAAGATGGTTCCAATGATGCCCATGGCAATCCCTCTGCAGTTCGAAGATGGAACAAGCCAAAGCCTAGACAGCGCTTTGGCTTGTTGCCATTTTCAGAGGGCAAGCCGGTGGTAGAAGTTCGATCAGTTGCTGATCAGGGCTTCTACTTCGGCAATCTTGAGCTCGAGGGTAGCCATGTCGTGGCAGCGCAGGGTGGCGTGGCCAACCTTGCGGCCGACCTTGAAGGCCTTGCCGTAGTGGTGCAGGTGGCAGTCACCGATGGCGACCACTTTATCTACAGCCGGCACTTCGCCAATGAAGTTGAGCATCGCACTCTCGCCCACCTTGGCAGTCGAGCCCAGCGGCAGGCCGGCAACGGCGCGCAGGTGGTTCTCGAACTGGCTGCATTCGGCGCCTTCGATGGTCCAGTGCCCGGAGTTATGCACGCGCGGGGCGATTTCGTTGGCCTTGAGGCCACCGTCGACTTCGAAGAACTCGAAGGCCATCACACCTACATAGTCCAGTTTTTGCAGCACGCGGCCCACATAGTCTTCGGCCAGAGCCTGCAGCGGGTGCGCCTGGCTGGCCACCGAAAGGCGCAGGATGCCGCTTTCGTGGGTGTTGTGCACCAGCGGGTAGAAGCGGGTTTCGCCATCGCGGGCACGCACGGCCACCAGCGACACTTCGCCGGTGAACGGCACGAAACCTTCCAGCAGGCACGGCACGCTGCCCAGCTCGGCGAAGGTGCCTACCACGTCTTCAGGCGTGCGCAGTACCTTCTGGCCCTTGCCGTCGTAACCCAGGGTGCGGGTTTTCAGCACGGCCGGCAGGCCGATGCTGGCCACTGCGGCGTCCAGGTCTGCCTGCGAGAGGATGTCGGCGAAGGCCGGGGTCGGGATACCCAGGTCGCGGAACATGCTTTTTTCGAACAGGCGGTCGCGGGCGATGCGCAGCGCTTCGGCGCTTGGGTAAACCGGCACGAACTGCGAGAGGAAGGCCACGGTCTCGGCCGGGACGCTTTCGAACTCGAAGGTGATCAGGTCGACTTCATCGGCCAGCTGGCGCAGGTGATCCTGGTCGCCATAGTCGGCACGCAGGTGCTCGCCCAGGGGCGCGGCGCAAGCGTCCGGCGCCGGGTCGAGGAAGGCGAAGTTCATGCCCAGCGGGGTGCCCGCCAGGGCCAGCATGCGGCCCAGCTGGCCGCCACCGATTACACCGATCTTCATGGGTTGAGCCTCAAGCCTGGCGCGGGTCTGGGTTATCCAGCACGGTGTCGGTCTGTTCCGTGCGGAACTGCTTCAACGCCGCGTGGAACTGCGGGTACTTGGCGCCCAGGATGCTGGCCGACAGCAGTGCAGCGTTGACGGCACCGGCACGGCCGATGGCCAGGGTGGCAACCGGCACGCCGGCTGGCATCTGCACGATCGACAGCAGCGAATCGACGCCCGACAGCATCGACGACTGGACGGGTACGCCCAGCACTGGCAGGTGGGTCTTGGCGGCGCACATGCCTGGCAGGTGGGCTGCGCCACCGGCACCGGCGATGATCACCTCGATGCCACGGCCTTCGGCCTCCTCGGCATACTGGAACAGCAGATCCGGGGTGCGGTGGGCGGAAACCACCTTCACTTCGTAGGGAATGCCGAGTTTTTCCAGCATATCGGCGGTGTGGCTAAGGGTGGACCAATCGGACTTGGAGCCCATGATCACGCCAACCAGTGCACTCATCGTCGAGCCTCTTCGCTTGTGCGCCCTTGGGCGCGTCAAAAAACAACAAGCCACGCGGGACGACCGGCGTGGCTTGTTTGCTGATCAGGACCGGACGCATCCGGTCGAAAGGCCGCGCAGTATACCGTAAGGTGGTGCGTTTAAGGCACCCCGGCGACCAACTGTCGCCCCTTATTTTTCGGGGCTTTGGCTGACTTTTGGGTCAACCGCCGCCGCACCTTCCAGCTTGCGCCACAACAGCCGTACGTTGGCCTTGCGTACCAGGGCGCAGCGGTACAGGCGGATCTCCAGCGGCACATGCCACTGGCTGCCGCCGCAGATGGCCAGTTCGCCCCGTTCCAGCTCGCCGCGCATCGACAGGCGCGGCACCCAGGCGATGCCCATGCCTTCCAGCGCCATGCTCTTGAGACTGTCGGCCATGGCGGTTTCGTAGACGGTGGTATAGCGCAGGTTACGCTGGCGCAGCAGCAAATTGACCGAACGCCCCAGGAACGCGCCTGCGGTATAGGCCAGCAGCGGCACGCTGCCCTCGCCTTCCAGGTCGAACAACGGCTTGCCTTCGGCGTCCACGGCGCACACCGGCAACATTTCGGTGGTGCCCATGTGCAGCGACGGGAAAATCTCGGCATCCATCTGCAAGGCCGCGTCCGGGTCATAGAACGCCAGCATCAGGTCGCAGCCACCTTCGCGTAATGCATGCACGGCATCCCCGACGTTAGTCGCAACCAGGCGGGTGGCGATGTTCAAACCGTCGTTGCGCAACTGGGCCACCCAGCGGGGGAAAAAGCCCGATGCAAGGGAGTGCGCCGCCGCCACCTGGACGACCTCGCCCTGCCCACCTTCAAGGTGATGCAAATGGCGGAGAATTTCGCTCAACTGGTCGACAACCGTACGCGCCGTGACAAGAAAAAGCTGCCCGGCCTCAGTCAGTTCGATCGGTGTGCGGGAACGATTCACCAACTGCAGGCCCAACGCTGCCTCCAGGCTCCGAATGCGTCGGCTGAAGGCCGGTTGGGTCACGAAACGCCGCTCTGCAGCCTGGGAAAAACTGCGGGTGGCAGCCAGCGCGCTGAAATCTTCCAGCCATTTGCTTTCAAGGTTCACGAAGCACATCTCCCGGCATGCACCAAAATGGAACACGCTCGAATGTCAATTGGCGTCACATGAAACACTATGCCGTTTGTGCATAGGTTAGCGTGCAACAGCATTGGCCGCAAAATCACCTTCAGGCCTAGGATTGGCGCCATTCCGGCATGTGCCGGGTCAAAATCGAGATGATATACATCATGTCCTCCGCTGCATCGTTCCGCGTCGAAAAAGATCTGTTGGGTACCCTTGAAGTTCCTGCTGATGCCTACTACGGCATCCAGACCCTGCGCGCTGCCAACAACTTCCACCTCTCCGGCGTTCCGCTGTCGCACTACCCGAAACTGGTAGTCGGCCTGGCGATGGTCAAGCAGGCAGCTGCTGACGCCAACCGTGAGCTGGGGCACCTGAGCGATGCCAAGCACGCCGCGATCAGCGCAGCCTGCGCACGACTGATCAAGGGCGACTACCACGAGCAGTTCGTGGTGGACATGATTCAAGGCGGTGCTGGTACTTCCACCAACATGAACGCCAACGAAGTCATCGCCAACATCGCGCTGGAGGCCATGGGCCACCAGAAGGGTGAGTACCAGTACCTGCACCCGAACAACGATGTGAACATGGCGCAGTCGACCAACGACGCCTACCCGACCGCTATCCGTCTGGGCCTGCTGCTGGGTCACGACGCGCTGCTGGCCAGCCTCGACAGCCTGATCCAGGCCTTCGCTGCCAAGGGTAAAGAATTCGACCACGTACTGAAGATGGGCCGTACCCAGCTGCAGGACGCCGTGCCGATGACCCTGGGCCAGGAATTCCGCGCCTTCGCCACCACCATGACCGAAGACCTGCAGCGCCTGCGCTCGCTGGCTCCGGAACTGCTGACCGAAATCAACCTGGGTGGTACTGCCATCGGTACCGGCATCAACGCCGACCCTGGCTACCAGGCCCTGGCCGTGCAGCGCCTGGCAATCATCAGCGGCCAGCCGCTGGTGCCGGCTGCCGACCTGATCGAAGCCACTTCCGACATGGGCGCCTTCGTGCTGTTCTCCGGCATGCTCAAGCGTACCGCCGTCAAGCTGTCGAAGATCTGCAACGACCTGCGCCTGCTGTCCAGCGGCCCGCGCACCGGCATCAACGAGATCAACCTGCCAGCACGTCAGCCAGGCAGCTCGATCATGCCAGGCAAGGTCAACCCGGTTATCCCGGAAGCCGTCAACCAGGTGGCCTTCGCCATCATGGGCAACGACCTGGCCCTGACCGTCGCCGCCGAAGGTGGCCAGCTGCAGCTGAACGTGATGGAGCCGCTGATCGCCTACAAGATCTTCGACTCGATCCGCCTGCTGCAACGCGCCATGGACATGCTGCGCGAACACTGCATCGTCGGCATCACCGCCAACGAACAGCGCTGCCGTGAGCTGGTCGAGCACTCGATCGGCCTGGTCACCGCCCTGAACCCGTACATCGGCTACGAAAACGCCACCCGTATCGCCCGCGTTGCCCTGGAAACAGGCCGTGGCGTACTGGAACTGGTGCGCGAAGAGAAGCTGCTGGACGAAGAGATGCTCAACGACATCCTGCGTCCGGAAAACATGATCGCTCCCCGCCTGGTTCCGCTGAAGGCGTAACCCGGCTGCTGCAAACAGTCTCACCAGGTTAAGGGACTAGACACCTCTCAACCTTTCAAGGCCCGAGCCTATGCTTCGGGCCTTTTTTTTGCCCGCAAAACAGGCGGCGCGCAGACCGCTTGCCGATATCGGCACACTACTTGCTCGATAATGCGTCCCAGCCCAACGGGATTACCCAGCATGCTGCACAGCCACCTCACCACCCTCAACGCGGTTTCGCTGATCCTCAACGTCTTCCAGGCAGACGGTTGCGAGGCATCAGCGCTGCTGGCCGGCAGCGGCATTGGCCCGTCAGACCTGGGGCATGCCGATGCGCGCATCACCACCCAGCAGGAACTGCAGGTGTGCGCCAACGCTGTGGCCCGGCGCGAGGACATCGGCCTTGAACTGGGCCGGCGCATGCATGTGTCGTGCTACGGCATGCTCGGTTACGCATTGCTCTCCAGTGCCACTTTGGGTGACGCCTTGCGCCTGGCGCTGGCATATCCGGCACTGCTGGGAACAGTGTTCAAGCTACGTTTGATCGAGGACGGCCAGCGGGTCTGGTTAAGTGCCAGCGACTACCACGACAGCCCGGCGCTGAGCGCATTCAACGCGGAGTTCTGCCTGGTGTCGCTGAAAGTCATCTGCGACGACTTGCTTGGGCGCCCACTGCCTCTGCTAGGCGCCCGTTTCGAACACTCACGGCCCGGTTACCACGCGCTCTATGCCGGTGCATTCCAGTCCCCGGTGGGTTTCGACGCTCAGGACAATGCCTTGGCTTTTGAACGGCGCTGGCTGGACATGCCGCTGCCGCTGGCCGACTCGATTACCCACAAGGCCATGAGCGAACGCTGCCGGCGCCTGAACCTGGAGTTCACGGGCCGGCAGGCCTGGCTGGGGCGGATTCGTCAGCTGCTGGCACAGCAACTGGACGCCGCGCCTGGGCTGGAAGGGTTGGCGCGGCAGATGAATTGCTCGTCGCGCACCCTGCGCCGGCATTTGCAGGCGTTGGGCAGCAGTTATCAACAGTTGCTGGATGAACTGAGGTTCGAGCGGGCCAAGCAGTTGCTGGCTGATGAACAGATGCCGATCTATCGCATTGCGGAAACCTTGGGGTTCAGCGAGACCGCCAGTTTTCGGCATGCGTTCCAGCGTTGGAGTGGTGTAGCGCCCAGCCACTTCCGCGGTTGACCAGCGCCGGCCAAAGAGCTTGGCCACATCGATCCCCTTTTGGCCGTTTGCGTCGTTCTCCGCTACTGAGCTGCCCATGACAATGGACCCACGCCAGTATCCAACGGAGAACAACAATGCTGACGATCTATTCCGATGATCACCGCCTGCACCACGGCCGCTGCGAGCTGATCGACGGCAAGCTGATGCCCTGCTTCGAAATGCCTTCGCGCGCTGACCATGTGCTCGACCAGGTAAAAAAACGCAACCTTGGCGACATCCAGGGCCCTACCGACTTCGGCCGCGCGCCGTTGCTGCGCATCCACAGCGCCGACTATCTCGACTTCTTCGAAGGCGCCTGGGCGCGCTGGGCCGCACTGGGCCAGGAAGGCGACCTGCTGCCGTTCACCTGGCCTGCTCGCACCTTGCGCCAGGTAAAACCCACCGGCCTGCATGGCGAGTTGGGCTACTACAGCTTCGATGCCGGCGCGCCGATCACCGCCGGTACCTGGCAGGCCGCCTACAGCGCCGCCCAGGTCGCCCTCACGGCCCAGGCGGCAATCCAGCAGGGCGCCCATTCGGCCTTTGCCCTGTGCCGCCCACCGGGGCACCACGCCGCCGGCGAAGTCATGGGCGGTTATTGCTACCTGAACAACGCCGCCATCGCCGCCCAGGCCTTCCTGGACCAAGGCAAGCGCAAGGTCGCCATCCTCGACGTCGACTACCACCACGGCAACGGCACCCAGGACATCTTCTACAGCCGCGACGACGTGTACTTCGCTTCGATCCATGGCGACCCGCAGGACGAATTCCCGTTCTTCCTGGGCTATGCCGACGAAACCGGCGAAGGTGCCGGTGAGGGCTGCAACATCAACTACCCGCTTCCGGCCGGCAGCGACTGGGCGGCCTGGAGCGCAGCCCTGGAGGATGCCTGCCAGCGCATTGCCCGCTATGACGCCGACGTACTGGTGATTTCGCTGGGTGTGGACACCTTCAAGGACGACCCGATCTCGCAGTTCAAGCTGGACAGCCCGGACTACCTGGAAATGGGCAAACGTATCGGCCAGCTCGGCAAGCCGACCCTGTTCGTGATGGAGGGCGGCTACGCTGTGGAAGAAATCGGTATCAACGCGGTCAATGTGCTGGAAGGCTTCCAGCGCGCCCAGCCAGGAGCCCGGTAATGGTCCGACTCAAGCGTCTGCTCGCCCCGTTCATCGCTGCCACCTTGTTCACCGGTGCCCTGCACGCTCAAGCCGAGCAGCGCACGCTGCGTGTGTATAACTGGTTCGACTACATCACCCCGCAGACCTTGACCGATTTCAAGCAGGACAGCGGGGTCAAGCTGATCTACGACATCTTCGACACCAACGAGGCGCTGGAGGCCAAGCTGCTCACCGGCAACTCCGGCTATGACGTGGTGGTGCCGTCCAACGTGTTCCTCGCCAAGCAGATCGAAGCCGGGGTGTTTCAGCCGCTGGACCGCAGCAAACTGCCGAACTGGCAACACCTGGACCCGGCGCTGATGAAGCTGATCGAGGCCAACGACCCGGGTAACAAGTACGCGGTGCCCTACATGTACGGCACCGTGCTGATCGGCTTCAACCCGGCCAAGGTCAAGGCAGTGCTCGGCGACAACGCCCCGGTGGACAGCTGGGACCTGATCTTCAAGGAAGAGAACATCGCCAAGCTCAAGCAGTGCGGCGTGGCGCTGCTCGATTCGCCTTCAGAGATTCTGCCGCTGGCCCTGCAGTACCTGGGCTTGCCGCCGAACAGCGACAAACCGGCCGACTACAAGAAGGCCGAAGCGTTGATGCTGAAGATCCGCCCACACATCACCTACTTCCACTCTTCGAAGTACATGGCAGACATCGCCAATGGCGACATCTGCGTGGCGGTGGGCTACAGCGGCAGTTTCTCGCAGGCCGCCAACCGGGCGCGCGATGCCAAGAACGGCGTGGTGGTAGACATGCGCCTGCCCAAGGAAGGCGCGCCGATCTGGTTCGATATGCTGGCGATTCCAAAGAATGCGGCCAACCCGGAAGATGCCCACACGTTCATCAATTACTTGCTACGGCCTGAGGTGATTGCGCCGATCAGCGACTTTGTCGGTTACCCGAACCCGAACAAGGATGCGACTGAAAAGGTGAGTCCGGCGATTCGCAACAACCCTAACCTGTATCCGACAGCGGAGGCGATGGCCAAGCTTTATACCCTCAAGCCCTTGGCGCGGGACGCAGAGCGGGCCAGAACCCGGGCCTGGACGCGGATCAAATCCGGCACTTGATGTAGAGTCGGGGGCTGCTTTGCAGCCCCCATTCACTTTCTCCAGGCCTTGCGCAATTTCATCAAGGCTTCGGCGATCTCCCCCTCCGGCACCGCCGCAAACCCCAACACCAGCCCTGCCCGCTTATCCACAGGCACGTCGCTGTCCGACAGCCAGAAATTGCTCAGGGGCGTCACCTCTACCCCCACTGCTTCTGCCTTTGCCACCAGTTCCTGCTCCCGCGCAAAGTTATCCACATCCACCTTCACATGCAGCCCGGCCGCCACTTCCGGAATCTCGCCCAACCCGGGAATATCCACAGGCCAGCCAGCTTTGAGTACGTTACGTCGACTCAAAGCGGCCTTGCGCATACGGCGGATATGCCGCTGGAAATGCCCGCGTGCCATGAATTCGGCCATCACGCACTGGCTGCTGACTTCCGAATGCCGCACGGCCAACGCCTTGCCCTGACTGAATCCCTGCACCAGTTGCGGCGGCAGCACCAGGTAACCCAGGCGCAACGCGGGGAACGCAATCTTGCCGAAGGTGCCGACGTACAGCACCCGACCGTGCCGGTCGAGCGCCGCCAACGGGGCCAAGGGCGCACCGCTGTAGCGGTACTCGCCGTCATAGTCGTCCTCGATGATCCAGCCGTCGTTGCGTTCGGCCCACGCCAGCACCGCCAGGCGCCGTGCCAGGCTCATGGTGACCCCGGTCGGGTATTGATGGGCCGGCGTGACATATGCCAGCCGGCAGTTCGCCTGCCGACCGAGCAGGCGGCAGTCCATGCCCTCTTCGTCCACAGGCACGCCATGCAACGTGGCGCCAGCCAGCGCAAAGGCATGCCCGGCTGCACGGTAGCCGGGGTTTTCCACAGCCACACCGTCACCCGGCTGTAACAACAGCTGTGCACAAAGGCTGATGGCTTGCTGTGCACCACTGGTGATCACAATTTGTTCAGCTATACAACTCAGCCCACGCGAACGGCGCAAGTAGGCCGCGATCAACTCGCGCAAAGCCGGCTCGCCTGCCGGGTCACCGTAACCCAGCTGCGCAGGGGATGGTTTACGCCAAAAACCCGCCTGCAGCTTGGCCCAGACGTCAAAAGGGAACAAGTCGAATGCCGGAATGCCGACCCGAAAAGCACGGGGCGCACCACTTCTTGGGGAAGGTAAGTGGTTACTTTTCAGGCGCTGTAAAGGCGCTGATAAATGCCGCTCGCTGGATAAATCCTCAGTGTTTTCTGCGGGAAATGTGGATAACCCTGTTGATAAACCCCGGGATAACCCTGTGGATATTTGTGTGGATATTTTTGGCAGCCGACTTACGTAAGTACCATCTCCAACTCGGCTTTCGATGTAGCCCTCGGCATACAGTTGGTCATAGGCGCGCACCACACTGTTGCGTGACAGCGCCAGCATGACGGCCAGGTCGCGAGTGGCTGGTAGCCGTGTACCACTGCTCAGGCGCCCATCCAGCACCCGCGCACGCAATGCCTGATACAGCTGCTGGCTCAGCCCACGGCGTCGATCAAGGGCGATCCCGGCAGGGTCGAATGGCAGTGTTAAGGGGCGCTCGCTCATGGCATTGGACCTATCGAATCAGGCAGTAATGGCTCTTACCCAGAACCAATAGCCTGCCTAGGATGGAGCCATTCGACAAGGACCAAGCCCTATGTACAACAGCAAGCCGCATCAGGAACACGACCTCGGCCGCCTGCACCAGCACATGCTCGACACCCGCCTGGCTGTCCTGGTCAGCCACGGCGATCAGGGGCTGCTGGCCACGCACCTGCCCGTGCTGGTCGATACCACCGAAGGCGAATTCGGTACTGTCTATGCGCACCTGGCCCGGGCCAACCGCCAATGGCAGGACCTGGCACAGGGTGTCGAAGCCTTGCTGGTATTCCCCGGCGCCGATGCCTATGTCAGCCCCGGCTACTATCCGAGCAAGGCTGATAACCCCAAAGTCGTGCCTACCTGGAACTATCTGGCCGTACACGCCTATGGCACAGCCGAGGTGATCCACGACGCGGAGCCGCTGCTGGCGATCGTCAGCCGCCTGACCGACCGCCATGAACAGGGCCGCAGTGAACCGTGGAAAGTCACTGACGCCCCTGCCGACTACCTCGATGGCATGCTCCGCGCCATCGTCGGCATCCGCCTGCCCGTCGCCCGTCTGCAAGGGGCACGCAAGCTCAGCCAGAACCGTTCCGATCAAGACATCGCTGGCGTGCGCGAAGGCCTGAGCGCCAGCGCCGATCAGCTGGACAACCAACTCGCGGCGCACATGCGCCAACTCTGAAGGAATAGCCCCATGTCTAGCGTTACCCTGCGCCCTGTCACTGCCCAAGATCACGCGGCCTGGCTCGCCCTGTGGCAGGCCTACCTGCACTTCTACGAAACCGAACTGGCCGATGAAGTCAGCCTGAGCACCTGGCAACGCCTGCTCGATCCGAAGGAGCCCACCCATTCGGCACTGGCCTGGGTCGATGGCAAGGCGGTGGGCATGGTCAACTTCATCTACCATCGTACCAATTGGAGTATCGGGAACGCCTGCTACCTGCAGGACTTGTACGTGAACGGCACGCAGCGTGGCCTGGGCATTGGCCGCCAGCTTATCGAGTACGTCTACACCACTGCCAAGGCTGACAACTGCAGCAAAGTGCACTGGCTGACCCACGAGACCAACGCCACCGCCATCAGCCTGTATCAACAGGTTGCCGAGCGCTCGGGCTTCATCCAATTCCGCAAAGAGTTCTAAGCCGAACATGACCGACGCATTGAACTGGAAACCCGCCGCAACGCCCCAGGCCCAGCCCATTGAAGGCCGCTTCATCCGCCTGGAAAAACTCGACCCCACGCGCCATGGCGACGACCTTTGGGACGTGCTGCAAGGCCCGGCATCCGACCCGGTGCTATGGGACTACCTGCCTTATGGGCCGTTCAACGAGCGCGCCGCCTTCGACCGCTGGCTGGAGGGCAACGCCGCAGGCCGCGATCCGCTGTTCTACACCGTCATCGACCGCCCCAGCGGCCAGGCACAGGGCATTCTCAGCCTGATGTCGATCGTGCCCGACCACGGTCGCATCGAAATCGGCCATATCGCCTTCGGCGCCGCCATGCAGCGCACACCCAAAGGAACCGAGGCGGTGTACCTGCTGGGCAAACTGGGCTTCGAACTGGGCAACCGCCGGCTGGAGTGGAAGTGCAACAACGCCAACGCCCGCTCCAAGCGGGCGGCGGAGCGGTTTGGCTTCACTTACGAAGGCGTGTTCCGCAAGCACTTGGTGGTGAAGGACCATAACCGCGATACAGCCTGGTATTCGATTACCGATGATGAGTGGCCGGCGGTGGCTGCCGGGTTCGAGCGGTGGCTGGGAGAGGAAAACCAGCAGCCTGACGGGCAACTACAGACACTTGAGGCATGCCGCAAAGGCTGAATATTGCATGGGTTTGAATGGCCCAATCGCCGGCAAGCCAGCTCCCACAGGTATCCCACAACCCTTGAAGATTGTGGGATACCTGTGGGAGCTGGCTTGCCGGCGATTGGGCCATCAAATACAGCACAAAAAAAGGGGAGCATTCGCTCCCCAGAGGTAAACCGCTTGTAGATGAGGGCTTAAATCAGCCCTCGATCTCGATCAGGATTTCACCCGGCGTTACACGGTCGCCCTTGGCCACATGGATGGCGACGACCTTACCGGCGATGGCCGCCTGCACTTCGGTTTCCATCTTCATGGCTTCGGTGATCAGCACGGCCTGGCCGGCCTTGACCATGTCGCCTTCCTTGACCAGCACATCGACGATGTTGCCTGGCATGGTGGTGCTGACGTGGCCTGGGTCGGTGGCTTGCTTGCGCTTGCTGCCGCCGCCGCCAACGAACTCGTTCAGTGGCTCGAACACCACTTCTTCCGGCATGCCGTCGATCGACAGGTAGAAGTGACGCTTGCCTTCGGCCTTAACGCCCACGCCGGTGATATCGACGCGGTAGGTTTCGCCGTGCACGTCGATGACGAACTCAGTCGGCACGCCTTCACCGCCCGGGGCGGCTACGGCGCCGGCTTCCGGAATCGGCAGCAGGGCTTCTGGCGTCAAGGTGCCGGCTTCGCGTTCTTCGAGGAACTTGCGGCCAATGTCCGGGAACATGGCGAACGTCAGCACGTCTTCTTCACAACGAGCCAGGGCGCCGATGTCGGCACGCAGCTTGGCCATTTCCGGCTTGAGCAGGTCAGCCGGGCGTACGTCGATCACTTCTTCGCTGCCGATTGCCTGGCGGCGCAGCTGCTCGTTGACCACGCCCGGGGCCTTGCCGTAACCGCCTTGCAGGTACAGCTTCACCTCGTTGGTGATGGTCTTGTAGCGCTCGCCAGCCAACACGTTGAAGAATGCCTGGGTGCCGACGATCTGCGAGGTCGGGGTTACCAGCGGCGGGAAGCCAAGGTCTTCACGTACACGCGGGATCTCGGCCAGCACTTCGTTCATGCGGTTAAGCGCGCCCTGCTCTTTCAGCTGGTTGGCCAGGTTGGAGATCATGCCGCCCGGCACCTGGTTGACCTGCACGCGGGTGTCCACGGCGGTGAACTCGCTTTCGAACTGGTGGTACTTCTTGCGCACGGCGTAGAAGTACAGGCCGATTTCCTGCAGCAGCTCCAGGTCCAGGCCAGTGTCGAATTCGCTGCCTTTGAGTGCAGCAACCATCGACTCGGTGCCTGGGTGGCTGGTGCCCCAGGCGAAGCTGGAGATGGCGGTGTCGATGTGGTCGGCGCCGTTCTCAACCGCTTTCAGCTGGCACATGGCGGCCAGGCCGGCGGTGTCGTGGGAGTGGATGAATACCGGCAGGGATTGCTCGGCCTTCAGCGCCCTGACCAGCTCGCCGGTAGCGAACGGCGTCAGCAGGCCAGCCATGTCCTTGATCGCGATCGAGTCGCAACCCATGGCTTCCATCTGTTTGGCCTGGGCTACAAAGGCGTCGATGGTGTGCACGGGGCTGACGGTGTAGGCGATGGTGCCCTGGGCGTGTTTGCCAGCGGCCTTGACCGCTTCAATAGCCACGCGCAGGTTACGCACGTCGTTCATGGCGTCGAAGATACGGAACACGTCGATGCCATTGACCGCTGCCTTGGCGACGAAGGCCTTGACCACGTCGTCGCTGTAATGGCGGTAGCCCAGCAGGTTCTGGCCGCGCAGCAGCATTTGCAGGCGGGTGTTGGGCAGCGCGGCACGCAGCTTGCGCAGGCGCTCCCACGGGTCTTCTTTCAGGAAGCGCACGCAGGCGTCGAAGGTGGCGCCACCCCAGACTTCCAGCGACCAGTAGCCGACTTTGTCGAGCTTGTCGCAGATCGGCAGCATGTCTTCGGTGCGCATGCGGGTGGCCAGCAAGGACTGGTGGGCGTCGCGCAGGATCGTGTCGGTAACGTGGATTTTCTTGGACATTATGGGGTTCCTCACAGGCCTGCGTGGGCGGCGATGGCGGCGGCGATGGCCAGGGCCAGCTCTTCGGGTTTGCGCTTGATCGAGTAGTTGGTCAGTTCAGGGTGGCTTTCGACGAAGCTGGTATTGAACTGGCCGCTACGGAATTCCGGGTTGCGCAGGATTTCCTGGTAGTACGCGGCAGTGGTCTTCACCCCTTGTACGCGCATGTCGTCCAGGGCCCGCAGGCCGCGGTCCATGGCTTCTTCCCAGGTCAACGCCCACACCACCAGCTTCAGGCACATGGAGTCGTAGAACGGCGGAATGGTGTAGCCGGTATAGATTGCCGTGTCGGTACGCACGCCCGGGCCGCCGGGGGCGTAGTAACGGGTGATCTTGCCGAAGCTGGGCAGGAAGTTGTTTTTCGGGTCTTCGGCGTTGATGCGGAACTGCAGCGCGTATCCGTGGTGCTGGATATCTTCCTGCTTGACCGACAGCGGCAGGCCCGAAGCAATGCGGATCTGCTCACGGACGATGTCGATACCGGTGATTTCCTCGGTGATGGTGTGCTCCACCTGCACCCGGGTGTTCATTTCCATGAAGTACACCTCGCCATCGGCGAGCAGGAACTCCACGGTACCGGCGTTCTCGTAGTTCACGGCCTTGGCCGCACGCACCGCCAGGTCGCCGATGTAGGCGCGCTGCTCGGGGGTGAGCTGCGGGCTTGGGGCAATTTCGATGAGCTTCTGGTTACGGCGCTGGATCGAGCAGTCGCGCTCGAACAGGTGCACCACGTTGCCAAAGCTGTCACCGAGGATCTGCGCCTCGATGTGCTTGGGGTTGACGATGCACTTTTCCAGGAACACTTCGGCCGAACCAAAGGCCTTGGTGGCCTCGGAAATGACCCGTGGGAAGTTCTGTTCCAGTTCTTCACGGCTGTTGCAGCGGCGGATACCACGGCCGCCACCACCAGAAGTGGCCTTGAGCATCACCGGGTAACCGATGCGGTCACCTTCGCTCAGGGCTTCATGAATATCGGCAACGTTGCCTTCGGTACCCGGGGTTACCGGCACACCGGCGGCGATCATGGTGCGGCGCGCTTCGGTCTTGTCGCCCATGCGGCGAATCACGTCGGCAGCCGGGCCGATGAACTTGATCCCGCGCTCTGCGCAGATCTCTGCCAGTTCGGCGTTTTCCGACAGGAAACCATAGCCTGGGTGCAGGGCATCGCAGCCGGTTTCCACAGCCAGGTTCACCAGCTTGCGCGGGTTCAGGTAGCCAGCCAGCGGCTCGGCACCAATGCTGTGTGCCTCATCGGCGCGCTTGACGTGCAAGGCGTGACGGTCGGCGTCGGAATAGATCGCTACCGAGCGAATGCCCATCTCGGCGCAGGCACGCACGATCCGAACTGCGATTTCACCTCGGTTGGCGATCAGGATTTTTTTTATCACTGGAGTCTTCCCAAAGCCGTAGGAACAGTCGAGCCGGTTCTACCGGTCGGCGCGTGACCAGACGTTGCTGGCCAGTCGCGTATTCACCCTAGCGCTGTAGGTCGATAAACAAAAATCAATATTTGTTAGAGGCTGTATTAGCAAAAGCTTATAGTTCGGTAACAAGGTGTTGCCGACGAGCCGAAAAAAATGCGTAAGTCCTTGATGCGTATGACTTTGCGTCAATTGCAGATCTTCAACGAGGTGTGCGATTTGCGCTCGTACAGCCGTGCGGCAGAGGAGATGGCACTGACGCAACCCGCCGTTAGTCTACAGATCCGCCAGCTCGAAGAGCTGATTGGCCAGCCACTGTTCGAGTATGTAGGCAAGAAGCTGTACCTGACCGAGGCGGCCGAAGCCCTGCAACGCGCCAGCCGCGACATCTTCGGGCGGCTGGAGAGCCTGGACATGCAGCTGTCGGACATGCAGGGCTCACTGCAGGGGCAGTTGAAACTGGCGATCGAGTCCAGTGCCAAGTACTTCGTGCCACACCTGTTCGCCGCCTTCAAGCAGCGTCACCCGGAGGTCAACCTGACCCTGACGGTGGTCAACCGCGCCCAGGCCATTCGCCGCCTTTCGGATAACCGCGACGACCTGATCATCATGTCGATGGTGCCGCAGGACATGGGCCTGGAGTTTCTGCCATTCCTCAACAACCCGATCGTGGCGGTGGCACCGCCCGAGCATCCGCTGTGCAAGCTGGAGCAGTTGCGCCTGCAGGACCTGGAGCCTCATACCCTGCTGGTCCGCGAGCAAGGTTCGGGCACGCGCAAGGCATGCGAGGAATACTTCAAGGACAAGCGCGTGCACTTCACCCAGACGCTGGAAGTGGCATCGGCCGATGCCCAACGCGAGTGCGTGATCGCCGGCCTGGGTATCGCCCTGCTGACCCGCCATGCAGTCAACCTGGAGCTGGCCACCGGTGTGCTGAAGGAGCTACCGGTGGAGGAACTGCCGCTGTACCGCAGCTGGTGCGTGGTGCAGTCCAAGGCCAAGCGGCAGTCGCCGGTGGCCTTGGCGTTTCTGGCGTTCATCCGCAGCGAACGTGCGTTGATCAGCGCGCTTGTTGAGCGTTTTTCGGGGAAGCTGCCGACGACGCCTGCCAGACCGTGAGCGCTTGCAGCTCGGGGTAGTCTGCCAGGTCGCGGAGCAATTGGCGTTGGTCGCAATAGACCTCGATCGCGCGGCGGTACTCCATACGGCGCTGATCCTTTTCCTGCTGCTTGCGAGCCTTGGCGTTGGGTTGGTAAGTACCTTCGTGGTCACGTGCCATTGCCTGTCTCCCAGATAGGATGCGGGAGTTTCAGACTGGCCTGAACTGTTTACCGTTTAGCTGTGGAACGGTGACAAAACAGTGAACTTTTACTGCCTGTGCCAGCGATAGGGCCAGCACAGGCAACGCAGATCAGTCGTCTGTAGCCTTGATCGACTTGGGCGACAAACGCAGGCTGCGCAAGCTGCGCTTCACACTTTTCAGGTGGTTGACCAGGCTCGGCCCGCGCGCCATCGCCACGCCCATGGCCAGCACGTCGATCACGACCAGGTGAGCGATACGCGAGGTCAGCGGCGTGTAGATTTCGGTGTCTTCATGCACGTCGATCGCCAGGTTGACCGTCGACAGCTCGGCAAGAGGTGTCTGGCTGGGGCACAGGGTAATCAGGTTGGCACCGCTCTCACGCACCAGGTTAGCGGTGATCAGCAAGTCCTTGGAGCGGCCCGACTGGGAAATGCACACCGCGACATCACCCGGCTTCAGGGTGACCGCCGACATCGCCTGCATGTGCGGGTCGGAATACGCGGCGGCGCTGAGCAGCAGGCGGAAGAACTTGTGCTGGGCATCGGCCGCCACCGCACCGGACGCGCCAAAGCCATAGAACTCCACACGTTGCGCCTGGGCCATAGCACTCACCGCCTGCTGCAGCGCCTGCGGGTCGAGGTGCTCACGCACCTCCATCAGGGTATGCAGGGTGGTGTCGAAGATCTTCAGGCTGTAGTCGGCAACCGAGTCGTCTTCATGGATAGCGAACTGCCCGAAACTGGCCCCCGCTGCCAGGCTCTGCGCCAGCTTCAGCTTCAAGTCCTGAAAGCCCGAGCAACCGATCGCCCGGCAGAACCGCACGATGGTCGGTTCGCTGATACCCACGCTGTGTGCCAGGTCGGCCATGGAGCTGTGCATGACGGCAGCCGGGTCGAGCAGCACGTGGTCGGCCACTTTGAGTTCCGATTTGCGCAGCAGGTGGCGCGATTGGGCGATATGTTGCAACAGATTCACAGGCTGGACTCGGTTATGATCGGCTGGCCGGGTTGTAGCTTTCTTGTAGTTATACTACATGGACGCCAACCCGCCCAGTTAAACGAACGTGGAGAGTGGCGGTTTGACTATTCCTTGCGACATTCTGGTCTTCGGCGGCACCGGCGATCTGGCCCTGCACAAGTTGCTTCCGGCGCTCTACCACCTGTTTCGCGAGGCCCGTCTTGACCCTGCCGTGCGGATCATCGCGCTGGCGCGCCGCAACTTGCCACGTAACGATTATCTCAAGCTCGCCGAACGCCATTGCCGGGCACAGATCGCCCGCAACGACTTCGAAGAAGAGGTCTGGCAGCGGTTTTCCGCGCGGATCGACTATTTCGCCATGGATGCTTCGCAAAGCGCCGACTTCGGCCGCCTGGCGCGCTACCTGGGCGAACCAGGCGGCTTGACGCGCATCTTCTACCTGGCCACCGCCCCCAACCTGTTCGTACCGATTGCCAAACACCTGCATAACGCCGGCCTGGCCGACGCCGAGGCGCGCATCGTGCTGGAAAAGCCGATCGGCCACTCGCTGGAATCGGCTACCGCCATCAACGAAGCGATTGGCGCAGTGCTGGAGGAAACCCAGGTATTTCGCATCGACCACTACCTGGGCAAGGAAACCGTGCAGAACCTGATGGCCCTGCGCTTCGCCAATGCCCTGCTGGAGCCGGTGTGGCGCAACAATCAGGTCGACCACGTACAGATCAGCGTTTGCGAGACGCTGGGTGTAGAGAACCGCGGCGCCTACTACGACCGCGCCGGGGCCATCCGCGACATGCTGCAGAACCACCTGCTGCAGCTGCTGTGCCTGGTAGCCATGGAGCCCCCCGCCCAGTTCGAGGCCGAAGCGGTACGCGACGAAAAAGTGAAGATCCTGCGCGCCCTCAAGCCGATCACCGGCCAGGATGTGCAGGACAAGACCGTGCGCGGCCAGTATGGCGCCGGGCACATCGGCGGCCAGGAAGTGCCGGCCTACTACTTCGAAAAGGATGTCGACAACGACAGCGACACCGAAACCTTCATTGCCCTCGAAGCCCACATCGACAATTGGCGCTGGGCGGGCGTGCCTTTCTATCTGCGCACCGGCAAGCGCATGGCACGGCGCTCGTCGCAAATCGTCATTCAGTTCAAACCGGTACCCCACGAGCTGTTCAACGGCGGCCAGGTCAACCAGTTGCTGATCCAGCTGCAACCGGAGGAACGCATCAGCCTGCGCATGATGACCAAAAGCCCTGGCAAGGGCATGCGCCTGGAACCGGTCGACCTGGACCTGAACCTGGCCCAGGTGTTCAGCCAGACCCGCCGCTGGGAAGCCTACGAACGCCTGCTGCTGGATGTACTGGAGGGCGACTCGACGCTGTTCATGCGCCGCGATGAAGTGGAAGCAGCCTGGGCCTGGACCGACCCGATCATCAAGGGTTGCGAAGAGCACTTTCAGGCGCCACGCCCTTACCCGGCGGGCAGTAACGGGCCAGAGCAAGCCAACAGCCTGCTGGCGCGTCATGGCAGGCACTGGCATGGCTGACCTACTGTCATCGGGTCGATGAACGGCCATACGCCAAGGTGAATATTTATACAGTGGAGGTTTGCCCCATTTCCTGCCGCGCCCTAGAATGGCCCGATGCACACAGACGACCTCTCCCTCCTGCTGAATTCCCTCAACGATGCCCAACGCCAGGCCGTAGCGGCCACGCTTGGGCGTCAACTGGTGCTTGCCGGCGCCGGTTCCGGTAAAACCCGCGTGCTGGTGCACCGCATCGCCTGGCTGATCCAGGTGGAGCAGGCATCGCCGCACTCGATCCTGTCGGTGACCTTCACCAACAAGGCTGCAGCCGAAATGCGCCAGCGGATCGAGCAACTGCTGGGGATCAACCCGGCAGGCATGTGGGTCGGCACCTTCCACGGCCTGGCCCATCGCTTGCTGCGGGCCCACTGGCAGGAAGCGCGGCTGGTGCAGAACTTCCAGATTCTCGACAGTGACGACCAGCAGCGCCTGATCAAGCGGGTGATGCGCGAGCTGGGCCTGGACGAACAGAAATGGCCGGCACGCCAGGCACAGTGGTTCATCAACGGGCAGAAGGACGAAGGCCTGCGCCCGCAGCATATCCAGGCCGGTGGCGACCTGTTCCTGGCGACCATGCGTGACGTCTATACCGCCTACGAGCAGGCGTGCGAGCGTGCCGGAGTCATCGACTTCTCCGAGCTGCTGCTACGCGCCCTGGACCTGTGGCGCGACCACCCGGGGCTGCTGGAGCACTACCAGCGGCGCTTCCAGCATGTGCTGGTCGACGAGTTCCAGGACACCAACGCCGTGCAGTACGCCTGGCTGCGCCTGTTGGCACGCGGGGGCGCCAGCCTGATGGCGGTGGGCGACGACGACCAGTCGATCTACGGCTGGCGCGGTGCCAAGATCGAAAACATTCACCAGTACACCGCCGACTTCCCAGACGCCGAAATGATCCGTCTGGAGCAGAACTACCGCTCCACCGGTGGCATCCTCAAGGCCGCCAACGCCCTGATCGCCAACAACAGCGGGCGCCTGGGCAAAGAGCTGTGGACCGACATGGGCGAAGGCGAACCGCTGACCCTGTACGCGGCCTACAACGAGCACGACGAAGCGCGCTACGTGGTGGAAACCATCGAGAGCCTGGTCAAGCAGGGCAATGCGCGCAACGAAATCGCCATCCTGTACCGCTCCAACGCCCAGTCGCGCGTGCTGGAAGAAGCCCTGCTGCGCGAGCGCATTCCCTACCGTATCTATGGCGGCCAACGCTTCTTCGAACGCGCTGAAATCAAGAACGCCATGGCTTACCTGCGGCTGATCGAAGGGCGCGGCAACGATGCTGCCCTGGAGCGGGTAATCAACGTGCCGCCACGCGGCATTGGCGAGAAAACCGTCGAAGCCATCCGCGAGCACGCCCGCCACAGCCAGGCATCGATGTGGGACGCCATGTGCCAGCTGCTCGCCGCCAAGGCCCTCAAAGGCCGCGCCGCCAGTGCGCTGGGGGCTTTCATCGAACTGATCGAGGGGTTGGCCGCCAAGGTCGTGGACATGCCGCTGCATACCATGACCCAGACCACCATCGAGCAATCCGGTCTGATCATCTATCACCAGGAAGAAAAAGGTGAAAAGGGCCAGGCACGGGTAGAAAACCTTGAGGAACTGGTCAGCGCGGCGCGCAACTTCGAATCCACCGACGAAGACGCCGACCTTTCACCATTGTCGGCCTTCCTCGGCCATGCCTCGCTAGAAGCTGGCGATGCCCAGGCCGACGAGCACGAAGACAGCATCCAGCTGATGACCCTGCACAGCGCCAAGGGCCTGGAGTTCCCTTACGTGTTCCTGGTGGGCATGGAAGAAGGCCTGTTCCCGCACAAGATGAGCCTGGAAGAACCCGGCCGCCTCGAAGAGGAACGCCGCCTGGCCTATGTGGGAATTACCCGCGCCATGCGCCAGCTGGTCATGACCTACGCTGAAACACGTCGCCTGTATGGCAGCGAGACCTACAACAAGGTGTCGCGTTTCGTACGTGAAATTCCGGCGGGCCTGATCCAGGAAGTGCGGCTGTCCAACAGCGTCAGCCGCCCGTTCGGTGGGGTCAAGACGGCCACCAACAGCAACCTGCTCGCCAATGCCAGCATTCCGCAGACCGCGTTCAACCTGGGCCAGCGTGTGCAACATGCGGTCTTCGGGGAAGGCGTGATCCTCAACTTCGAGGGTTCCGGCGCGCAGGCGCGGGTACAGGTGAACTTTGCCGAAGGCAGCAAGTGGCTGATGCTGGGGTATGCCAAGCTCGAGGCCCTGTAGCAGCCTTGTAACATTCAGGCAAAAGCTCGAAACACTCTGTCGCTGGTCATGTGCACGGGAACCTGTGCACCATGACGCGCGTGCAATCCACAACAGGGGATATCCCACTTATGCAACGTTTTCTTAGCATCGCACTGGCGCTCTGCGTCGGCCTGACGCTGAGCCTGGACGCCAACGCCAAGCGTTTCGGCGGCGGCAAGAGCTCGGGCTCCGCGCCTATCCACCAGACCCGTCAGGCTACGCCAACCACGCCTGCCGCCGCGCCGACCGCCGCACCTGGCCGTGCAGCCCCGGCCGCCAGCGGTGCTTCGCGCTGGTTGGGCCCACTGGCAGGCCTGGCCGCCGGTGGTCTGCTGGCATCCATGTTCATGGGTGACGGTTTCGAAGGCTTCCAGATCATGGACTTCCTGATCGTGGCGCTTATCGCCTTCCTGGTGTTCCGTTTCATCGCCGCTCGCCGCCGCCAGCAGCAGCCGCAAATGGCCATGCCAGGCCATGCGCCAATGCAGCGTGAGGCTCACGCTCAGCCTGCCCAGCCGTCGATCTTCGGTGGTTCGGCCGCACCTGCTGCCGCTGCCGCCCCGGTGATCAATGCCCCGGCCTGGTTCAACGAGCAAAGCTTCCTGGCTGCTGCCCGTAACCACTTCCAGTCGCTGCAGCAGCACTGGGATGCCAACGAGATGGACAAGATCGCCGAGTTCGTCACCCCGCAAATGCTCGAGTTCCTCAAGCGTGAACGTGCTGAACTGGGTGATGGCTTCCAGTCCACCTACATCGATAACCTCGAAGTGCAGCTGGACGGTGTAGACGATCGCAGCGATCGCACCGATGCCACCCTGACCTTCCGTGGCGTGTCGAAGAACTCGCGCTTCGACCAGGGCGAAGTGTTCAGCGAAAGCTGGCACATGGTTCGCGCCCAGGGCGAAAACCAGCCTTGGCTGGTTGCCGGTATCCGTCAAAACGGCTAACCGCTGCGTGCTGCACAAAAAACCCCAGGCCCTGTCCTGGGGTTTTTGCTTTTGCCAGAGTGGCCTACTAGGGTATAACGCGCAGCGTTGTCATCTAGGTCAGAGGAAGTGAACCGTGGAAGAAGTGATCGAACAACTCCGTGAAGCCAACCAGCCAGTACCGGTGCCCCTTGAGCTTCCCGACGAGGACCAGTTGGTCGAAATCGAAGAAGAGCTGTTCATCAACATTCCGTTCGTGTTCAAAGAGTTTCTACTGACCGTCAGTGACGTGGTGTATGGCTCGCTGGAACCGGTGACTGTCACCGATCCACAGTCGCATACCTACCTGCCCGACGTCGCCGCCAACGCTTGGGATGCCGGCGTGCCGCGCGACCTGATTCCGCTGTGCCAGGACGGCGACAACTACTACTGCGTCGAAGAAGACGGCACCGTGGTGTTGTGGGAAGCGGAAGACGAAATTGTCGGCGAAGACAGCTGGGAATCGGTGTGGCACTGGGCGCGGGATGTCTGGCTGGAGAGCTGATTCCAGCCGTTGCTTGAATGCTACCCGCACAGGAAAAATAATGGCATAGCGCCATCAATGCAGTTAAAATCGCCAGGCTTTCTGCGCCTGGCGACATCGCTACCGCTCCATCCCCTCGGACGACGGTGAAATCTTGCGCAGGGAGCATAGCCCCCTCAATGTGAATTCTCGCGGCTGTTCTCCAGTGTCTCCAGCAAGGCAATCTGCATGCGCGTGTGCACGCGAATGAACCAGCGCCACAGCAGGGCCACCACCACCGCAGCCACCACGGCAATCACCAGCAGCAACTCGCTGGTTGGCAGAATGCTTGCCGAAAGCGCCGACAGCAGCAGGAAAATCACCAACAGCGACAATAGCGGGATCACCTCGGCGATCACTCGCCGCACCCGCTGGGTATGCCGCCCGGCCATTTCCGGTTTAACGCCCATCTCTGCCAGCAGCATCGACAGAGCCTTGAGCTTGCGATAGGCCGCGATCAGGAAGGGCAGCGACAGCAACAACGCCGCCCCCCAGATAAGCGCCTTCTGTTGGCTGGCATCGCTGACCCACTCGCTGAGCCAGTTGCCAATACGTCCTGCGAAGTAACCACCGCTGAAGAAAATTGCGATCACCAGTGCCAGATTCACCCCCACCTGCAACAGGATGCGCCGAATCATCGCCGCCAGCATGGCGCCCTCGCCCTGCGGCTGGATGTTGCGTAACCACTCGCCATACAACGAAAGTACCCGCGCCAGACGGCCAGGCACCACATTGCCCAGCTTCTGCGACAAGGGGTCGGCCGCGCGAATCAGGTACGGGGTCAGCAGCGTGGTGATTGCCGATACCGCGACCGCTACCGGGTACAGGAAATCGCTGGTCACCTGCAGGGTCATGCCCAGCGCGGCGATGATGAACGAGAACTCGCCAATCTGCGAAAGCCCCATGCCCACCCGCAATGACGTGCGCCCGTCATTGCCGGCAATGAACGCCCCCATGCCACAGGACAGCATCTTGCCCAACACCACCGCCAAGGTAATGACCACGATTGGCCAGGCGTAGTCGATCAGCACCTGCGGGTCGATCATCAGGCCAATCGCTACGAAGAAGATGGCGCTGAACAGGTCGCGTACCGGCTCGATCAAGCGTTCGATCTTCAGCAACTGGCGCGACTCAGCCATGATCGCGCCAATCAGGAAGGCGCCAAGTACCATGCTGTATTCCAGCTTTACCACCAGCAGGCAGAAGCCAAAGCACAGGCCCAGCACGGTAATCAGCAACATCTCGTTGCTTTCGAACTTGGCCACATAGGCCAGCAGCCGTGGCACCAGCAGGATGCCGATGACCAAGGCAACGATCATGAACAGCGACAGCTTGCCGACGGTGGAGAACACTTCACCGGAACTGACCGTGCCACTGACAGCGATGCCCGACAGCAGGGCGATGATGCCGATACCGAGGATGTCTTCCACAATCAGCACACCGAAAATCAGCTGTGCGAAACGCTCGTTTTTCATCTTCAGGTCGTTGAGCGCCTTGACGATGATGGTGGTCGAGGAAATAGCCAGGATGGCGCCAAGGAATAGCGAGTCCATGGTGCTCCAGCCGAACCAGCGGCCGATTTCGAAGCCGATCCAGATCATCAGCACGATTTCCAGGAACGCCGCGATAAACGCCGTGGCGCCGACCTTGAACAGCTTGCGCAGGCTGAACTCGAGGCCCAGGCAGAACATCAGGAAGATCACCCCCAGCTCGGCGAGGGTCTTGATGGTGTCTTCATCATGGATCAGGCCGAACGGCGGGGTGTGCGGGCCAATGATGAAGCCGGCGACAATGTAACCCAGCACCACCGGCTGCTTGAGACGATGAAAAAGAATGGTGACCACGCCAGCGACCAGCATGATGACTGCCAGGTCCTGGATGAAGCTGATGGCATGCATGGCGTGATACTCCTTTTCTCGTCTTTTTCTGGATGCCTGGGCAGACCGCTCCTCTGCCAAGGCAAACCCGAGCGAGCAGCAAGTACATACTGTATTGAATGCAGGAACGCCCATATTGCATGGGCGTACTCAGGTTAACATCGCACCCCGCCGCAAAAAGCCGGTGCAATATGCAGAAACAGATCGGCTGGAAAAGCGCCGCTGATGGCATGATCAGCGTGACGGCGGGGCGTCAGCCAACGTCCCGTATCAGCAAGGCAAATTCAAAAGAGGGGAACAGAAGTGTCAGCAGATAACGCCCCCCATTCGCCCGATTCAGCGCAACCTCACCGTGAGCACACTATGGAACCTGGAAACGCCCAGCTGAGCATGACCGTCCTGATGACCCCGGACATGGCCAACTTTTCTGGCAACGTACATGGCGGCACCCTGCTCAAGTACCTCGACGAAGTGGCCTATGCGTGCGCCAGCCGCTATGCCGGCAGCTATGTGGTGACGCTGTCGGTCGACCAGGTAATCTTCCGTGAACCCGTACACGTGGGTGAACTGGTGACCTTCCTGGCGTCGGTCAACTACACCGGCAACACGTCGATGGAGGTCGGCATCAAAGTGGTGACCGAGAACATCCGCGAGCGCTCGGTGCGCCATTCCAACAGTTGCTTCTTTACCATGGTCGCGGTCGACGACAACCGTCGCCCGGTAGCGGTGCCGCCGCGCCAGCCGCAGAGCAGTGAAGAAAAACGCCGCTTCCTGCAGGGCCAGCAGCGCCGGCAGATCCGCCAGGAGCTGGAAAAGCGCTACCAGGACCTGAAGACCGACGCCATTTAAAGCGCCAGCAATTGCGCCTCGAAGCGCACCCGCGGGTGGGCGATGCGGTCCTGGGCCCGCACCAGTTGCAGTTCGTAGCTGGCGCAGGCCTGGGTTTCCAGCAGCACTTCATGCACCGCCGCCGCGGTGAACTCGAATGCCTGTACCCAGCTGTCGCCGAGCAGCACGCGGGCCAGGAACAAGCCCGAGGTCAGGTCGCCCACCCCCACCGGCTGCCGTGGAAACGCCAGCAGCGGGCGGCGCAGGAGCCAGCTGTGCTCGGCAGTCACCAGCAGCATCTCGAACTGGTCCTCGGCACGCCCGGGATAAGCCAGGTGCTTGACCACCACCACCTGCGGCCCCCGCTGCAGCAGGCTGCGCGCCATATTCACGCAATCTTCCAGCGACTGCGCACGGCGCCCACAGAAGCTGTCCAGCTCCAGCTGGTTCGGGCACAGGATATCCGCTCGGGCGGCCGCCTCCTCGAGCAGGAATTCGCTGACTTCCGGCGGCACGATGCAGCCCTTCTCCGGGTGCCCCATGACCGGGTCGCACACGTACAACGCTTTGGGATTTACTGCCTTGATCCGCTCGACACCGGCCAGTATCGCTCGCCCTTGTTCGGCACTGCCCAGGTAGCCGGAAAGCACCGCATCGCAGTGACCCAGTTCGCCGATGTTGGAAATGCCTTCCACCAGCGCAGGAATTTGCGCCGGGGCAAGCACTTCACCGGCCCACTGGCCATACTGAGTGTGATTGGAGAACTGCACGGTATTGAGCGGCCAGACATTGACCCCGATACGCTGCATGGGAAATACCGCGGCGCTGTTGCCGGCGTGGCCGAACACCACATGGGACTGAATGGCGAGCAGGTGCGGGGTACGTTTCATGCGGGAGGTTTCCAAAGCTGTTTCAAGGATTGTGCGCAGCGCAGTATGAACTCGATTGCCACCTGTACGACAGGCCAGGGACGCAGTTAAGCTGGATCTACCTGTTTGGAGCATATGCAAATGTTGACCCTGGAGAACCTCTTCGTCCTGATGCTGGTAGCCACGGCAGGCGCCTGGTTGTGGCACAACCATGGGTTGCGCGAAAAAGCCCTGGAGCGGGTGAAACAGCATTGCGCCAAGCTTGACCTCGAATTGCTCGACGACGCTGTCGCGCTCAAGCGTATCGCCTTTGTGCGCGATGCCAACGGCCGCAAGCGCCTGGCGCGCATCTACGCCTTCGAGTTCACCGTTACCGGCGAGCAGCGCCATCCCGGCACGGTGACCCAGTTCGGCGCCCACAGTGTGCAGATCGAACTCGCACCCTATCCGTTCGAAATCAAGACACCACCGCGCACCGACAACGTCATCGAAATGCAGCAGTGGCGCCAGGAGCACAACCGCTGGCGCAACTGATCAACTGACGCGGCAATCGCTCAACCCGGCTTGCAGTGTGGGTTGCGATTGCGGCTGGTCGAAAATCAGCTCGATACGGGTATCCCTGCGCCAGTCGCTAGGCTGCCAGGCGGGCATGTCTCCCCTCAGCCCATTGAATGATTGCCAGCCATCCACGCTGTGGATAACACCCTTGGCGCGACGCCAGGGCCATGCGCGCAAGAACGCCTGTAACCGCTGTGGATAAAACTGTTGGCCCGGGTGCCAGCGCCAGCCAATACTCCAACCTCCCTCCCCCTGCTGGGCAAGACAGATAGGCTGACTTGGGTCTGTCCACAATATTCCTGGGCCACTCTCAAGATTGTCGACAATCTGGTTTTCCTCAAATTGGCTGTCGACAATCTGCTCAGGGCTGCCAGGAAGGCTTGAGAATGGCACCTGCCCCTGCACGGCCCAGAGGATTTTCTTGTCTTTAAATTTATTAGTTATCAACAACTTACACATTTCGTCCACAGCTTCAGATTTGTTGAAAACCACCCTTTCAGCCACATCGAAAGCCTGCTGTTGAGCCTCTGGAAGCGGCTCGTCACGTGCCATGGACTGCGCATCCACAACCATCACGAAGGGGTTGATTGTCAGCACTCCGGCCCAAGGAGCCTGTTGCAGTTGAGCAAGCAACTGCAATGGGTGACCCAGCCCGGAAGGCTCGATAAACAGCCGATCAGGCCGGGATTTGCGCAGTAACCGACCCAAGCCCACCTGGAACGGCATGCCATTGACGCAGCACAGGCAGCCGCCTGCGACTTCCCCGATGGCGATGCCATCTTCGTCACGGCTGAGCAAGGCCGCATCCAGGCCTACCAGGCCGAACTCATTGATTAAAACAGCCCAGCGCTCGTGGGCTGGGCGCTGAGCCAGCAGATGACGGATCAGGGTGGTTTTGCCGGCACCCAGCGGGCCGGCAATCACGTGGGTGGGTATGTTCTGCAGCATGGCATGGCTTCAAGCGGTGGCGATGCCTCACTATGCGCTGTCAGGCAAGCCAGTCAAGGCTGAGCAACAGACGCCCCTGCTGGCCCGAAGGTGAACGATGCACCAGCCCTGCGCCTTCGTTACCTTGCCACTTCTCACCTTTGAGTAGGGCCACTTCGCCAGCGTGCAGATGCTGAATGTTATCCACAGCAATTTGAGCTGTGTGTAACTCCCCACGGGGGCTTTCCTGCTCTCGCAACCACTCGCTGCCTGGGCCTACGTAAGTGGTGAGCAACCGCAACGGCACGTTATCCACATGGAAACGCGGGCACATCGGGCCAGCCAGTACCCGCAGACGCAAACCAACCCGTCGAGCGCCGACCAGGCAGGTGTAAGCCGCCACCAGCCAGGTCACATCAGCAACGAACGCCTCATAGCCGTGTAAATCTGCCGCTTCACGCATCAGATCGGGCAATACCGGTGTTTGCTGGTCATCCACATCGATTACCCTTTGATCAGCCAAGGGCTGACCCAGACTTATCAACAGGTCAGCAAAGTCTTCCAGCTGTGCCGGCAAGCGTCGGCGCCAAACGGCCAGGTTCACACCATCCTGCAGTACTTCAGTCAGCACTTGGGGGGTTTCGCCGAATACCTGAAAGATATCCACAGGCCGGTGTGCCAAGTTCATGCTGCCACCTCCTCGTGCCATGGGCCGAACGGGTCGGGCAAACGCAGCCAGCCCATGTGGCCCAAGTCCATTTCCTGGTCCGTCAACAGGCAGGCATCAAGGGTTGTGGATAATTTTTCGAAGTCGATGTTCTGCCCGATGAACACCAACTCTTGGCGGCAATCACCGGTCTCAGCCGTCCAGTGTTTCAAGATCGCGCTAGTGTTATCCACATCCTGCGGCCACTGCTCGCGCGGCACGAAACGCCACCAGCGGCCAGCCAGACCGTGGCGCATCATTCCGCCCGCCTGCGACCAGCTACCGGCTTCCTGGTACTTGCTGGCCAGCCAGAAAAAACCTTTGGAACGCAACAGCCGCCCATTGCTCCAGTGCGTGTGGATAAAGTCGAAAAAGCGTTGTGGATGGAGCGGACGTCGGGCCTGCCAGGTCATGGCCGCGATACCGTACTCTTCGGTTTCCGGCACATGCTCACCGCGCAGCTCCTGCAGCCAGCCCGGCGCCTGGGCTGCCTGGTCAAAATCGAACAGGCCAGTGTCGAGGATACGCGCCAGCGGTACCTGGCCCATGACCATGGGCACGATCTGCGCCCGTGCATTGAGGCTGCGCAAAATGGCGATGAGCTCTTCACGCTCATGCTGGCTGATCAAGTCGATCTTGCTCAGCAACAGTACATCGGCGAACTCGACCTGTTCGATCAGCAGGTCACTGATCGACCGCTCGTCTTCTTCACCCAACGTTTCGCCACGGCTGGCCAGGCTGTCTGCTGCCTGGTAGTCGCGCAAGAAGTTCAAGCCATCGACCACCGTAACCATGGTGTCCAGGCGCGCCATGTCGGACAGGCTACGGCCCTGCTCGTCACGAAAGGTGAATGTCTCTGCCACCGGCAGTGGCTCCGAGATACCAGTGGACTCGATCAGCAAATAATCGAAACGCCCTTCTTCAGCCAGCCGCGCCACCTCCTCAAGCAAGTCTTCACGCAATGTGCAGCAGATGCAGCCGTTGCTCATTTCGACCAGTTTCTCTTCAGCGCGGTTGAGGCTCACATTGCGCTGCACCTCGCTGGCATCAATGTTGATTTCACTCATGTCGTTGACGATAACCGCGACCCGCAGGTTCTCGCGGTTACGCAATACATAGTTGAGCAAAGTGCTCTTGCCGGCGCCAAGAAAGCCGGACAGCACGGTGACGGGGAGACGATTGGGCATGGCGAACCTCTTCAGGCGGACGCATTCGAAACGATGCATTGCACAATGTTATAAAGTAACAATACAATTTCGCCAAGCCGTTCTCGACGGACGAGTGCTTACCGGGGATAAAACATGTATCTGTCACGCGCCATGGCGTTGCTGCTGCTCGCTGTGCCCAACGTGCTGTTGGCCATGCCACAAGCCAGTACGCTGGCGCTTTGTACGCGAAGCGCCACACTGCTCGCCTGCCAGGACAGCAAAGGTAGTTACTACAGCGTGCGCACCGACGGCAGTACGTTCTACCTGCGCGGGTACGACCACGGCACCCGGCGACTATGGGCACAAACCAACAGCCGCTACGGCACGTTGACCTTTTTCACCGGCCTGGCCAGCGATGGTGAGGCCTGGGTGGGCTACAGCCGCCGCGTTGGCTGGACCACCTTGAACCGCGTATCCAGCTCCAGCGGGCAGCGCTTCAGCCTACATTGCAGCTTGATCGGCGGTTGCCGTTGATGCCTCTTTTTATCTGGAAAGCCAAATGACCCAGCTCAAGCTCCCCGACATCGCCGCACAAACCCAGAAGTACACCTTGCCGTTGAGCTGGGTTGGCATGTGCGGAATTGCCCTGCCTGTGCAGTTCGAAGGGCGCACTGCAGCTGCCAAAGTCGATGCAGGGGTAAGCCTGGTGGATGGTAGTTCACGCGGCATCCACATGTCGCGGCTTTACCTCGCACTGGAGTCATTGGAACACCAGCCACTCACACCGCTGGCAATGAGGCAGCTCCTGGCAGATTTTTTATCCAGCCATGACGGCCTGTCTTCCGCTGCCTACTTGCGAATCAGCTTCGAGCATCTGCTGAAAAGACCTGCCTTGGTCAGCCCCTTGGCAGGTTGGAAAAGCTATGCCGTAACCGTCAATGCACGCATTGAAAATGAAATGTTCCACGTGGAACTATCGGTTTCCGTGCCTTACTCCTCGACCTGCCCATGCTCGGCAGCGCTTGCAAGGCAGCTGATTCAACAGCAGTTTCAGGCGAACTTCAGCGAGCAGCAGGTTGATCAATCTGCCGTTCTGCAATGGCTTGGCAGTGCCGAAGGAATTGTGGCTACACCCCATAGCCAGCGAAGCAATGCTCAGATTCAGGTGCGCCTGCACAGCAATCAGCAGGTGCTGCCAATTACCGAACTGATCGATCGTATAGAGGCGAGCTTGGGTACAGCAGTGCAGACAGCAGTGAAGCGCGCAGACGAACAAGCCTTCGCCTTGGCCAACGGGCAAAACTTGATGTTCTGTGAGGATGCCGCCCGACGCCTGCATAAGGCACTACGGCAAGTTGAATGGAGTACCGCTTTCAAGCTGCGTGTGGAACATGCAGAAAGCCTGCATGCCCACGACGCGGTTGCCACCAGCCAGTGGCAATGGGATATCAGCTGCGCGGTTTAACCGCGCCGCAGTCATTGCCTAACCACACCGCACGGGTGTTCATGCTGCCTTGCTGCTGCACACCTGAAGCGTTGAACGTACCACTGACCTGGGTGGTGAATTCACGATCACTGAGGAAAGTAGCCTGGCCACTGCCCTGAGCCTTCGGGCAGCTGAACTGGAACTTCCACACATTACCGGTACGGTCGGTGATCTTCTGAGTGCAGCCGGATTTCGGGTCTTGCAGCGGGATGTCATTGGTTGCCACCTGCTCTGGCGTCAGGCACGAACGCACGCCATTTCCTCCAACGGTCACCCCCTGTTTGGCCAACACACCTTCCATCATGGCACGCTGCTCGGGCGGCAGGTTTTTCAGCTGGCCGAGCATGAACGCCATGTCAGGTAACGGCTTGCCATCGACCTGCATGTTGCTGGTGGTCAGCTCCCACAAACCGGGTTGCAGCATCTGGGCATGCACCAGCGGGCTGCTCATACCTAGGGCCAACGCCAACAGTGGCAGACGAATCTTCATGGATGAACGCTCCTGAGAAAAGCCGGCCAAGCGGGCCGGGCTGAGCCTTAGACGCCAAATCCACCTGCGGGTTGCAAGGCGGGCCGGGAACGTGTTCTGTTACCCCTAGTGTACTCGGCAAGCAGGATGCATATGGATTACCACAGCCCCTACTTTTTTGGTTACCTACTCGGCCTTATCCACCTGTTGGGTATCGTCGCCGCGCTCCACGCACTGTTCACTGTACGCACCGCCCAAGGCGCAATTGCCTGGGCCATGCCCCTGTTCTTCATCCCTTACCTCACCTTGATCCCCTACCTGATCTTCGGCGCCCGCTCGTTCTATGCCTACATCAAGGCCCGGCGCCAGGCCAACCAGGAAATGCACGTGGCCATGGCCAACCTCAACTGGCGGCCTTGGGTGGAAGAAGCCCTCACCGCCCGCGAGTCGGAAAGCTACGCAGCCTTGCGCGCAATGCCCAAGCTGGGGCGCATGCCTTGCCTTGCGAACAACCAGGTGAAGCTACTGGTCAATGGCAAAGCCACATTCGATGCCATCTTCGCGGCTATCGAAAAGGCACGCGATGTGGTGCTGGTGCAGTTCTTCATCATTCATGACGACACCCTCGGCAAGGCACTGCAGCAACTGCTGTTGCGCAAGGCCGCCGAGGGGGTGCAGGTGTTCGTACTGTATGACCGCGTCGGAAGCCATGCCTTGCCGGCCAGCTACAGCCAGCAACTGCGCGACGGCGGTGTGCAGATTCATGCCTTCGCCACCCGCCGGGGCTGGTTCAACCGCTTCCAGGTGAACTTCCGTAACCATCGCAAGATTGTGGTGGTGGATGGCCTGCTCGGTTTTATCGGCGGCCACAACGTGGGGGACGAATACCTCGGAGAGCATCCTCAGCTGTCGCCCTGGCGCGACACCCATGTGCAGATCAGCGGGCCGGTGCTGGCCTGCTTGCAGGAATCGTTCGCCGAGGATTGGTATTGGGCCACGCGCCAGCTACCGCCGCTGATTCTGCCGGATGCCTACCCCGATAACGGCGTGCTGTGCCAGGCGTTGGCCAGCGGCCCCGCCGACCCGCAGGAAACCTGCTCGTTGTTCTTCCTCGAGGCGATCCATTCCGCTACCCGGCGGGTATGGATCACCAGCCCTTACTTCATCCCGGACGAAGCGGTCTTTGCTGCACTGCGCCTGGCGGTACTACGGGGCGTCGATGTGCGGGTACTGATCCCGTCACGGCCAGACCACCGCATCGTCTATGCAGCCTCCAGCCTGTTCGCCTTCGAAGCCGTGCGCGCGGGTGTGCGCATGTTCCGCTACCAACCGGGCTTCCTGCATCAGAAGGTGGTGCTGGTAGATGATGAGGTCAGCGCGATCGGCAGTGCCAACCTGGACAACCGTTCGTTCAGGCTGAACTTCGAGATCACCCTCCTGACGGTCGACCGCAGCTTCGCCGACCAGGTCGAACACATGCTGATCAATGACTTTGAACAGGCGCGGGAGATTACTGCGGAGGACAGCCGCGATACACATCGGCTACAGCAATTGGGGATGCGGATTGCGCGGCTGATTTCACCCATTCTGTGAGAAAGGCCGCCTCCCTTGCAGAGGCGGCCATGGGGTTCAGCGATACATGTCCTCACGCGTCCATGGCAAGTCGTGGTGGCCATCCGCATAAGGCTTCACTGCCAAAATCTGGTGCAGGTTGATCCAGCCTTTCTCAAACGCATAGGCACAGCCTGCAAGGTAGAGGCGCCAGATACGCAGGGTTTTTTCCGGCACCAGCGCCGCGGCTTTGTGCAACTGGTTCTCCAGGTTTTCGCTCCAGTGGTGCAAGGTCTTGGCGTAGTGCAGACGCAGGCTTTCCACGTCTACGACCTCCAGCCCCGCTTCACAGATACTGGCGCTGATCATCGACAAATGAGGGAGCTCACCGTGAGGGAACACATAACGGTCGATGAACTCACCTGCACCCCGCCCCACCGGACGGCCATCGACGTGTTTGGCGGTGATGCCGTGGTTCATCACCAGCCCGCCTTCCCTGACAGCACCGAACAGTTTCTGGCAATACAGCGCCAGGTTGGCATGCCCGACATGCTCGAACATGCCCACGCTGACCACTTTGTCGAAGCGACCATCTTGGGGCAAATCGCGATAATCGAGAATCTGCAGCTCCACTTTGTCGGCCAAGCCCTCGGCTTTGACACGCTGCCGGCCGAGCTTGAGCTGCTCCTTGCTCAGGGTGATACCGAACACCTTGGCGTCATATTCGCGTGCTGCAAAACGCGCAAGCCCACCCCAACCACACCCGACGTCTAGCAGGTAGTCACCGGCATTCAGCCGCAGCTTGCGGCACAAGTGATCGAATTTATCCTGCTGCGCCTGGTCGAGCGTGTTGTCCGGTTCACGGAAGTAGGCACAGGAATAGGCCATATCCTGATCCAGCCACAACTGGTAGAAGGCGTTGGATACGTCGTAGTGGTAAGAGATGGCTTCGGCGTCGGTGTGCTTGTCATGAGACCGGCGTTGCGGCAGCTGTTCATCCTCGTCCGTGAACAGCGCTTCGCTCAGCTCATCGCACACACGAATGGCTTCACCGATATCGCCTTCCAGTTCCAGCTTGCCTTCAACGAATGCTGTGCCCAGCTGTTCCATGCTTGGGTGGGTCAACTGGCCAATAAGCTGAGGCTCCTTGACCAGGATCGTGACCTGCGGGCTAGGCCCCAGATCGAACTGGTTTCCGTCCCACAGTTTCAGCCGCAGCGGCAGATGCAAGCTCTGCAGTGCCGGTGGAAGTTGCGCAAGCATGAACGACCCTCCTGTCCGTATATGGCCACGACGCCTGATATTTCGAACGTCGCCGGATCAGAGTAGTTCATTCGTGGGAGGTTTCCTCTATACGAGACCATGGTCTAGAACCAACTGATCTTATCCACACAGAGGATTGTATACAATTTTAACGTCTCAGCTTAACCTTGTGCCCCTCTCGCGCTTCTTCATCCTGGAGTTGAACCCATGAAATCCTATGACGTGGTGATCATCGGCGGTGGCCCTGGTGGCTACAACGCAGCCATCCGCGCCGGCCAGCTGGGCCTGACCGTTGCCTGTGTGGAAGGCCGCTCGACCTTGGGCGGTACCTGCCTGAACGTGGGCTGCATGCCGTCCAAGGCGTTGCTGCACGCTTCCGAACTGTATGAGGCCGCCAGTGGCGACGAGTTCGCCCACCTCGGTATCGAAGTGAAACCCACCCTCAACCTCGCCCAGATGATGAAACAGAAGGACGAGAGCGTAACCGGGCTGACCAAAGGCATTGAGTACCTGTTCCGCAAAAACAAGGTGGACTGGATCAAGGGCTGGGGCCGCCTGGATGGCGTTGGCAAGGTTGTGGTCAAGGCCGAAGACGGCAGCGAAACTGTGCTGCAGGCCAAGGACATTGTCATTGCCACCGGCTCCGAACCCACCCCGCTGCCGGGCGTGACCATCGACAACCAGCGCATCATCGACTCGACCGGTGCGCTGTCCCTGCCGCAAGTGCCCAAGCACCTGGTCGTGATCGGTGCCGGTGTGATCGGCCTTGAGCTGGGTTCGGTCTGGCGCCGCCTGGGAAGCCAGGTCACGGTCATCGAGTACCTCGACCGTATTTGCCCGGGCACCGACACGGAAACCGCCAAGACCCTGCAGAAAGCACTGGCCAAGCAAGGCATGGTGTTCAAGCTGGGCAGCAAAGTGACCCAGGCCACCGCCAGTGCCGACGGCGTGAGCCTGATGCTGGAACCTGCCGCCGGTGGCACGGCAGAATCATTGCAGGCCGACTATGTGCTGGTGGCTATCGGCCGCCGCCCTTATACCAAAGGGCTGAACCTGGAAAGCGTAGGCCTGGAAACCGACAAGCGCGGCATGCTCGAAAACCAGCATCACCTCACCTCAGTGCCGGGTATCTGGGTAATCGGCGACGTCACTTCCGGCCCGATGCTCGCACACAAGGCCGAAGATGAAGCCGTGGCCTGTATCGAACGTATCGCCGGCAAGCCCCACGAGGTGAACTATAACCTCATCCCTGGCGTGATCTATACCAAGCCGGAACTGGCGACAGTGGGCAAGACCGAAGAGCAGCTCAAAGCCGAAGGGCGTGCCTACAAGGTCGGCAAGTTCCCCTTCACCGCCAACAGCCGCGCCAAGATCAACCACGAGACCGAAGGCTTCGCCAAAGTCATCGCCGATGCCCAAACCGATGAAGTACTGGGTGTGCACCTGGTGGGCCCAAGCGTCAGCGAGATGATCGGTGAGTTCTGCGTGGCCATGGAGTTCTCGGCCTCGGCAGAAGATATCGCCCTCACCTGCCACCCCCACCCTACCCGCTCCGAGGCATTGCGCCAGGCAGCGATGAATGTGGACGGCATGGCGATGCAGATCTGACAGCACCCCTTCGCAGCCAAAGGCCATTCACCAGGATGGGCCTCAAGCTGCGAAACGGGCATTTCAAACGCCTGCGACTTTACCTGTCAGGCAAACCTGGATGCCAGGAATGGCGAGATATCCAGCGGCAGGGTTTCGTTGTGAATGACCTTGTCCAGCATCACACCGGTGATTGCCGACGTCAGTATCCCGGTACGGAAATGCCCACAGGCATTGAAGTACCCCTCGACTCCGCTCACCGGGCCAAGGATCGGCAGTTCATCGGGGGAACCTGGGCGCAAGCCTGCCCAGGTTCGCTTGAGGTTCACCTCGGCAAGCTCGGGTAAACAGCGCACCGCACCTTGCACCAGCGTGCTGATCTCCGGGAAGGTGTTGCTGACATCGAACCCTTTATCCTCGGTGGTGCTACCAATCAGGATCTCGCCGTTGTCCTTCTGCGCCAGGTAGCAGTCACTGGTGGTCAGGCAACCGTTGAGCAGTTTGGGCAAGCGCTCGGTCAGTACGATCTGCCCTTTCACCGGCGTCACCGGGATGGTTTTGCCGGTCGCCCACTGGCTCAGGTCGGCGGCCCAGGCGCCAGCAGCATTGATCAGGCTGTGGCAGTGAATATCCCCCGCCGTGTCGGTGTTCACGCCTTTGATGCGATCACCAACATGCATCACACCCGTGACATTGGTGTTCAGGTAAAGATCTACACCGTTTTGCCGCGCCGCTTCCAGGTACGCGTCGCCCAGCCGGAACGGGCTTACCTGATGATCGCAAAGAAACTCCAGCGCCCCTTTGGCTTTTGCAGTTACCGCCGGCTCCGTCTCTCGCAGTTCCTGCTGCCCCAGCCAGCGCACCTGGTCGGCCAGATGTGGAATGTGCGAAACGATGTGCTCGGCATACAGCTGGTCCTCTTCATCCTGGATGATGTACTTCAAGCCGGTCCGCTCGAACTTGAAATCCATCCCGTGACGCTCGATCAGTTCCTGGTGCAGCTGTGGATAAAGTGCGTTGGACTGCAAGGCAAAGTCGAAGAAACACTGCGGCAGGATATGCGGCGTAGAGGCATCAACCGCGACCGCAGCGCCCTTTGCTTCACGCTTGGCGCGTGAGGACATCATGCGGAAGAAGATCACCCCACAGCCCAGCCCCACCGACTCGCCGATGGCCCATAAACCACCCGCGGAAGCACGGGTTGCATTGCCCGGGCGTTTGGCATCGATCAGGGCAATCCGCAAATTGCCGCGCCTGGACAATTGATAAGCACAGGAAGCGCCGATAACGCCGCCGCCAGCAATGACGATGTCATAAGTCCTGTTCATGTTCAGCCTCCTTGTGCAGGTTCTCGAACGCTGAGAACGGGATCGGGTCGATGGGAAAGCGTGGGCGTAGCCAACCCACATCCTGCCGGCCAGTGGAGGCCCGCAGGCGATCGCTGCAATAACCGACACACATGCGCCCTTGGCAGTCGCCCATGCTCACCCGGGTGCGCATCTTCAGGCTGGCCATATCAGGCACGCCTTGCTCCAGGGCCAGGTCGATGGCACTGCGCGTCACATGTTCGCAACGGCAGATAACGGTGTCGGCTTCAGGCAATTCGAGTTGCAGCGTGCCACGGGCGGTGTAACGTTCCACGCCGGCCCTGAATCGTCGAATAGTCGCCAGCTTGCCCTCGTAGCATTCCCGCTTGCGCTGGGCTTGTTTGCTATCGAGCACACCCATCTGCTGCAAAATGGACAATGCAGCAATGCGCCCGGTCAGTAACCCGGCTTCTCCCCCGCAAATGCCAGCCATGTCGCCGGCTACATGGATATGGGGGACACTGCTCTGCTGCCAGGTATCGCATTCAGCGCGCAGGTAGCCGTCCTCACTGTAGGTATGCGCCAGCCCCAGCTGTTGGCTGAGCTGGGTGCGCGGGATGAACCCATAGCCGACGGCGAGTATCTCTACGGTCTCGCAGCGTACGCGGCCCAGGTCGGCTTGCCATTGCTGGTCGTAAGGCGCCAGTTGCACTTGGCCCAGCTCTGCCCCTCCTGCGGCCCTTACCACACCCCAGCCGTAGTGCATGGCAATACCGTGCAGCTTCATGTAGGCAAGCAGGCTCAAGCCCTGGAGAAACAGTTGCGGCTTGTTCATCAGGGCCAGGCTTTCCTTGGCCATCCGGTTGAAGCCACATGCCTCGTAAACGCCGGCGACCTCGGCACCTGCAGCATGTAACTGGCAGGCGACCAGGGGCAGCAAAGGACCGGTACCCGCAATCAAGGTCCTGCCCAGCGGTTTCACAACACCACTCTTTATTTGCAGTTGCAGGCCACCCAGCAGGATCACGCCGGGCAGGGTCCACCCCGGGAAAGGTACACTGCGCTCATGGCACCCGGCCGCTAGCAGCAAATGCTTGTATTCGACTTCGTGCAACTTGTCATCGGCATCGAGCGCCATCAATCGGCTGTCATCGCCTCCGACAATACGGCTGTGCAAACGCGTCTCTATCCATTGCGCGCAGCCGGCAAAATCCTCATGCAACTGGTGGAGAGCATTTCGGTATCGGCTGCCCAGGTAGTCCAGGTTCACCCCGTCACGCAGCGGCCCTCTGTAGACAACGCCACCTGTACGGGACGCCTCATCGAACAACACGCTGGGTACACGATACTTGGCCAGTTCAATGGCCGCCGCCATCCCGGCGGGCCCACCTCCGACAATGATCGGGCGTTGGCTCATGACGGTTGCCCCTGACAGACCCGGTTGACCTCGGTCTCGATACGCATGCCGTCGCGCACCAGTGTCTGGCAGGCACGTCGCTTAGGCTTACCGTCGATGGCAACCAGGCAACAATGACAAACCCCCATGCCGCAGTACGAGCCAGAAAGCTGGCCGTGATCATTGCGGGCAAGCTGGCGCAGCCCCACGGCGTTCATCACACTCAGGACAGTTTCGCCAGCAGCAGCAGCGACAGCCCGGTCATTCAGATACAGGGTCAGTTGCCCTTGCGCGATGGGCTGGATGTCGTATTTGCGTTGATGTTCTTGCATCACTCATACCACTCAAGATCAGGATCAGAGCGGTCAAGTTAGTGCAGCCATCGACTGTGAAACATGATCTGGATCGGATGTTCTGGTGAGCTATTTCCTAATATTCAGAAAGAAAAAAGCCCTCCATGTGGAGGGCTTTTAACCAGCAAATGACGGCTACTTACTCGACCGTCACCGACTTGGCCAAGTTACGCGGCTGGTCTACGTCGGTGCCCTTGAGCACGGCCACATAGTACGACAGCAGCTGCAGTGGAATGGTGTACAGGATCGGCGCCAGCGCATCGGCGATGTGCGGCACCTTGATCACATGAGTGCCTTCACCATTGGTCATGCCAGCCTGCTCGTCGGCGAACACCACCAACTCGCCACCACGGGCACGCACTTCCTGCAGGTTGGACTTCAACTTCTCCAGCAGTTCGTTGTTCGGCGCAACGGTAACCACCGGCATGTCGTTGTCCACCAGTGCCAGCGGGCCGTGCTTCAGCTCGCCTGCCGGGTAGGCTTCGGCGTGGATGTAGGAAATCTCCTTGAGCTTCAGCGCACCTTCCATCGCCACCGGGTACTGTGCACCACGGCCGAGGAACAGGGTGTGGTGCTTGTCGGCGAACAACTCAGCGATTTTTTCGACCGTGGCATCCATGGCCAGCGCTTCGCCCAGACGGGTCGGCAAGCGACGCAGTTCTTCAACCAGCTCGGCTTCGACACCCGCTTCCAAAGTACCGCGCACCTGGCCAAGGGCCAAAGTCAGCAGCATCAGTGACACCAGCTGGGTGGTGAAGGCTTTGGTCGAGGCCACGCCGATTTCCGGGCCGGCCAAGGTCAACAGGGTCAGGTCCGACTCACGCACCAGCGAGCTGATGCCCACGTTGCAAATTGCCAGGCTGCCGAGGAAACCCAGCTCTTTGGCGTTGCGCAGTGCGGCCAAGGTATCGGCGGTTTCACCGGACTGCGAGATCGAGACGAACAGGGTATCCGGTTGCACCACCACCTTGCGGTAACGGAACTCGCTGGCCACTTCCACCTGGCACGGGATGCCGGCCAGGCTTTCCAGCCAGTAACGGGCGACCATGCCTGCGTGGTAGCTGGTGCCGCAGGCAACGATCTGCACATTGCGCACCTTGGCGAACAGTTCGGCAGCCTTCGGACCGAAAGCCTGGACCATCACGTTGTCCTTACCCAGGCGGCCTTCCAGGGTGCGCTGAACGACGCTTGGCTGCTCGTGGATTTCCTTGAGCATGAAGTGGCGATAGTTGCCCTTGTCAGCAGCCTCGGCACCTTCATGGTACTGCACGGTTTCGCGCTGGACCTTGTGGCCGTTCTCGTCCCAGATGGTGACCTGATCACGGCGAATTTCAGCGATGTCGCCTTCTTCCAGGTACATGAAGCGGTCAGTGACCTGGCGCAGGGCCAACTGGTCGGACGCCAGGAAGTTTTCGCCAAGGCCCAGACCGATGACCAGAGGGCTGCCGCTGCGTGCTGCTACCAGTCGGTCGGGCTGCTTGGCGCTGACCAGTGCCAGGCCATAAGCGCCATGCAGACGCTTGACGGCGGCTTTCAGCGCATCGGCCAGGTCTGGAGTGCTCTTCAGGGTGTTGTGGATAAGGTGGACGATCACTTCGGTGTCGGTCTGCGAAGTGAAGGTGTAGCCCAGGCCTTTCAGCTCTTCACGCAGCTCTTCGTGGTTCTCGATGATACCGTTGTGCACCACCGCCACTTCATTGCCCGAGAAGTGCGGGTGGGCGTTGCCTTCGGTCGGCGCACCGTGGGTAGCCCAACGGGTATGGGCGATACCCAGCTGGCCAGCCAGTGGGTCAGCCGCTACAGCGGCTTGCAGCTCACTGACCTTGCCGATGCGGCGACGGCGCTGCAATTCACCGCTTTGGGTAAGGACGGCCAGGCCTGCGCTGTCGTACCCGCGGTACTCCAGACGCTTGAGGCCTTCGATCAGGATGGCAGTGATATTGCGCTCGGCGATGGCACCAACGATTCCACACATGTTTTATTGCTCCTGGCTGATCGCGGCGCAGATCAGATTGATGCCGCGGGCTTGAATTTGTTCACGTGCCGCTGCGGGCAGTCGTTCGTCTGTAATAAGGGTGTGCACGCTGCTCCAGGGCAGCTCAAGGTTGGGGATCTTGCGCCCCACCTTGTCCGACTCGACCATCACGATCACTTCGCGGGCAACTTCAGCCATGACCCGGCTAAGCCCGAGCAGTTCGTTGAAGGTGGTGGTACCCCGGCCGAGGTCAATGCCATCAGCACCGATGAACAGCTGGTCGAAATCGTAAGAGCGCAAAACCTGCTCGGCCACCTGGCCCTGGAACGACTCGGAATGCGGGTCCCAGGTACCGCCGGTCATCAGCAGCACCGGCTCGTGTTCAAGGTCGCTGATGGCACGGGCCACATTCAGCGAATTGGTCATCACCACCAGGCCAGGCTGACGCCCCAGCTCGGGGATCATGGCTGCCGTGGTGCTGCCGCTGTCGATGATGATGCGCGCATGTTCGCGGATTCGACCAACAGCGGCACGGGCGATGGCCTTCTTGTAGGAAGACACAGGCTGGGCCGGCTCACCGAGCAGTTCTTGAGGCACGGGTACCGCACCACCGTAGCGGCGGAGCAGCAGGCCGTTGGTTTCGAGGGCGGCGAGATCTTTGCGAATGGTTACTTCCGAAGTCTCGAAACGTTTAGCCAAAGCGTCCACGCTCACCTCGCCCTGCTCACTGAGCAACGCCAGGATGTTGTGCCGCCGCTGCGGGGTATTTCGTTTCGACATGAGTGCTTAAGTTTCGTTTCGAAAGATAATGGTTGCAATCAAAACCTAAGATGAACGATTCGTCAAGCTGTCGCTGCCCTGTGGATAGTTTTTACCGGTTCGCTGCAGCCCTACAGGCACCGCAAAAAGCCAATAAAAAAGCCGACTTACTCACATAAGTCGGCTTTCTATCGAAACAGCTGTGAACAAATCAGCTCTTCTTGATCTTCTCCGGGCGCTTCCAGCCCGAGATGTTGCGCTGGCGCGCACGGGCCACCGCCAGGTCACCGGCTTCGACGGCCTGAGTAATGGTCGAACCGGCTGCGGTGGTCGCGCCAGCCTGAATTTCCACAGGCGCTACCAGCGAGTTGTTCGAACCGATGAACACGTCCTCCCCCATCACGGTCTTGAACTTGTTCGCGCCATCGTAGTTGCAGGTGATAGTACCGGCGCCAATATTGGTGCGCGCACCGATTTCGGCATCGCCCAGGTAGGTCAGGTGACCGGCCTTGGCGCCTTCGCCCAAGTGGGCGTTTTTCAGTTCCACGAAGTTACCCACATGGGCTTTGGCATCCAGCACGCTACCTGGGCGCAGGCGGGCGAACGGGCCAGCATCGCTACCCTCGCCCATCACGGCGCCTTCAAGGTGGCTGTTAGCCTTGACCACCGCGCCTTTGCGCAGGGTGGTGTTCTTGATCACGCAGTTAGGGCCGATCTGCACATCGTCCTCAATGACCACCTTGCCTTCGAGAATCACGTTGATGTCGATCAGCACGTCACGGCCAACGGTCACTTCGCCTCGTACATCGAAACGTGCCGGGTCGCGCAGGGTTACACCTTGGGCCATCAGGCGGCGGCCTTCACGCAGCTGGTAGTGACGCTCCAGCTCGGACAGCTGGCGGCGGTCATTGGCGCCCTGCACTTCCATCGGGTCGTGCGGCTGTTCGGTAGCCACTACCAGGCCATCGGCCACTGCCATGGCGATGACGTCGGTCAGGTAATACTCGCCCTGGGCGTTGTTGTTCGACAGACGGCCCATCCAGTCAGCCAGGCGCGCAGCTGGCAATGCCAAGATACCGGTGTTGCCTTCCTTGATCGCTTTCTGCACGTCGTTGGCGTCCTTGTGCTCAACGATGGCAGTTACCTTGCCCTGCTCGTCACGGACGATACGGCCATAACCTGTCGGGTCGTCCAGGGTAACAGTGAGCAGGCCCAGCTGCTGGTCGTTGGCCTTGGCCAACAGGCGCTGCAGGGTCTCCACTTCGATCAATGGCACGTCACCGTACAACACCAGCACGGTGTCGGCAGTCAGCGCCGGCAGAGCCTGGGCAACAGCATGGCCGGTACCCAGCTGCTTATCCTGCATGACGAAGTTCAGGTCGTCAGCGGCCAGGCGCTCGCGAACCAGCTCGGCACCATGGCCAATCACAACATGAATACCTTGCGGCTGCAGTTGGCGCGCACTGTGGATAACATGGCCGAGCATGGAGTTGCCGGCTACCGGGTGCAGCACCTTGGGCAGCGCCGAGCGCATGCGGGTGCCTTGGCCGGCGGCGAGAATAACGATATCGAGTGACATTACTGGCTACCAATCCTGGGCGGTCAGTGAAATGACCGGGGGGGGAAAATCAGAAAAAGAAAAAGGGTAGCCGAGGCTACCCTTTTACTCAATCGCAACAGAAGTTATCAGCCAAAGGCCGGTTACTTGCCTTTGCGCATTTGCTGGACGGTACGCAGCTGGGCTGCGGCCTCGGCCAGACGTGCGGCGGCGGCACCGTAGTCGAAGTCCGCGCCTTTCAGATTCAGGGCGTTCTCAGCAGCCTTGAGGGCTTCCTGAGCCTGAGCTTCATCCAGGTCTGCAGCACGTTGCACGGTATCGGCAAGCACCTTGACCATGTTTGGCTGAACCTCGAGGAAGCCACCAGAGATGTAGAACACCTCATGGGCGCCACCCTGCTTGGTCAGCGTGATCGGACCAGGCTTGAGATTGGTGATCAGCGGCGCGTGGCCTGGAGCGATACCAAGATCACCCAGGTTACCGTGCGCAACTACCATCTCGACCAGGCCGGAGAAAATCTCTCCTTCCGCGCTGACGATATCGCAATGGACTGTCATAGCCATCTGCTTGCCTCAACCTGATAGCGCCCCTTGCGGGGCGCAGGAATTACAGTTTCTTGGCTTTCTCGATCGCTTCGTCGATGCTGCCGACCATGTAGAACGCTTGTTCTGGCAGGTGGTCGTAGTCACCTTTGAGGATGCCGCTGAAGCCAGCGATGGTGTCTTTCAGGGAAACGTACTTGCCTGGCGAACCGGTGAAGACTTCGGCCACGAAGAACGGCTGCGACAGGAAGCGCTGGATCTTACGAGCGCGGGCTACCAGTTGCTTGTCGGTCTCGGACAGTTCGTCCATACCCAGGATCGCGATGATGTCTTTCAGCTCTTTGTAGCGCTGCAGAACATACTGAACGCCACGAGCGGTCTCGTAGTGCTCGTTGCCGATCACGTTCGGGTCCAGCTGGCGCGAAGTCGAGTCCAGTGGGTCGACCGCTGGGTAGATACCCAGGGAGGCGATGTCACGGGACAGAACGACGGTGGCGTCCAAGTGGGCGAAGGTGGTCGCTGGCGACGGGTCGGTCAAGTCGTCCGCAGGTACGTATACGGCCTGAACGGAGGTGATCGAACCTTCCTTGGTGGAGGTGATGCGCTCTTGCAGAACGCCCATCTCTTCAGCCAGGGTCGGCTGGTAACCTACTGCCGAAGGCATACGGCCCAGCAGTGCGGATACTTCGGTACCGGCCAGGGTGTAACGATAGATGTTGTCGACGAACAGCAGAACGTCGTTACCTTCGTCACGGAACTTCTCGGCCATGGTCAGGCCAGTCAGCGCTACGCGCAGACGGTTTCCTGGCGGCTCGTTCATCTGACCGTAGACCAGCGCTACCTTGTCGAGAACGTTGGAGTCCTTCATCTCGTGGTAGAAGTCGTTACCCTCACGAGTACGCTCACCCACACCAGCGAACACGGAGTAACCGCTGTGTTCCATGGCGATGTTACGGATCAGTTCCATCATGTTTACGGTCTTGCCAACACCGGCACCACCGAACAGACCAACCTTACCACCCTTGGCGAACGGGCAAACCAGGTCGATAACCTTGATGCCGGTTTCCAGCAGGTCGTTGCCGCCTGCCTGGTCAGCGAACGATGGCGCTGGCTGGTGGATACCGCGACGCTCTTCTTCGCCGATCGGGCCGGCTTCGTCGATCGGGTTGCCCAGTACGTCCATGATACGGCCCAGGGTGGCCTTACCAACAGGAACGGAAATGGCAGCGCCGGAGTCAACGACTTCCAGACCGCGCTTCAGGCCTTCGGTCGAGCCCATCGCAATGGTACGAACCACGCCGTCGCCCAGCTGCTGCTGAACTTCCAGGGTGGTTTCCGCGCCTTGTACTTTCAGCGCGTTGTAAACACTCGGCACGACGTCACGTGGGAATTCCACGTCGATGACGGCGCCGATGATTTGAACGATACGTCCGCTACTCATAGCTGGATCCTCTGAATATGTGAACCGTTAAACCGCGGCAGCGCCGCCGACGATTTCCGAGATCTCCTGGGTGATCGCAGCCTGACGCGCCTTGTTGTAGATCAACTGAAGCTCTTTGATCAAATCACCGGCGTTGTCTGTGGCGTTCTTCATGGCGATCATCCGGGCCGCTTGTTCAGCAGCGTTGTTCTCGACCACCGCCTGGTACACCTGCGACTCCACGTAACGCACCATCAAGCCGTCCAGCAGCTCTTTTGCGTCGGGTTCGTACAGGTAGTCCCAGTGATGCTTGAGATCCTGATCCGGGGTTGCCACCAACGGTACCAATTGCTCGACCGTTGGCTTCTGGGTCATGGTGTTGATGAACTTGTTCGAAACCACCGAGAGGCGATCGATACGGCCGTCCAGGTAGGCGTCCAGCATCACTTTGACGGAGCCGATCAGATCGTTGATCGATGGCTCTTCGCCCAAGTGGCTGATCGCGGCTACGACGTTGCCGCCAAAGATGCGGAAGAAAGTCGCACCCTTGCTGCCGATCACGCACAGGTCGATTTCCACGCCCTGTTCGCGGTTTGCGCTCATGTCCTTGACCAGGGCCTTGAACAGGTTGGTGTTCAAGCCACCGCACAGACCACGGTCACTGCTCACCACGATATAACCGGCGCGCTTTACAGGGCGCTCGATCATGAACGGGTGGCGGTATTCCGGGTTGGCGTTGGCCAGATGACCGATCACCTGGCGGATACGCTCCGCGTAAGGACGGCTAGCAGCCATGCGCATTTGTGCCTTGCGCATTTTGCTGACCGCCACTTTCTCCATGGCGCTGGTAATTTTTTGCGTGCTTTTGATGCTCGCAATCTTACTGCGAATCTCTTTTGCGCCTGCCATGTATCACCTATCAGGTTAGCAAGCGGGGGCCACGGCCCCCGCTGCGGCTTACCAGGTCTGGGTGGCCTTGAACTTCTCGATACCGGCTTTCAGGCCAGCGTCGATTTCGTCGTTGAAGTCACCCTTCACGTTGATCTTCGCCATCAGTTCGGCGTGATCACGGTTGAAGAAGGCGATCAGTGCTTGCTCGAAGCTGCCGATCTTGGAGACTTCTACGTCAGTCAGGAAGCCACGCTCAGCGGCGTACAGCGACAGGGCCATGTCTGCGATGGACATTGGCGCGTACTGCTTCTGCTTCATCAGCTCGGTAACGCGCTGACCATGCTCCAGCTGCTTGCGGGTCGCTTCGTCCAGATCGGACGCGAACTGGGCGAATGCAGCCAGTTCACGGTACTGAGCCAGCGCGGTACGAATACCACCGGACAGCTTCTTGATGATCTTGGTCTGAGCGGCACCACCTACGCGGGATACCGAAACACCGGCGTTCACTGCAGGGCGGATGCCCGAGTTGAACATGGCCGATTCCAGGAAGATCTGACCGTCGGTGATGGAAATCACGTTGGTCGGAACGAACGCGGAAACGTCGCCAGCCTGGGTTTCGATGATCGGCAGAGCGGTCAGGGAACCGGTTTTGCCAGTGACTGCGCCGTTGGTGAACTTCTCGACGTACTCTTCCGAAACGCGCGAAGCACGCTCCAGCAGACGGGAGTGGAGATAGAACACGTCGCCTGGGTACGCTTCACGTCCTGGTGGACGGCGCAGCAGCAGGGAGATCTGACGGTAAGCAACGGCCTGCTTGGACAGGTCATCGTAAACGATCAGGGCGTCTTCACCGCGGTCACGGAAGAACTCGCCCATGGTGCAGCCGGCGTATGGCGCCAGGAACTGCAGTGCGGCGGATTCCGAAGCACTGGCAACGACCACGATGGTGTTGGCCAGGGCGCCGGCTTCTTCCAGCTTGCGAACGATGTTGGCAACGGTGGAACGCTTCTGGCCGACAGCAACATAAACACAGAAAATACCGGAGTCTTTCTGGTTGATGATGGCGTCGATGGCCATGGCGGTCTTACCGATCTGACGGTCACCGATGATCAGCTCGCGCTGGCCACGGCCGACAGGGATCATGGCGTCGACGGACTTGTAGCCAGTCTGTACAGGCTGGTCTACCGACTTACGCCAGATCACGCCTGGAGCCACTTTCTCGACTGCGTCGGTCTGGGTGTTGCCCAGAGGACCTTTGCCGTCGATCGGGTTGCCCAGTGCGTCAACGACGCGACCCAGCAGTTCCTTACCAACCGGAACTTCCAGGATGCGGCCGGTGCACTTGGCGCTCATGCCTTCGGCGAGGGTGTCGTATGCACCCAGGATCACTGCACCTACGGAGTCTTGCTCCAGGTTCAGGGCCATGCCGAATACGCTGCCAGGGAACTCGATCATTTCGCCGTACATGACGTCGGCCAGACCGTGGATCCGCACGATACCGTCGGATACCGAAACAACGGTACCTTCGTTACGGGCTTGGGAGCTCACATCGAGGTTGTCGATGCGGCCCTTGATGATTTCACTAATTTCGGAAGGATTGAGTTGCTGCATTGCTCTGCTGCCCCTTCAAACTCAAGATTTCAATGCTTCGGCCAGTTTCGCGATTTTGCCGCGAACAGAGCCATCGATTACCAGGTCACCAGCGCGGATGACGACGCCGCCAATCAGGCTGGCATCCTCCGACGCGTGCAGGCGCACTTCCTGGCCTAACCGTGCACTGAGAACCTTGGCGAGTTTGTCTTGCTGTTCTTGGTTCAACGCGAAGGCACTGGTGACTTCCACGTCCACGGATTTTTCTTGCTCGGCCTTGTACAGGTCGAACAGGGCGGCAATCTCCGGCAGAAGCAGGAGACGGTCGTTTTCCGCGGCAACATGAATGAAATTCTGTGCCTGTGCATTGAACTTGTCACCGCACACGTCAATGAACGTGGCGGCCTTTTCTGCGCTCGTCAGTCGCGGGGCCTTGAGCAGGCGCTGCATGGTGTCGTCTTGCGACACCGCAGCAGCCAGGCCGAGCATGGCTGACCAATTGGCCAGTTGCTGATGGGCCTGGGCATGCTCAAAGGCAGCCTTAGCGTAAGGTCGGGCCAACGTGGTCAGTTCTGCCATGATCGCCCTCGCTTAAATTTCAGCGGCCAGTTTGTTAACCAGCTCCGCATGCGCGTTTTGATCGATTGTGGCGCCAAGGATCTTTTCGGCACCGCCAACGGCCAGGGCACCCACTTGGGCACGCAGGGCGTCTTTAGCGCTGTTCAGTTCCTGTTCGATCTCGGCCAGAGCCTGAGCCTTCACACGGTCAGCTTCGACGCGGGCCTGTTCACGGGCTTCCTCGACAAGCTGAGCAGCGCGTTTCTTGCTTTGCTCAATGATTTCGGCTGCCTGTGCTTTAGCTTCACGCAGTTGCTGACCCGCTTTCTCTTGGGCCAGCTCCAGGTCGCGAGCTGCGCGGTTGGCAGCGTCCAAGCCGTCGGCAATCTTCTTTTGGCGCTCTTGCAGGGCAGTGATGACCGGAGGCCATACGTACTTCATGCAGAAGAGTACAAAAATCAGAAAAGCAACGGATTGGCCAATCAGGGTTGCATTAATGTTCACGCCAACACCTCGCTCGGTCTTAATTCATACAGCCATCAACTCGTGGTGACGAGTGATTAGCCGGCGATCTGACCAACGAACGGATTCGCGAAGGTGAAGAACAGAGCGATACCAACACCGATCATGGTTACGGCGTCGAGCAGACCGGCAACGATGAACATTTTAACCTGCAGCATCGGAACCATTTCTGGTTGACGAGCAGCGCCTTCCAGGAATTTGCCGCCCAGCAGGCCGAAACCAATGGCGGTACCCAGAGCACCCAGGCCGATCAGCAGAGCAACAGCGATAGCGGTCAGACCAACTACAGTTTCCATCTTTCCTCCCGACTTTTACGTCGTATTGGTTAGGTTTTTAGTTTGAAGCGGTAAAACAAATCGTGAGTACAGCTGCCCTTGCGGACTTTTTAAGCCCTCCCCCCGAACAGGCGAGGAAGGCTATCAGACACGCCAGGCGGTCTTAATGGTTATCTTCGTGCGCCATCGACAGGTAGACGATGGTCAGCATCATGAAGATGAAAGCTTGCAGGGTGATGATCAGGATGTGGAACACAGCCCACGCCCATTGCAGCACCACACCCAGGCCGCTGAGCCACAGCAGGCCGGAGCCGAACATGACAGCGATCAGGATGAACACCAGTTCGCCGGCATACATGTTGCCGAACAGACGCAGTGCCAGCGAGATCGGCTTGGCGATCAGGGTGACGAATTCCAGCAGGAAGTTGACCGGAATCAGCAGGATCTGAACGAAGATGTTCTTGCTGCCAAACGGGTGCAGGGTCAGCTCACCGATGAAGCCGCCCAGGCCCTTGACCTTGATGCTGTAGAAGATGATCAGGGCGAACACGCAGAAGGCCATGGCCAGGGTCGCGTTCGGGTCGGTGGTCGACACGGCGCGGAACGGAATGTGCGGGTCACCGGAAATCAGGATGGCCAGCTGAGGAATCCAGTCGACCGGAACCAGGTCGACGGCGTTCATCAGGAATACCCAGACGAAAATGGTCAGCGCCAGCGGAGCGATTACCGGGCTACGGCCGTGGAAGGAGTCCTTCACGCTGCCGTTGACGAAGTCGACCATCACTTCAACGAAGTTCTGCAGACCGCCAGGTTGGCCGGAAGTCGCCTTCTTGGCCGCCATGCGGAAGATGAACAGGAAGATCAGACCCAGCGCGACGGACCAACCCAGGGTGTCCAGGTGGAACGCCCAGAAGCCCATTGCCTTGGCTTCTGCAGCCGAATGGGCGAAGCCCCAGCTGCCGTCTGGTAGTTGACCGTAGGTCAGGTTCTGCAAGTGGTGCTGGATATAGCCCGAAGCGGTTTCTGCTGCCATGGTTGCCTCAAACGCCCTAAGGTCTCGAAAGTCTTTTATTCATCAGCAGGGGCGCGAACCAGCTGACCAAAAGGGTCAGCACGAAGACGCCGAATACTGCTAACGGCGCCAATGGCTTCACTCCTGCAAAGGTCAGTGCAAAAAGCACTGCCGTCAAAATCATCTTGCCTGCCTCGCCAGCGTAAAACGACTTGACGATGGCTTGTGCCGCCCGAGCTCCGCTGAAGCGAAAAGCCTTCCAGGCGAAATACACATTGGGCAGCCAGGCAATCAAACCTCCGCAAAGGCCTGAATATCCACTGACCACCCCTTTCCACTGCCACAACACCAAGGTTGCCAGCAGTAGTACGACGAATTGAGCCAGCAGTACCGGAAAAACCGCCCAGCGATGGAAAGGCAGGCGGTTTGGCGTGCGGATTTCCATCACAACTGCTCCTCGGAAGTCGACCAACAAGTCAGTTATGACTTGGCATAATTTGTGCCGACAAAATGCGCGCAGAGTATAGGGGTGGATTAACCCCTATTCAACTCTTCGGTAGTGATTTCCGACTGCGCGCTACAACAGGAATTGTTTCAGCGGATGTGAGCAAGCACGCCTTGCAACTCGTCAAGGGAGTTGTAACGAATAACCAACTGGCCTTTGCCCTTGTTGCCATGACGGATCTGGACAGCCGAGCCCAGGCGCTCTGCGAGCCGCTGTTCAAGGCGTGCGATATCCGGATCAGGTTTGCTCGGTTCGACCGGATCAGGCTTGTCACTGAGCCACTGACGCACCAGTGCCTCAGTTTGGCGCACGGTGAGGCCACGTGCGACAACATGACGCGCCCCCTCCTCCTGACGGTTTTCTTCCAGACCGAGCAATGCACGGGCGTGACCCATCTCCAGGTCACCGTGGGCGAGCATGGTCTTGATCGCCTCAGGCAGCGTGATCAGACGCAGCAGGTTGGCCACGGTCACCCGCGACTTGCCTACGGCGTCGGCCACCTGCTGCTGGGTGAGCTCGAATTCCTGCTGCAGGCGCTGAAGGGCCAGGGCCTCTTCCAGCGGGTTGAGGTCTTCGCGCTGGATATTCTCGATCAGCGCCATGGCAATGGCCGCCTCATCGGCCACTTCGCGGACCATGGCCGGGATCGTGTCCAGGCCGGCCTGCTGCGTGGCGCGCCAGCGGCGCTCACCGGCGATGATCTCGTAGCGGTTGTCGCCAATCGGGCGCACCACGATCGGCTGCATCACGCCATGGTTGCGAATCGAGTGCGCAAGCTCTTCGAGCGCCTCCGGGTCCATGTCCCGGCGCGGCTGGTACTTGCCACGCTGGATCAGCTCGACCGGCAGGTGTTGCAGTTCTTTCTGGTCGATCTTCACAGCCTGCTCTTCGAGCGCGCTGACGGAAGGACCACTGAGCAGTGCATCCAACCCACGTCCGAGACCCCGTTTCTTGACGGCCATACGGATTCCTTAAGTTGTTTGTGCAGTGCGTGATTGACGGCGTTGGCGGCGTACCAGTTCCCCGGCCAGGGCCAGATAAGCCAGCGCGCCTCGCGATTGCTTGTCGTAAGCCAGTGCCGGCATGCCGAAGCTCGGGGCCTCGGCCAGGCGAATGTTGCGCGGAATGACCGTGTCGTACAGCTGCGGGCCAAAGTGCTCCTTCAGCTGCGCCGAAACATCGTTGTTCAGGCTCAGGCGCGGATCGTACATGGTCCGCAGCAGGCCTTCGATCTTCAGCTCCGGGTTCAACCGGGCAGCGATGCGCTTGATGTTATCCACAAGGTCGCTGAGCCCTTCCAGTGCGTAGTACTCGCACTGCATGGGGATGATCACGCCATCGGAAGCGACCAGGGCGTTCAGCGTCAGCATCGACAGCGACGGTGGGCAGTCGATGAGGATGTAGTCGTAGTTCTCGCGGATAGGGGCCAGCGCGTTGCGCAGACGGCTCTCCTTGACCTGCATTTCCAGCAGCACCACCTCGGCGGCGGTCAGGTCGCGGTTGGCCGGCAGCAACTGGAAACCGCCGTGCTCGGAGTAATGCATGGCCTGGGCCAAATCGCATTCCCCGATCAGCAGGTCGTACACCGAGTGCTCGAGCTCGTGCTTGTCCACACCGCTGCCCATGGTGGCGTTGCCCTGCGGATCGAGGTCGATCAGCAGCACACGACGCTTGGTCGCCGCCAGCGAGGCGGCGAGATTGATACAGGTGGTTGTCTTGCCCACACCACCTTTCTGGTTCGCGATTGCGAATACCTTAGCCATTGTTGCGTGTGTTCCCAGTCATGCCTTGCGGCGCAGTATCAGCAGATGGCGCTGGCCCTGGCAACCCGGAACGGTCAGGGCCTGTTCGCTTTCCACTGTGAAGTCTGCGGGCAATGCTACCAGTTCATCGGCAGGATGCAGCCCCTTCATTGCAAGCCATTGCGTCCCGGTGTCGCCCAGGTGGCGGGTCCAGTTGGTGAAGTTCTCCATGCTGCTGAAGGCACGGGAGATGATGCCGTCGAACGGCTGCGCTGGCTGGAAGGCCTCGACCCGGCTGTGGATAACCGTGAGGTTGTCCAGCTTGAGCTCCATTTTCACCTGGGTCAGGAAGCGGGTCTTCTTGCCATTGGCGTCCAGCACAGTCACGCGCTTGTCCGGATGCAGGATAGCCAAGGGAATGCCGGGCATGCCACCGCCACTGCCCACATCCAGCCAGTTGACACGCTCGCTGTGGATAAACGGCATGACGCTGAGGCTGTCCAGCAGGTGGCGCGACACCATCTCGTCGGGGTCGCGCACGGCGGTGAGGTTGTAGGCTTTGTTCCATTTGATCAACAGGGCCAGGTAGCCGAGCAGCTTTTCGTGATGCTCGGTGCTCAGCTCGACACCAAGCTGGCGGGCACCTGTGGACAACTCTTCGGCGTGTTGCGGGGTGACCAGGGAACTCAAGCGCTTTGCTCCAATTCGCGGCCAGCGCCGCGTTTTTTCAAGTGAATCAGCAACAGGGAAATCGCCGCCGGGGTCACCCCCGGGATGCGCGAAGCCTGGCCCAACGTTTCCGGACGGGTCTGGCCAAGCTTGCCCTGGATCTCCTTGGACAGGCCGGAAATGGTCGTGTAGTCGATATCCACAGGCAGGCGGGTATCTTCGCTGGCACGCAGGCGGGCGATTTCGTCTTGCTGGCGATCGATGTAACCGGCGTATTTGGTACGAATCTCGACCTGCTCGGCAACTTGTGGGTCGATCGCATCACCGCCGGTCGCGTCGATCAGGCCGGCGTAGTCGATTTCCGGGCGCGCCAGCAGGTTGAGCAGGCTGTACTCGTGGCTAAGCGGGGTGCCGAACTTATCCACAATGGCTTGGCCTTGCTCGGTGTTCGGGCGCACCCAGGTCGACTTCAGGCGCTGCTCTTCGCGCTCGATACCCTCGCGCTTGGCGCAGAAGGCGGCCCAGCGTTGGTCATCGATCAGGCCCAGTTCGCGGCCTTTCTCGGTCAAACGCAGGTCGGCGTTGTCTTCGCGCAGGATCAGGCGGTATTCGGCACGCGAGGTGAACATGCGGTACGGCTCTTGAGTACCCAGGGTAATCAGGTCGTCAACCAACACCCCGATGTACGCCTCGTCGCGGCGCGGGCACCAGCTGTCGCGGCCCTGCGCACGCAGCGCGGCGTTGGTACCGGCCAGCAGGCCCTGGGCACCGGCTTCTTCGTAACCGGTGGTGCCGTTGATCTGCCCGGCGAAGAATAGGCCACCGATGACTTTGGTTTCGAGGCTGTACTTGAGGTCGCGCGGGTCGAAGTAGTCGTATTCGATGGCATAGCCCGGGCGCACGATGTGGGCGTTTTCCATGCCACGGATCGAACGCACCAGTTCCAGCTGCACGTCGAACGGCAGCGAAGTGGAAATACCGTTGGGGTACAGCTCATGGGTGGTCAGGCCTTCCGGCTCGATGAACACCTGGTGGCTTTCCTTGTCGGCGAAGCGGTGGATCTTGTCTTCGATCGACGGGCAGTAGCGCGGACCGACACCTTCGATCACGCCCGAGTACATCGGCGAACGGTCGAGGTTCGAGGCGATGATCTCGTGGGTACGCGCATTGGTGTGGGTAATCCAGCAGCTCACCTGACGTGGGTGCATTTCGGCATTGCCCATGAACGACATCACCGGGATCGGCGTATCGCCTGGCTGCTCGGTCATCACCGAGAAGTCCACCGAGCGGCCATCGATGCGTGGTGGCGTACCGGTTTTCAGGCGGCCGACGCGCAGCGGCAGTTCACGCATGCGGTGGGCCAGGGCGATCGAAGGCGGATCACCGGCGCGGCCGCCGGAATGGTTTTGCAAACCAATGTGGATAAGGCCGCCGAGGAAGGTACCGGTGGTCAGTACCACCGATTCGGCGAAGAAACGCAGGCCCATCTGGGTCACCACGCCTTTGACCTGGTCCTGCTCGACGATCAGGTCGTCGCAGGACTGCTGGAATATCCACAGGTTCGGCTGGTTTTCCAGGATTTCACGCACCACTGCCTTGTAGATGGCGCGGTCGGCCTGTGCTCGGGTGGCACGTACGGCCGGGCCCTTGCGGTTGTTCAGAACGCGGAACTGGATGCCGCTCTTGTCGGTGGCCAGCGCCATGGCGCCACCGAGGGCATCGATCTCTTTGACCAGATGGCTTTTGCCAATACCGCCGATGGCGGGGTTGCAGCTCATGTGACCGAGGGTTTCCACGTTATGGGTCAACAGCAGGGTTTTCACACCCATGCGTGCAGACGCAAGCGCAGCCTCGGTACCGGCATGGCCGCCGCCGATGACGATCACTTCAAAACGGGAAGGGAAATCCACCACGCACCTCGTGCCTGTTTTTGCGAATAGAGAAGGTAAGCGGACAAGTATAGGGACTTCACCCCCTTTAAAGAAACCGTCTGAGCAAATTTTGACCAGTCTGTGGATGAGTGGCAAACAACAGAAAACAAAGAGGAAAAATTTAAAAAAGCTTTGTTTTTATGTTTATTCTTATGCACAGCCTTGTCTGTGGATAAGGTTCTGTAGCCCCTTGTTCATGGCTTGTAGAGAGAAATTAAACCCTGTGGTTGGAGTGCCATGAGGGTTATGGATAACACGATTTAGCCTGTGGATTAAATGGCTCTTTACCCACAGCCCAGATTTTCCTCAGCAAAAAAGCCTGCTTATCAACGGAGCTAAAGGCGGGTTTTCCACAGGGCTCCTGAGCACCGATTGCCTTCTGTGGATGAGTGATGTGTGAGTTTCGAGGGCCTTGTCACGGGTAAACCCGCTCCCATAGCGATCTCCTCAAGGCTTGAGATGAGAAATTGCAGGCAAAAAAAAGCCGCTCCCGAAGGAGCGGCTCTTGATCTTGCCTGCTGTGGATTATTTGCCGATGCAGAAGCTGGAGAAAATCCGCCCCAACAAATCATCCGAGCTGAATGCCCCGGTAATTTCGCCCAGGGCGTGTTGTGCCTGGCGCAAGTCCTCAGCCAGCAGCTCTCCTGCACCTGCCAGGGTCAACTGAGCACGGCCGTGCTCAAGGTGTTCGCTGGCTTGGCGCAAGGCATCCAGATGGCGCCTACGGGCACTGAAACCACTCTCTGCAGTCTGTTCGTAACCCATGCAGGCCTTCAGATGGTCGCGCAGCAGTTGCAGCCCTGCATCGTCGCCTTTGGCGCTGAGGGTGATCGTCACATGGCCGTCATCACACTGCTCCAGCGCGACCCGTTCACCACTCAGGTCGGCCTTGTTGCGAATCAGCGTGACCTTGGCCGGGTCTGGCCGCTGGTCGAGAAATTCCGGCCACAAAGCGAACGGGTCGCTGGCCTCGGGCGCGGTGGAGTCGACCACCAGCAACACACGGTCAGCCTCGCCAATGGCCTTCAGGGCGCGTTCCACGCCGATCTTTTCCACATGGTCGTCGGTATCGCGCAGACCGGCCGTATCGACGACGTGCAGTGGCATGCCGTCGATGTGGATATGTTCCCGCAGGATGTCCCGGGTGGTACCGGCAATGTCGGTGACAATGGCCGCTTCCCGGCCAGCAAGCTGGTTCAGCAGGCTCGACTTGCCCGCATTCGGCCGGCCGGCGATGACCACCGTCATGCCGTCACGCAGCAAAGCGCCTTGCCCGGCCTCGCGTTGCACAGTGGACAACTCGCTGCGTACGGCATCGAGCATCGACAGCACGTGGCCATCGGCGAGGAAGTCGATTTCTTCTTCCGGGAAGTCGATAGCCGCCTCGACGTAGATGCGCAGGGCAATCAACGCTTCGGTAAGGCTGTGCACACGTTTCGAGAACTCCCCCTGCAGCGAACGCAGGGCGTTACGCGCCGCCTGGCTGGAACTGGCCTCGATCAGGTCGGCAATGGCTTCGGCCTGGGCGAGGTCAAGTTTGTCATTGAGGAACGCGCGCTCGCTGAATTCGCCTGGGCGGGCCAGGCGGCAGCCGACTTGTACACAGCGCTGCAGCAACATGTCCAGGACCACCGGTCCGCCGTGGCCCTGCAGTTCGAGCACATCCTCGCCTGTGAACGAATTCGGCCCGGGGAAGAACAGCGCGATCCCCTCATCCAGTACAAGCCCTTCATCGTCGCGGAACGGGCCGTAATGGGCATGCCGAGGGGTGAGTGTACGGCCGGTGATCAACTGGCCGGCCTTGGCAGCCAGAGGGCCGGACAACCTGACAATACCCACACCCCCGCGGCCTTGGGCGGTAGCGATGGCGGCGATGGTTTCACGCACAGTGTTCATGCTCGAAAGCCTCTACGACAAAAACGACAGATAGCAAAAACGCCCCACTAGGGGGCGTTTTTTATTCACAGGCTAGCGCAGTAGCCTGTCAAGCAGCAGCTTTTTTGCTGGCTGCCTCGATGCTGCGGGTGATGTACCACTGCTGAGTGATCGACAGGCAGTTGTTCACAACCCAGTACAGCACCAGACCAGCCGGGAACCACAGGAAGAAGAAGGTGAAGATGATCGGCATCATTTTCATCACCTTGGCCTGCATCGGATCCGGTGGGGTCGGGTTCAGGCGCTGCTGGATGAACATGGTGGCGCCCATGATGATCGGCAGGATGAAGAACGGATCCTTGATCGACAGGTCGGTAATCCACAGCATCCATGGGGCCTGGCGCATTTCAACGCTTTCCAGCAGTACCCAGTACAGGGCCAGGAATACCGGCATTTGTACCAGGATCGGCAGGCAGCCGCCCAGCGGGTTGATCTTCTCTTTCTTGTACAGCTCCATCATCGCCTGGGACATCTTCTGGCGATCGTCACCGAAGCGTTCCTTCAGTGCGGCGAGCTTCGGCGCAACAGCACGCATACGCGCCATCGAACGGTAGCTGGCAGCCGACAGCGGGAAGAACAGGCCTTTGATCAGCATGGTCAGTACGATGATCGACCAGCCCCAGTTACCCAGCAGGCTGTGGATATGTTGCAGCAGCCAGAAGATCGGCTGGGCGATGAACCACAGGAAGCCGTAGTCGACGGTCAGTTCCAGGCCTGGGGACAACTCTTTCAGCTTGGACTGGATTTTCGGACCGGCGTACAGCATGGCGCTGGTTTCGACCTTGCCGCCAGCAGGCACGCTGAGGACTGGGCCGGTGTAGCCGATGATGTAGTTGCCCTGGCTGTCCTTGCGGGTCTGGACAACGTTGTTGTCCGATTTTGCCGGAATCCAGGCGGTCACGAAGTAGTGCTGCAGCCAGGCAACCCAACCGCCGGACACATTTTCTTTCAAACTACCTTTGTCGATGTCCTTCATCGAGACCTTTTTGTAAGGCTCGGAAGCTGTCCACAGGGCAGCGCCCAGGTAGGTTGCGGTGCCGGTTGCGGTACTCGAGGACGGATCGCCGCTGGCGTCGCGCTTGAGCTGGGCGAACATGTTGCCGCTCCAGGCCTGGCCACTCTGGTTGTCGATCAGGTAGCTGACATTCAGGTCGTACTCACCACGCTTGAAGCTGAAGCGCTTGATGTAGTTGACACCGTTGTCGCTGAACTTCAGGTCGACCACCAGTTGTTCCTGGCCGTCGGCCAGCTGGTAGCTCTTCTGCTCGGCGGCATACAACGGGCGACCGCTGGCGCGGGCATCCGGGCCATTGGCGCCGGTCAGGCCGCTTTGTGCCAGGTAAACACGCTCACCACCATTGTCGAACAACTGGAATGGAATGTTCGGGTGGTCCTGACGGCGTGGGTACTTCGGCAGATTCAACTGGACGATGTCACCACCAACCGGATCGATAGCCAGTTCCAGGACGTCGGTCTTGACTCGGATCAGGTCCTTGCTCAGTGCGACCGGTGCCAGTTCGGCAGGGCTCGATTCGGCGTTGGCGCTCGGTACATCGGCGCTGGCACCGTTGTTACCGGCCGGCACACCATCGGGCAGGCCCGGAGCAACGGTGCTGGCAGCAGTATTCTGAGTCGGCAGGGCAGCCTGGCCGTAGTCATCGTTCCACTTCAGGACCATGACGTAGGACACGACTGCCAGCGCGGCGATCAGGATCGTGCGTTTAATATCCATGATTACTCGGCTATCGAAGAAGTTCGGGAGGAAGGAGCGGGGGGAACGGGGTCGAAACCGCCGTCATTCCACGGATGACAACGCCCCAGGCGACGAACGGCTAGCCACCCACCACGCCATAGGCCATGGTTTTCGATGGCTTCTTGAGCGTAACAGGAGCAACTGGGGAAAAAACGACAGTGATTGGCCATCAGGGGGCTGATGGCATAACGGTAAAACTGGATCGGAACGAGCGCCAGTTTACGCATCTTGGCTGTCTACCCCTGCGGAATTGGCGGTGACTGCTGGTGTTGCCCGGCTGCGCGCCAGACGTTTCCAGAGTTTGCCAAAGTGTTGGTGCAATTCCGGGTTTTCTACTTCACCCAATCCCTTGCGCGCGACGATCACGATGTCCAACCCGGCGAGCATTTGCTGGTTCAGACGAAAGGAATCGCGCATCAAGCGCTTGAGGCGATTGCGTTGAACGGCGAGCTTGACGCTCTTCTTGCCAATCACCAGGCCGAGCCGTGGGTGATCAAGGCCGTTCTCGCGAGCAAGGATCAGCAGGTTTTTCCCTGGAACCTTGCCGGTTGGGGAGTCGAAGACCGCTTTGAAGTGTCGGGGTGTAAGCAGTCGCTTTTCCCGACTGAAGTCCTGACTCACCACCTGTGCCGAAAAATCAAATGGCCAGACGCTTACGGCCTTTGGCACGACGACGCGACAGAACAGCGCGGCCGTTCTTGGTAGCCATACGGGCACGGAAACCGTGGGTGCGGGCGCGCTTGATGGTGCTTGGTTGGAAAGTACGTTTCATGGCGTGTTACCTGGTTTGTCGACGACGGGCCGGGATGGCCCCCTTTTTAAGAGACCGGCGATTCTAGAGAAAGCAAGCCCATAGGTCAATTTCCAACCAGTCTTTCCATATAGAGCACAGGATGGACGGTGCCTGCCGGTTCATCCCCAGGGGGTGCTTGATCGGACACACGAATCGGGGACAACATGAAAAAAAAGAAGAGACATATAAAAAGCTTTTCTGAAGAACTTATAAATCTTATGTGGGTAACCTTCTGTGGATAACCTCCTCAAGGCCATAATTCACGGCATGTACAGCGTTTTACAACCGTGTTCTCAACCGGTGCTGCACCTGTTTTATTCGTGCGGGCAAGCTGTGGATTAAAATGACACTTACCCACAGGTGAGTTATCAACAGGGCTGATCTCAGGGTTGTACATAGCCCTCATGGGCGTTTATCCACAGACCTTATTCACAACGCGTAAAGGCCGTTTTGGTCGATAAATGGCTGTTTTGTCATGGCTCCTAACGTGTCCACATGTGGATAACTGGGCGCCCGACCGGTACAATGGCGGTTTGTTTTTGCCTCATCCGGCTTTCAAACTCAGGGGATATCCGTGTCAGTGGAACTTTGGCAGCAGTGCGTGGAGCTTCTGCGCGATGAACTGCCTGCCCAGCAATTCAACACCTGGATCCGTCCGCTACAGGTCGAAGCCGAAGGCGACGAGTTGCGCGTCTATGCGCCCAACCGTTTCGTTCTCGATTGGGTCAATGAAAAGTACCTGGGTCGCTTGCTCGAGCTGCTAGGTGAAAACGGCAGCGGTATTGCGCCTGCCCTTTCCTTGTTGATAGGTAGCCGTCGCAGCTCGGCTCCGCGTGCCGCGCCCAACGCACCGGTCAGTGCGGCCGTGGCTGCCTCGCTGGCTCAAGGCCAGGCGCACAAGCCTGCTCCGGTGGCAGCGGTCCAACCTGTTGCAGTGCCGGTGACCGAGCCGGTAATGGTCGATGATCTTGCCGAACCGTCCGCACGCGACAGCTTCGATGCCATGGCCGAAACGGCTGCGGCACCCGCCGTTGGTGGTCGGGCCGAGCAGCGCACCGTGCAGGTTGAAGGTGCGCTCAAGCACACCAGTTACCTGAACCGTACCTTCACTTTCGAAACCTTCGTCGAAGGTAAGTCGAACCAGTTGGCGCGTGCGGCTGCCTGGCAGGTCGCGGACAACCCCAAGCATGGTTACAACCCGCTTTTCCTTTATGGCGGTGTGGGCCTGGGTAAAACCCACCTTATGCATGCTGTGGGTAACCACCTGCTGAAGAAGAACCCGAACGCCAAGGTCGTGTACCTGCATTCGGAGCGCTTCGTCGCGGACATGGTCAAGGCTCTGCAACTGAACGCTATCAACGAATTCAAGCGTTTCTACCGCTCGGTGGATGCGTTGTTGATCGACGATATCCAGTTCTTTGCCCGTAAAGAGCGCTCGCAAGAAGAGTTTTTCCACACCTTCAACGCCCTGCTTGAGGGCGGCCAGCAGGTAATCCTGACCTCTGACCGTTACCCCAAGGAGATCGAAGGCCTGGAAGAGCGCTTGAAGTCGCGCTTTGGCTGGGGCCTGACGGTGGCCGTCGAGCCACCCGAGCTGGAAACCCGTGTGGCCATCCTGATGAAGAAGGCCGACCAGGCCAAGGTCGAGCTGCCGCATGATGCGGCCTTCTTCATAGCCCAGCGCATCCGCTCCAACGTGCGTGAGCTGGAAGGTGCCCTGAAGCGGGTGATCGCCCACTCGCACTTCATGGGCCGTGATATCACCATCGAACTGATCCGTGAGTCGCTGAAAGACCTGCTGGCGCTGCAGGACAAACTGGTCAGTGTGGATAACATTCAGCGAACCGTCGCCGAGTACTACAAGATCAAGATCTCTGATCTGTTGTCCAAGCGGCGTTCACGTTCTGTCGCTCGTCCACGCCAGGTGGCCATGGCCCTGTCGAAGGAGCTGACCAACCACAGTCTGCCGGAAATTGGCGACATGTTTGGTGGTCGCGACCACACGACCGTGCTGCACGCCTGCCGCAAGATCAACGAACTGAAGGAATCCGACGCGGACATCCGCGAGGACTACAAGAACCTGCTGCGGACGCTGACGACCTGATGGCCGTCTGCGCAGCTAATTGAAGGCAAGGGACTAGACCATGCATTTCACCATTCAACGCGAAGCCCTGTTGAAACCCCTGCAACTGGTCGCCGGTGTCGTCGAGCGCCGTCAGACCTTGCCGGTCCTGTCCAACGTATTGCTGGTTGTGCAAGGCCAGCAACTGTCGTTGACCGGTACCGACCTGGAAGTCGAACTGGTAGGCCGCGTGCAACTGGAAGAGCCGGCTGAGCCCGGCGAAATCACTGTCCCGGCACGCAAGCTGATGGACATCTGCAAAAGCCTGCCGAACGACGCCCTGATCGATATCAAGGTCGACGAGCAGAAACTGTTGGTCAAGGCCGGCCGTAGCCGCTTCACCCTGTCCACCCTGCCAGCCAATGACTTCCCGACGGTGGAAGAAGGCCCAGGCTCGCTGACCTGCAACCTGGAACAAAGCAAGCTGCGCCGGCTGATCGAGCGCACCAGCTTCGCCATGGCCCAGCAGGATGTGCGCTACTACCTGAACGGCATGCTGCTGGAGGTGTCCCGCAACACCCTGCGTGCAGTGTCTACCGATGGTCACCGGCTGGCGTTGTGCTCCATGACCGCGCCGATCGAGCAGGATGACCGCCATCAGGTCATCGTTCCACGCAAAGGTATCCTGGAGCTCGCGCGTTTGCTCACGGACCCGGAAGGCATGGTCAGCATCGTGCTGGGCCAGCATCACATCCGTGCCACCACCGGTGAATTCACTTTCACCTCCAAGCTGGTGGACGGCAAGTTCCCGGACTACGAGCGCGTACTGCCCAAGGGCGGCGACAAGCTGGTGGTCGGGGACCGCCAGGCCTTGCGTGAAGCCTTCAGCCGTACCGCGATTCTTTCCAACGAAAAGTACCGCGGCATTCGCCTGCAACTGGCTGCTGGCCAACTGAAAATCCAGGCCAACAACCCGGAGCAGGAAGAAGCAGAGGAAGAAATCAGCGTGGACTACGAAGGTAGCTCGCTGGAAATCGGCTTCAACGTCAGCTACCTGCTCGACGTGTTGGGCGTAATGACTACTGAGCAAGTTCGTCTGATTCTCTCGGATTCCAACAGCAGTGCCCTGCTGCAGGAAGCGGGCAATGACGATTCTTCCTATGTTGTCATGCCGATGCGCCTGTAACCCATAGCAGGCGACATGTCCCTTCGACGTATCATGGTCACCGCGGTGCGCAATTTGCACCCGGTGACTCTCTTACCCTCCCCCCGTATCAACATACTTTATGGCGCCAACGGCAGCGGCAAGACCAGCGTGCTTGAGGCCGTGCATTTGCTGGGGCTGGCGCGCTCTTTCCGCAGCACACGCCTGAACCCGGTTATCCAGTACGAACAGGCTGCCTGTACCGTGTTTGGTGAAGTGCAGTTGTCCGAGGGTGGCACCAGCAACCTGGGCGTCTCCCGGGAGCGCCAGGGGGAGTTCACTATTCGCATCGATGGGCAGAATGCGCGCAGCGCGGCGCAACTGGCGGAGTTGTTACCGCTTCAGCTCATCAACCCAGACAGTTTCCGCCTATTGGAAGGCGCCCCAAAAATTCGCCGCCAGTTTCTGGATTGGGGGGTGTTCCACGTGGAACCTCGCTTCTTGCCAGCCTGGCAGCGGCTGCAGAAGGCGCTGCGGCAGCGGAACTCATGGTTGCGTCATGGTACACTTGACCCAGCTTCGCAAGCCGCCTGGGACCGGGAACTGTGCCTGGCCAGCGCGGAAATAGATGAATACCGTCGCAACTACATCAAGGCCTTGAAGCCCGTCTTCGAGCGAACCCTGAGCGAATTGGTCGAGCTGGACGGGTTGACCCTGAGCTACTACCGAGGCTGGGACAAGGACCGGGAACTGCAAGAAGTACTCGCCTCCTCTCTCCTTCGCGATCAGCAGATGGGCCATACCCAGGCCGGTCCGCAGCGTGCTGATCTGCGTCTTCGTCTGGCTGCCAACAATGCAGCCGACATCCTGTCGCGTGGTCAGCAAAAGCTGGTGGTGTGTGCATTGCGCATTGCCCAGGGCCACCTCGTTAGTCAGGCTCGCCGCGGTCATTGTATTTATCTCGTGGATGACTTGCCGTCCGAACTGGACGACCAGCATCGCCGCGCGCTGTGCCGCTTGCTTGAAGAATTACGCTGCCAGGTGTTCATCACCTGTGTAGATCACGAATTACTGAGGGAAGGCTGGCAGACGGAAACGCCAGTTGCTTTGTTCCACGTGGAACAAGGCCGTATCACCCAGACCCACGACCATCGGGAGTGAAGGCATGAGCGAAAATCAAACGTACGACTCCTCCAGCATCAAGGTGCTGAAAGGTTTGGATGCCGTACGCAAGCGTCCCGGCATGTACATTGGCGACACCGATGATGGTAGCGGCCTGCACCACATGGTCTTCGAGGTGGTCGACAACTCCATCGACGAAGCCCTCGCCGGCCACTGCGATGACATCACTGTCATTATCCATCCGGACGAATCCATCAGTGTGCGCGACAACGGTCGCGGCATTCCGGTCGACGTGCATAAAGAAGAAGGCGTTTCCGCAGCCGAGGTCATCATGACCGTGCTGCACGCCGGCGGTAAGTTTGACGACAACTCCTACAAGGTATCCGGCGGCCTGCACGGCGTAGGTGTTTCGGTCGTGAACGCGCTGTCCGAGAAGCTGGTGCTGACCGTTCGCCGTAGCGGAAAAATCTGGGAACAGACTTACGTTCACGGTGTTCCTCAAGCGCCTATGGCGGTTGTCGGTGACAGTGAAACCACCGGTACCCACATCCACTTCAAGCCTTCGGCTGAAACCTTCAAGAACATTCACTTCAGCTGGGACATCCTGGCCAAGCGTATTCGCGAGTTGTCGTTCCTCAACTCGGGCGTTGGCATTCTGCTGAAGGATGAACGCAGCGGTAAGGAAGAGTTCTTCAAGTACGAAGGCGGCCTGCGCGCATTCGTCGAGTACCTGAACACCAACAAGACCCCGGTCAACTCCCAGGTGTTCCACTTCAACGTCCAGCGTGACGATGGCGTGGGTGTTGAAGTTGCTCTGCAATGGAACGACAGCTTCAACGAAAACCTGCTGTGCTTCACCAACAACATTCCGCAGCGTGACGGCGGTACTCACCTGGTGGGCTTCCGTTCCTCGCTGACCCGTAGCCTGAACAGCTACATCGAGCAGGAAGGCCTGGCCAAGAAGAACAAGGTGGCAACCACTGGCGATGATGCCCGTGAAGGCCTGACCGCGATCATCTCGGTGAAAGTGCCGGACCCCAAGTTCAGCTCGCAGACCAAAGACAAGCTGGTTTCCTCGGAGGTGAAAACCGCCGTGGAACAGGAGATGAACAAGTACTTCGCCGACTTCCTGCTGGAGAATCCGAACGAGGCCAAGGCGGTCGTTGGCAAGATGATCGACGCCGCGCGTGCCCGTGAAGCGGCACGTAAAGCCCGTGAGATGACCCGCCGCAAAGGTGCGCTGGACATCGCCGGCCTGCCAGGCAAACTGGCGGACTGCCAAGAGAAAGACCCGGCCCTTTCCGAACTGTACCTGGTGGAGGGTGACTCCGCCGGTGGTTCGGCCAAGCAAGGCCGTAACCGTCGTACCCAGGCGATCTTGCCGCTGAAGGGTAAAATCCTCAACGTCGAGAAAGCACGCTTCGACAAGATGATCTCGTCCCAGGAAGTGGGCACGCTGATCACCGCACTGGGCTGTGGTATCGGCCGCGAAGAGTACAACATCGACAAGCTGCGTTATCACAACATCATCATCATGACCGATGCTGACGTTGACGGTTCGCACATCCGCACCCTGCTGCTGACCTTCTTCTTCCGTCAGCTGCCGGAGCTGGTCGAGCGCGGCTACATCTACATTGCCCAGCCACCACTGTACAAGGTGAAGAAAGGCAAGCAGGAGCAGTACATCAAGGACGACGAGGCCATGGAAGAGTACATGACCCAGTCGGCCCTGGAAGATGCCAGCCTGCACCTGGACGAGTCGGCGCCAGCGGTTTCCGGTGTGCAGCTGGAAAGCCTGGTGAATGAATTCCGCGGCGTGATGAAAACCCTCAAGCGCCTTTCGCGCTTGTATCCGGAAGACATCACCGAGCACTTCATCTACCTGCCGGAAGTGACCGTGGAGCAGTTGGGTGACCACGCTGCGATGCAAGCCTGGCTGGTCAAGTTCCAGGAGCGTCTGAGCAACAGCCAGAAGTCGGGCCTGGTGTATCAGGCCAGCCTGCGCGAAGACAAGGAGCGCAACGTATGGCTGCCGGAAGTGGAAGTGACCTCCCACGGCCTGGCCAGCTACGTCACCTTCAACCGCGACTTCTTCGGCAGCAACGACTACCGCTCGGTTGTTAACCTGGGTGCCAAGCTCGCCACTCTGTTGGGTGACGGTGCATACGTGCAGCGTGGTGAACGCCGCAAGGCGATCAGTGAGTTCAAGGAAGCACTGGACTGGCTGATGAACGAAACCACCAAGCGCCACACCATCCAGCGCTACAAAGGGCTGGGTGAGATGAACCCTGAGCAGCTGTGGGAAACCACCATGGACCCGACCGTGCGCCGCATGCTCAAGGTCACCATCGAGGATGCGATCGCAGCCGACCAGATCTTCAACACCCTGATGGGTGATGCGGTCGAGCCGCGCCGTGACTTCATCGAAAGCAACGCGCTGTCGGTGTCGAACCTGGACTTCTGATCAGGTGTGATCCGCCACCCACTAAAAAGCCCGCTGATGCGGGCTTTTTAGTGTCTGAAAATCAGTAACCGCTGAGAATGTTAACGATCACACCACTGGCAATAGCCACCAGCACGTAGTCGCCATTCACATACAACCAGCGATGGTCACGCGGTGGCGCATACAAGTGGCGTGCTTTCCAGTCAGTCACCCAGTAGCGGTCGCCACGGTAGTGTGGGTCAACCACATGCCCTCGTTGCCACTGCTGGTGAGGCACCGGCATACCCTGCTGCGGGCGGAAGTTCGGGTTGCGGTAATCGGGTGCACGGCCGTTGTCATGGCGGCCCTGCTGCTTTGGCTGGCCATGCGGCGGGTTGCCTTGGTGCGATGGGCCATCATCATGCCGGTCGGGTGGGCCCGGTTGTGCGAAGCTGGCCAACGGTGCGCTGAGCATGAGCGCGGCGCAGATCACGGTTAGGGTTTTCTTCATTTGATGCGGTCCTCTGCCTGTTAACGCCTGGCGTTCACTGACTGCCAGATTCGGATAACTGATCAGACCACGATTTTTGCCCTTTAATGTCAGGGCGCAGGTAAAGGTCCGGTAAAGTCTGCCGCCCTTTCAATTCAGCCCGAGCGCCTTTAAACGGCGATAGAGCGTGCGTTCGCTCATGCCAAGATGGCTGGCCAGTTCGCTACGCGAGCCCTTGAATTGTTCCAGCGCCTGAGCCAGCTCCCCCAGATTTTTTCGACGGCCACCTTTCGTGATCGCCCCAGCCGGCCCGATATCTTCTGGCAAGTGTTCAGGTCGGATCAGCCCGTCATCGGCAAACAGCCGCGCCCTTTCCAGTATGTTGCGCAGCTCGCGGATATTGCCGGGAAACGGATGCAAGCCAAGCTGCTGCAAGGCATCCTCACTCAGGCTGGGCGTAGGCTTGCCAGCCATTCGCTGTAACAGGCTTTGCGCGAGCAGCGGCAGATCTTCCACCCGCTCGCGCAGCGCAGGCAGGCGAATGGGGAAACCGCTGATGCGGTAATACAGGTCTTCACGGAAGGTGCCCTGCGCAACCATTTGCTTGAGCGGTTTGTGTGTGGCCGAAACCAGGCGGAAGTCCGAGTGCACCGTGCGCAGGCTGCCCACCGGGCGGAAGCTGCCGGACTCGATCAGACGCAGCAGCTTCACCTGCATCGCCAGCGGCACCTCACCGATCTCGTCGAGAAAAAGGGTGCCTCCATGGGCCGCCTCGGCCAGGCCGATCTTGCGTTGGTTGGCACCGGTGAACGCGCCTTTTTCATAACCGAACAACTCGCTTTCGAACAGCGACTCGGTCAGGCCAGTGCAGTCAACCACCACCAGCGGGCCGTTGGCTCTGGGGCTGCCCATATGCACCGCACGGGCGAACAGCTCTTTACCACTACCCGATTCACCCTGCAGCAATACCGGGATCTGCGCTGGCGCCGCACGTTGAAGGCTGGCCAAGGCGGCCTTGAAGGCTGGCGCGCGTCCGACCAAGCCCTGCTCCTGAGGTTGCGCTGACGCGAGGGTGATGGTGGTCAGGCGTTCGACAAAGGCCACCACCCTGCCCTGCTCATCCAGGATCGGGCGCAGTTCGACATCGACATGCTCGGGGCCACGTGGTGTGTGATGAATGTGCAATACCCGCTCCGGCACCTTGCTGTCCCAGGCTTTGCGCATCGGGCAATGCTCGCCGGCCTGGTCGCAGGGCACGGCGTAGTGATGCGAGACCTTGTGGCATTTTTCGCCCAACGGGGCTTGCTCGTGGTGGCCGAACTGGCGGCGATAGGCGGCGTTGGCGGCCAGGATGTTGTAGTCGGTGTCCAGCACGATGGCCGGCAGGGCATCGTGCTCAAGGTAGGAAACCAGCGCTAGGATAAGGGGATGAGCTTCAGGCATGACGGCACCGTTGGATGACCGGCGCAGGGTAACAAGGACTGCCAAACACTGCCATTGGCTGACAGTCGACTGCCACATGGGCTGCCAGTATTGCTGCCAGTTGTTTGCAATGGGCCGGTTTCATTGGCCCAAGCACGTTAAAAAGCCTGGCATGCATCTTGATAAACCTCCTGTTACTGCCTACGCCTTACAAGGCGGGGCGGATAAATTGGAGAACGTGATGATCATCGGCAACAACCTTCACGTGGACGCCTTTTACGACAAGGCGACCTCGACCATCAGCTACTTGGTCATGGACCGTGAAACCCGGCAGTGCGCATTGATCGACAGCGTGCTTGATTACGATCCCAAGTCCGGGCGCACCTGCAGCACATCGGCGGATCGCCTCATCGCACGCGTGACCGAACTGAATGCCAGCGTGCGCTGGGTGCTGGAAACCCATGTACACGCCGACCACCTTTCAGCGGCTGCCTACCTGAAGGCAAAGCTGGGCGGCCACACCGCTATTGGTGCTCACATCACCCAAGTGCAGAAAGTGTTCGGTGCGCTGTTCAACGCTGAGCCTGGCTTCGCCCACGACGGCAGCCAGTTTGATGTGCTGCTCGAAGACGAGGAGGGTTTCAGGATCGGAAACCTGCATGCCCGTGCACTGCACACCCCAGGGCACACGCCCGCGTGCATGAGCTTCATGATCGAAGACGCTGGCAAAATTGCGGTGTTTGTCGGCGATACGCTGTTCATGCCCGACTACGGTACTGCCCGCTGTGACTTCCCGGGTGCCGATGCCCGCACCCTGTACCGCTCGATCCGTCGATTGCTGGCTTTCCCCGACCAGACCCGGCTGTTCATGTGCCACGACTACCTGCCGGGTGGCCGCGACATGCAGTACGTCACTACCGTGGCCGAACAGCGCGCCAGCAACATCCACATTCATCAGGGCATCGACGAAGACAGTTTTGTCGCCATGCGTGAAGCGCGCGACAAGACCCTCGACATGCCGGTGCTGATCCTGCCTTCGGTGCAGGTGAACATGCGCAGCGGCCAGTTCCCTGCGCCGGAAGAGAACGGCGTGAGCTACCTGAAGATTCCGCTGAACAAGCTGTAACCGCCCTGCCCCATAATCAGATTTCCAGGATTTACCGCCATGCCTGCCTTGTTGTCCCCTGCCAATACCGACCATCACAAAGTGGTCATCGTCGGTGCCGGTGCCGCCGGTATCGCTACCGCTTCCAGCCTGATCAGCCGTGACCCGTCGCTGGACGTTGCCTTGATCGACCCCGCCGAAGTGCATTACTACCAACCCGGCTGGACCATGGTCGGTGCCGGTGTGTTCAAGGCACCGAGCACCGCCCGCACCATGGCCTCGACCATTCCGCGCGGGGTACGCTGGGTCAAGGCGCGGGTGCAGGCTTTCGATCCGCTGGGCCAGTTGGTCGTCCTCGAGGACGGTCGCGCCATCAGCTATGAACAGCTGGTAGTCTGCCCCGGCCTTGCGCTGGACTGGGCGGCCATTGATGGGCTCAGCGAAACCCTGGGCCGCAACGGTGTCACCTCCAACTACCGCTACGACCTGGCGCCCTATACTTGGGAGCTGGTGCAGAAGCTCAAGCAAGGCCGTGCCATATTCAGCCAGCCGCCCATGCCGATCAAATGTGCGGGCGCGCCGCAGAAGGCGTTGTACCTGTCTTGCGACCACTGGTTACGCCACGGCCATCTGGGGGCAGTGAAAGCCAGCTTCTTCAATGCTGGCGCTGTGTTGTTCGGTGTGGCGGACTATGTGCCCGCGCTGATGAAGTACATAGACAAATACGCCGTGGACCTCCATTTCTCCCACCGACTGGTGGCCGTGGATGGCCCGAACAAGCGCGCCACCTTCGTGTGCACCCTGCCCGACGGCAGCAGCGAAACGCACATCGAGGCCTTTGACATGCTCCATGTGGTCCCTCCCCAGGTGGCGCCGGCCTTCATTCGTGAAAGCCCCTTGGCCGATAACGCGGGCTGGGTCGATGTCGACCCGCATACCCTGCGCCACCGCAAGTACATCAACATCCATGCCCTGGGTGATGTGGCCAACACCAGCAATGCCAAGACTGCTGCGGCTGCCCGTAAGCAGGCGCCGGTCGTGGCCAACAACGTGTTGGTGGCATTGGGCAGGTTGCCTACCCTCGCCCAGTACGACGGCTATGGCTCGTGCCCGCTGACTGTAGAGCGCGGCAAAATCGTCCTGGCTGAGTTCACCTATGGCGGCAAGCTGGCACCGAGCTTCCCCAGCTGGTTGCTGGATGGCCGCAAACCAACGCGCCTGGCTTGGTTGCTGAAGGCGCAAGCGCTGCCACCGCTGTACTGGCAAGGCATGCTGAAGGGCCGCGAGTGGCTGGCTCGGCCGCAGCCGTTGGGTGCAGAGGGTGGGAAGTGATCGAACATCAATTGTTGGGGGCGGGCCTGGGCGCGATCATCGGCGCGGTCCTGGCATTGACCGGCGCAGGCGGTGGCATTCTCGCCGTGCCTTTGTTGGTGTTCGGGCTGGGGCTGTCGATGGTCGAGGCCGCTCCGGTCGGCCTGCTGGCCGTAGGCCTGGCTGCAGCGGTTGGCGCGGTGCTGGGCCTACGACAGGGGCTGGTGCGTTATCGGGCGGCGCTGTTCATTGCGATGGTGGGTGTGGTTGCCGCGCCGTTCGGGCTGATGCTTGCGCACCGCTTGCCGAACACACCCTTGCAGGTGGTGTTCGCGGGTGTGTTGGTGTACGCCTGCCTGCGTATCTGGCGCAAGGCTGCCAAGGAGCTGCGCGGTGAAGCCAATGACGCCCATCGCTATATCGAACCCTGTGTGTTGAACCCGTTGCAGGGCCGTTTGCGCTGGACCCTTCCCTGCGCGCGTGCCCTGGCATTCACCGGGGCGTTGTCTGGGTTACTGTCCGGCCTGTTGGGTGTGGGTGGTGGCTTCGTCATCATCCCTGCGTTGAACCGCTATACCAACCTACGCATGGCCAGCATCGTTTCCACTTCGTTGGCAGTAATCGCCCTGGTATCCACCGGAAGTGTGGTCAGCGCCAGCCTGGCGGGCGCCATGCAGTGGCAGGTCGGGGCACCCTTCGCTTTTGGCGCGGTGCTCGGCTTGCTACTGGTGAGGCCTCTGGCTGCGAAGTTGGCTGGGCCGCGCTTGCAGCAATTGTTTGCGGTGGCTGGATGGGCGGCGGCTCTGCTTCTGGCCGTCAAGGCACTGTGGGGCTAGGCCGCTTGGGGGCAGGTCGAGCAACTCTTATGTCAATAAACACACAGTTCAGCTGTGCAATTTGATCCTGAGGAAGCGTGACCTACTCCCTTTGAGTCTTCCACATTGATAGTTTGCACTCCATTAAAAGCCCAGTGGTTACTTGAACCAGCAACAGCTCAGAGGAGTGCACCCGTGGACAACACCTGCATGTACAAATTTACCGACAGTGAACGCGATCAGTTGGCGAGGGTATTGGCCACTATTAATTATGATACGCAAGGGGATCAAGTTTATATTACAGACCTACGGATGGCCGCTGCGTCCACGTTGCCAAGGCGCGTCATAGATATACTTTCCGAACAGCGTGCGTCGCTGCATCCCAAGCCCTACCTTGTGTTCGAAAACCTGCCGGTCGATGAACAAGTGTTTACCACTCCGGATCCACAAAGGTTCCTCCCCGCGTGCAAAAGCGGCACGATCAGTGAAAACCTGATCATGATGTTTGCCGCGTTGATAGGTGAACCGTACTCGGTGCAGTTTGAGGGTGCCAATATCGTCAATAATCTTATACCGGGTACCCAGACAAAAGGTGAGTACACAGGACTTGGCTCCGATGTGGAACTTGACTTTCATATCGAGAACGCGGCATTGAAGTTTATGGACGGGTTGAATGCTTACCCGCTCGGCCTGCTGCTCACCGGTGTTCGGCATGACCGCAACGGCCCGATGACGCGCCTTGCCGACGCCCGCAACGCGCTCGATTTGCTCGATGCGAGCGATGTCTCGTGGCTGCGTCAACCGCTCTACCAAATCAAGGTTCCCTATCGCTGGCGGAAGGAAGGAACCTACGTAACCCCAGCCGTTCCAATGGTTTGCGGCAGCAACAGTTTTCCAGAAATCAATGCTGTATTTTACCCCGATATGGTTGAGGCGTTGAATGCGCGTGCCGCCCAGGCAATGGAAAAATTCCATGACGCAATAAAAACGGTATCGATTGGTGTCGATATAAAACCGGGAATGTTGGCTTATATTGATAATCGCTTCACACTTCACTCGCGTGACCGTTTCAGTGCATCACTCGATGACCTGAACAACCCGATGCGTTGGGTGCAGCGCGTGTTTGTCGCCAACAATTTGTGGGGGCACCGTCAGTTGCAAAGGGTGAAGTCGCGAATCTTCCTGCCACAGGAGGCGAGCGCATGCTGACTACCTTCTTCTCGGTATTACCAATCTTTCTATTGATAGTTGCCGGTAATACCGTCAAGCGGTGGTTCATCAGTGATGCGGGCTGGTGGAAACATGTCGATAAATTGGTTTACTACCTGTTTTTTCCAGCCCTGCTCATACGGGATATCAGTGAGGCCGACTTTGGCAGTGGTGAAACGTCTACCGCCATTTTTGCGACAGTGGGCGCAACGTTGGTGGTTGCGGTTATCATATTTTTGGGCCAGGCAATCCTCAGGGTTCGAAACGACCTGTTCACGTCGATTTTTCAAGGTGGTATACGCTACAACTCGTATGTGTTCATTGCCTTGGCGCATTCCTTGTATGGTGCTGAAGGGGTTGCGATATCCGGTGTATTCGTTGCTTATCTGATCATTACCACCAATGTGATGAGTGTGTTGGTGATGAATCAGTTTGGTGAGGGCGGTCGCAAATCACCGGGCAGCATGCTTGCCGCGCTCATCAAAAACCCGCTGATCATTGGGGTACTGGTGGGGTTGGCCCTGAACCTGTACGAGGTGCGCATCGTGGGGCCGGTTGAGCAGTTCATGAGCTATCTGGGTAGTGCTGCTACCCCGCTTAGCTTGATGTCTGTAGGTGCTGGGCTGATGTTGAATCTTCAGGTAGCGGGTGTTCTGGCTACGCTGTACGTGGTCGTGCTGAAGCTTTTGCTGCTGCCAATCGTGACGCTGGCTTTAATCATGGGCCTTGGCGTCTCTGGTACCGCAGCCAATGTTGCGTTGCTGTATGCCTGCGTCCCATGTGCGGGTAATGCTTACATCCTGGCCAGGCAAATGGGTGGTGATGCGCCAGCCATGGCCTCGATGATTACCTGGACGACGTTGGTCTCTACTATCACCATCACTTTGATAGTGAGTATGGTCGAGCTCTAGGTCGCTTCGATCAGTCACTGGCAGTGCCGCGTGCTGAGCGCGGCGCTGCTGTTTGTCGTGGCTCATTACTGGGCCAGAAGTTCGTTTTGTTCAGCAAAACACAGCGCCAGCAGGTAGTCCCATACCACCCGCAGGCGCACTGATTTGTGCAGCTCGCGCCGTGTGCAGATCCAGTAGCTGCGCTGGATGGTTTCACCCGGCAGCACGCGCACCAGCGTCGGGTCGTGGCGAGCCATGTAATTGGGCAGCACTGCAATGCCCAGGCCGGCACGGGCAGCGGCCTGTTGGGCGATTACACTGGTGCTGCGAAACACTACATTCGGGGCCCGGCAGAAACTGTTGAGAAACAACAGTTCCTGGCTGAACAGCAGGTCGTCTACGTAGCCGATCCAGCTGTGCCGGGCCAGGTCTTCGCGGTTGCGCAGGGGCGGTGCGCGGTCCAGGTAGTCCTGGCTGGCGTACAGGGCCAGTCGATAATCGGTGAGTTTGCGGGTGATCAGCAGGTCGGCATTGGGCCGTTCCAAGTGGATGCTGATTTCTGCTTCGCGATTGAGGATGCTGACGAAACGCGGTACGGCGACCAGCTCCACTTCCAGGCCGGGGTAGCGCTCGAACAACGCGTTCATGCGTGGTGTGAAGAACATGATGCCGATGCCTTCGGTCACCCCCAGGCGAATCTTGCCCAATGGGGTGATGGCCTGGGTGATTTCTTCCTGCGCCAGCAGCGCGACATTTTCCATGGCCTCGGCGTGTTTGAGCAAGGCTTGGCCCGAGGGGGTCAGCTCGTAGCCTTGGGCATGTTGTACAAATAGTGCGGTGCCCAGGCTTTGCTCGATGCTCTCGATGTGCCGAGCCACGGTGCTGTGGGTGGTGTTGAGGCGCTTGGCGGCAGTGAGTAGGCGGCCGCTGCGCTGCAACTCGAGGAAAAACCGAAGATCGTTCCAGTCGAACATGCTTGTCCCTATGCATCCAGACGGCGAGAACCTTTGCAGGCGCACGCCGTTGCAGTGATGGTCGCTGTGCTAAAACGCACAGCGGCTGCGCGAAATCTCGTGTTTCCTCCACGAAATTACTCACTAAGATGGATCGGGACAAGAATAAAAAACAGGCCCGAGGTTGCACATGCCATCAGCCGATTCTGCCTTCGACTACGTGGTCGTAGGGGCCGGTCCCGCCGGTTGCCTGCTGGCCAATCGTTTGTCCGCCGACCCTTCCTGCCGCGTCTTGCTGCTGGAAGCGGGTGGCCGCGATAACTATCCCTGGATCCACATTCCCGTGGGTTATCTCTACTGCATAGGCAACCCGCGCACTGACTGGTGTTTCAAGACCGAGCCCCAGGCTGGTCTTGGCGGTCGCGCACTGGGCTACCCGCGCGGCAAGGTGCTTGGTGGCTGCTCCTCGATCAATGGCATGATCTACATGCGTGGCCAGGCGGCCGACTATGATGCTTGGGCCGAACAAGGTAACGACGGTTGGGCATGGAAAGATGTATTGCCGCTGTTCAAGGCCAGCGAGAACCACTTTGCCGGCGCCAGCGAGCACCACGGCGATGACGGCGAATGGCGGGTCGAACGCCAGCGCTACAGCTGGCCGATTCTCGATGCTTTCCGCGATGCCGCCGAGCAAAGTGGCGTCGGCAAGGTCGATGACTTCAACACCGGCGACAACCAAGGCTGTGGATACTTTCAGGTCAACCAGCGCAGCGGAGTACGCTGGAACGCCTCCAAAGCCTTCCTGCGACCAATCAAGGACCGCGCTAACCTCACCGTGCTGACCGGCGTTCAGGTTGATCAGGTACTGCTCAACAATACCCGTGCGCGGGCGGTGAAAGCATTTTGGCAAGGCGCTTGGCACGAGTTTGCGGCGCGCCGCGAGATCATCCTTTGCGCCGGAGCCGTCGGTTCACCTGGCATTCTGCAGCGCTCCGGTATCGGCCCGCGCCAACTGCTGGAAAGCCTGGGTATCGGCGTTCGCCACGACATGCCGGGTGTCGGCGGCAACCTTCAGGACCACCTGCAACTGCGCCTGATCTACCAGGTCCGCAACGCCCGCACCTTGAACCAGATGGCCAACAGCCTCTGGGGCAAGATGGGTATGGGCTTGCGCTACCTCTATGACCGCAGTGGCCCGCTGGCCATGGCGCCGAGTCAATTGGGTGCATTTGTGCGTTCAAGTCCGGATCAGGCCACTGCCAACCTGCAGTACCACGTGCAGCCGCTTTCACTGGAGCGTTTCGGCGAGCCGCTGCATTCGTTCCCGGCGTTCACCGCTTCGGTGTGTAACCTGCGTCCGGCCAGCCGCGGGCGTATCGATATTCGCAGCACCGACATGAACAGCACGCCGCTGATCGACCCCAATTACCTCAGCGACCCACAGGACCTGCGCGTCGCTGCCGATGCCATTCGCCTTACCCGGCGCATCGTCCAGGCCCCTGCCCTCGCGGCGTTCGAGCCCAAGGAATACCTGCCGGGCCCGGCCCTGCAAACCGAGGAAGAACTGTTCGAGGCCGCTGGCAAAATCGGCACCACCATCTTCCACCCGGTCGGTACCTGCCGCATGGGCGCCGGCGCCCTGGACGTTGTGGATAACCAGCTGCGCGTACACGGCATCCCCGGCCTGCGCGTAGCGGATGCCTCGATCATGCCGCAGATCACTTCCGGCAATACCTGCTCACCTACCCTCATGATCGCCGAAAAGGCGGCGCAACTGATTCTCAAAGGAGCTGCGACCCAAACCTATCTGAATGAAGACGCCTTACCGACGCCCTGACCGGGTGCGTGCAGTACCGGCGGCTTGCGGTCAGAGGCTGCCGACAGTGGAACAACAAGAATAATCACTGTGGCCTGCGGGCCGAGGACAGCAACGATGTCGGATTACATCCAAGAGCAGGGTGCGGCGGCCAGCAGCTCCAGCCGCCGTGAAGAACGCAAGATCATTTTCGCGTCATCCCTCGGGACAGTTTTCGAGTGGTATGACTTTTTTCTCTATGGCGCGTTGGCAGCGGTCATCAGCAAGCAGTTTTTTGCGGGTGTGAACGACACCACCGCCTTCATCTTCGCCCTTATGGCCTTCGCCGCCGGTTTTCTGGTGCGGCCCTTCGGTGCACTGGTGTTCGGCCGCCTGGGCGATATGATCGGGCGCAAGTACACCTTCCTGGTCACCATCGTGCTGATGGGCCTGTCCACCTTCGCGGTGGGGCTGTTGCCCACCTATGCCAGCATCGGCATCGCAGCACCGATCATCCTGGTGATTCTGCGGATGTTGCAGGGGCTGGCGCTGGGCGGTGAGTACGGCGGTGCTGCCACTTATGTGGCTGAACACGCACCGCCTGGCAAGCGTGGCTTCCACACCGGTTTCATCCAGTCCACCGCCACCCTTGGGCTGCTGCTGTCGCTGCTGGTGGTACTGGGCAGCCGCTACATCAGCGGCGACCAGTTCGAAACCTGGGGCTGGCGCCTGCCGTTCCTGCTGTCGATCGTGCTGCTGGCCATCTCCACCTGGATTCGTATGAGCATGCATGAGTCGCCGGCGTTCGTGAAAATGAAGGCCCAGGGCAAGGTGAGCAAATCGCCGATCCGTGAGTCGTTCACCTCTTGGCCAAACCTGAAGGTGGTACTTACCGCCCTGTTCAGCATCAACGCCGGGCAAGCCGTGACCTTCTACACGGCACAGTTCTACGTGCTGTTCTTCATGACCCAGATGCTGAAGATGGACCCGGCACAGGCCAACACCCTGCTGATCATCAGTGTGGTGATTGGTGCGCCGTTCTTCGTGTTCTTCGGCTGGTTGTCCGACCGTATCGGTCGTAAGCCGATCCTGATGCTCGGCCTGCTGCTGGCCACCGTGCTGTACTTCCCGCTGTTCAAGGCGCTGAGCCACTACGCCAACCCGCAGATTGATGCCGCCAGCCGCCAGGCGCCAATCGTGGTAACCGCCGACCCGCAAGGCTGCACCTTCCAGTTCGACCCGGTGGGCAAGGCGCGTTTCGACAGCCCGTGCGACAAGGTCAAGACGTTCCTGGTCAAGCAGGGCTTGCCGTACAAATCGGTGAGCGTGGCGGGCAGTGATGTAGTGGTAAATATTGGCGACAAGGCCATCAATGGCTTCGACGAAACCGCCATGCGTGCGGCAATCGAGCAGGCGGGCTACCCAGCCAAGGCCGACCCGGCGCAGGTCAACCAGGTGATGGTGGTGGTGCTGATCGTGGCGATGATTCTGATCGCGACCATGACCTACGGCCCCTTGGCGGCGGTAATGGTCGAACTGTTCCCGACCCGTATCCGCTACACCTCGATGTCACTGCCCTACCACATTGGCAACGGCTGGTTCGGCGGCTTCCTACCGACGGTCTCGTTCGCGCTGGTGGTGTACACCGGGGATATCTTCTACGGGCTGTGGTACCCGATTCTGGTGACCGGGGTGAGCCTGGTGGTGGGGATCTTCTGCCTCAAAGAAACCAAGGATGTGGATATCGACAAGGTCTGATGCTGTCCACACGCCATAAAAAAACCGGCTGTAAAAGCCGGTTTTTTTATGCCTCGAAAAAACTTATGCACGATTTCAAGAAAAATGTCATACGTAGAAATAAACAGCTAATTCAATTACTTAGGGATCACTTGAAGCATTCGATCGAAAAACTGCTCACAAGTTATCCACAGAAAATCAAGCTGTCTGTTCCTGGGGTTTTTCCTCTGCTGGCGGCAGCGAACCCATGGCCCGCTGAGTCGCCTCGTTCCACGCTGCGGCGCGGTCGTTGAGCTCTGCAATGGCACGTGGCCCGCTGCCATTGGCGTACATGGGTTCGCCAATGACCACCTCGATGGTGCCAGAGCGTTTGCCCCAACCCGTCTTTGGCCAGAACTTGCCCGCGTTGTGGGCAATCGGCAGCACCGGCAGCCCGGCATTTACCGCCAGAGCGGTACCGCCACGGGAAAACTTGCCCACCGTGCCGAAGGGCACGCGGGTGCCTTCCGGGAAAATCAGCACCCAGGTCTTCTGCTTGAGCAGCTCGTCACCCTTGCTCGCCACTTGGCGCAGGGCTTCCTTGGGGTTGTCGCGGTTGATCGCGATCGGTCGCAGCATGGCCATGGCCCAGCCGAAGAACGGCACATACAGCAGCTCGCGCTTGAGCACTTGGCTCAACGGCGAGAAGTACTGGGACAGGAAGAAGGTTTCCCAGGTGCTCTGGTGGTTCGACAGGATCACGCAAGGCTCATTGGGCACGTTCTCGGCGCCAGTGATCTTGTAGTCGATGCCGAGAATGGTGCGCACCAGGAACAGCGCGCAGCGGCACCAATATACGTTGATGAACTTGTAGCGCTTGGGGAACGACAGGAACGGCGCGACGAAAAAGCTCAGCGAGCACCACAGCAGCGAACTGGTGCCCAGCAGCAGGTAAAAAAGAAAGATTCTGATCGCCTGCAGGATCGACATAGTGGCTTGTACCATTGCGGGGCATGCCCGCCTGAGAAAAGTGCGCCCGAAGGCGCACTGTTTAAATTAGTTCTCTGGCGATAGCTGCCAGATCGTCGAAAATCAGTGTAGTTTCCGGGACACCTTTTTCCAGGGTCCGCTCGCCCTTGCCGGTTTTCACCAACACGGGTTGTGCACCGACGGCCAGGGCGGCCTCCAGGTCACCTTTGCTGTCGCCAACAAACCAGACGCCCTCAAGGCCGACCTGGTAATGCTCGGCGATAGCCCGCAGCATGCCAGGCTTGGGCTTGCGGCAATCGCAGCCTTCGTCCGGCCCGTGCGGGCAATACACGATATGGCCCACCTCGCCGCCCTGCTCGGCCACCAGCGCGCGCAGGCGCGCGTGCATGGCCTCAAGGGTTGCCAGAGTGTAATAGCCACGGGCAATACCGGACTGGTTGGTGGCCACGGCCACCTTCCAGCCCGCCTTGCTCAACTGCGCGATCGCTTCGACCGAACCCGGGATCGGTACCCACTCTTCCAGCGTCTTGATATAGGCGTCGGAGTCATGGTTGATCACCCCGTCACGGTCGAGAATCAGCAGTTTCAAGGCTTACCCCAGCAGCGAAATGTCGGCCACGCCCAGGAACAGACCGCGCAGGCGGCTGAGCAGGGCATAACGGTTGGCGCGTACCTTGGCGTCTTCGGCGTTGACCATCACCGCCTCGAAGAAGGCGTCGACCGGGTCACGCAGGGCCGCCAGGCGGGCCAGCGATTCGCTGTACTGGCGTGCAGCAGCCATCGGTTGCACGGCCTGGTCGGCTTGCTGAATGGCCGAGTACAGGGAGAACTCGTTGGCATTGTCGAAGTACTTGGGCTCGACCTGTTCGGCGATGGCGCCTTCGGCCTTGCTCAGCAGGTTCGACACACGCTTGTTCACCGCGGCCAGGGCTTCGGCTTCCGGCAGCTTGCGGAAGGCCTGCACGGCCTGTACGCGCTGGTCGAAGTCCAGGGCAGAACCTGGCTGCAGGGCACGCACCGACAGGTAGGTGGCCACGTCGATGCCTTCGTCTTCGTAGCGTGCACGCAGGCGGTCGAAGATGAATTCCAGCACCTGCTCCGACAAGCCGGCAGCCTTGACCTTGGCACCGAACTGCTTGACCGCGAACTCGACCGCACCGGTCAGGTTCAGGTCCAGCTGCTTCTCGATCAGGATACGCAGCACGCCCAAGGCAGCACGGCGCAGGGCGTAGGGGTCTTTGCTGCCGGTTGGCAGCATGCCGATGCCGAAGATACCCACCAGGGTATCGAGCTTGTCGGCGATGGCCACGGCAGCCCCGGTAAGGGTCTGCGGCAGCTCGGCGCCAGCACCGCGCGGCATGTACTGCTCGTTCAGGGCCAGGGCCACATCTTCCGGCTCACCGTCGTTGAGCGCGTAGTAGTAACCGGCAACACCCTGCATTTCAGGGAACTCGCCAACCATCTCGGTGGCCAGGTCGCACTTGGACAGCAGGCCGGCACGGCCAGCGCGCTGGGCGTCGCCACCGATCAGCGGGGCGATGAAGGCAGCCAGTTTGGAAACGCGCTCGGCTTTGTCGTACACAGTGCCCAGCTGGGCCTGGAACACCACGTTCTTCAGGCGCTCGTTGAAGGTTTCCAGCGGCTGCTTCTTGTCTTGCTTGAAGAAGAACTCGGCGTCGGTCAGGCGTGGGCGCACAACCTTCTCGTTGCCTTGCACGATCTGCTTCGGGTCGCGGCTTTCAACGTTGGCCACGGTGATGAAGCGCGGCAGCAGCTTGCCTTCGCTGTCCAGCAGGCAGAAGTACTTCTGGTTGTCCTGCATGGTGGTGATCAGGGCTTCCTGCGGCACTTCGAGGAAGCGCTCCTCGAACGAGCACACCAGCGGCACTGGCCATTCGACCAAGGCAGTCACTTCGTCCAGCAGCGCCGGTGGCACGATGGCAGTGCCTTCCTGCTGCATGGCCAGCTCGGCGGTACGCTTGCTGATCAGCTCGCGACGCTCGGCGAAGTCGGCCAACACGTAGGCTTTGCGCAGGTCTTCGACGTAGTTGGCCGGGGTGGTGATGACCACGTTCTCCGGGTGGTGGAAGCGGTGACCACGGGATTCACGGCCGGCCTTCTGCGACAGGATGGTGCAGTCGACCACCTGGTCGCCCAGCAGCATCACCAGCCATTGGGTAGGGCGCACGAACTCTTCACGGCTGGCCGCCCAGCGCATGCGCTTGGGAATCGGCAGGTCGTTGAGCGAGTCTTCGACGATGGTTGGCAGCAGGCCGGCAGTGGCCTTGCCCGGGATGTGCTGGGAGAAGCGCAGCTTGGGGCCGCTCTGGTCGATTTCGGCCAGCTCCACGCCGCACTTCTTGGCGAAGCCCAAGGCAGCCTGGGTCGGCTCGCCGTCTTTGAAAGCAGCCTGCAGGGGCGGGCCGTCGATGTTGATGCTGCGGTCAGGCTGCTGCACGTCCAGCTGGCGGATCAGCACGGCCAGGCGGCGCGGTGCGGCATACACCTGCTTGCCGGTGTAGTTCAGGCCAGCAGCCTGCAGGCCCTTCTCGATACCGGCCAGGAAGGCTTCGCCGAGGCTGGCGAGGGCTTTCGGTGGCAGCTCTTCGGTGCCCAGTTCTACCAGGAAATCTTGAGCACTCATTGTGCAGCCTCCAGCTTAGCCAACACTTCGTCACGCAGTTCAGGGGTGGCCATCGGGAAGCCCAGGCGTGCGCGGGCTTGCAGATAGCTTTGCGCCACGTCCCGGGCCAGGGTACGTACACGCAGGATGTAACGCTGGCGCTCGGTTACCGAGATGGCGCGGCGGGCGTCCAGCAGGTTGAAGGTGTGCGAGGCCTTCAGGACCATTTCGTAGGTCGGCAGCGGCAGCTCCAGCTTGATCAGGCGGTTGGCTTCGCTTTCGTAGAAGTCGAACAGTTCGAACAGCTTGTCGACGTTGGCGTGTTCGAAGTTGTAGGTCGACTGCTCCACTTCGTTCTGGTGGAACACGTCGCCATAGGTGACCTTGCCGAACGGGCCGTCGGCCCACACCAGGTCGTACACCGAGTCGACGCCCTGGATGTACATGGCCAGGCGCTCCAGGCCGTAGGTGATTTCACCGGTGACCGGGTAGCACTCGATGCCGCCTACCTGCTGGAAGTAGGTGAACTGGGTCACTTCCATGCCGTTCAGCCAGATTTCCCAGCCCAGGCCCCAGGCGCCGAGGGTTGGCGATTCCCAGTTGTCTTCGACGAAGCGGATGTCGTGCACCAGCGGGTCCAGGCCGATGGCTTTCAGCGAGCCGAGGTACAGCTCCTGGAAGTTGGCCGGGTTCGGCTTGAGCACCACCTGGAACTGGTAGTAGTGCTGCAGGCGGTTGGGGTTTTCGCCATACCGCCCGTCGGCAGGGCGACGGCTAGGCTGCACATAGGCGGCGTTCCAGGTTTCTGGACCCACGGCGCGCAGGAATGTAGCGGTGTGGAAAGTGCCGGCGCCTACTTCCATATCGTAGGGCTGAAGCACCACACAACCTTGAGCTGCCCAGTAGTTTTGCAGGGCGAGGATCAGGTCTTGGAAGGTACGCACGGCTGGCGTAGGCTGGCTCACGAAATTCACCTGTATCTGGGGATGCGGATGTAAAGAGCGGGAGTATAACCTGATTCGCCTCGCCCTCTACTCATTGGAGCCTTATGCCACGCTGCTTTTGGTGTACCGACGATCCGTTGTACCAGGCCTACCATGACCAGGAATGGGGAACGCCACAGCGCGACCCGGCGTTGCTCTTCGAGATGCTTTTGCTCGAAGGGTTCCAGGCGGGGCTTTCGTGGATCACTGTTTTGCGCAAACGCGAGCGTTATCGCGAGGTGATGTACGGCTTCGACCCTGTGCAGTTGGCTGCCATGAGCGACGAACGTATCGAAGAACTGATGCAGGATGCCGGCATCATCCGCAACCGGCTCAAACTCAAGGCCGCCCGGCGCAACGCGCAGGCCTGGCTGGCTGTGGATAACCCTGCCGAGTGGTTATGGTCGTTCGTTGGCGGGGAGCCGAAGGTCAACCATTTCGAGGGCCGTAGCGATGTGCCGGCGGTCACCGATGAAGCCAAGGCCATGAGCAAGGCCCTGCAGAAAGCCGGCTTCACGTTCGTCGGCCCGACCATTTGCTATGCCTTCATGCAAGCTACCGGCATGGTCATGGACCACACCACCGATTGCGATCGCTACGCCGCCTTGCTGCGCTGAGGGGTTACAATGCGCGCCTTGCTGAAATAAGGAATTCGCCTGTGGAAAAGTTCAAGGGCGCCCTGATGGTCGGGGTGCTGCGCCTGTTTGCCAAGCTGCCCTGGGGCGCTGTGCAGCGCGTCGGCGCGGGTATTGGCTGGCTGATGTGGAAGATCCCCAACAGTTCGCGCAACGTGGTGCGCATCAACCTGGCCAAGTGTTTCCCGGAGATGGACCCGGTTGCCCGTGAGCAACTGGTTGGCCAGGCACTCCGGGATATTGGTAAGTCTTTTGTCGAAAGTGCCTGTGCCTGGATCTGGCCGCCGCAGCGTTCGCTGGAGCTGGTCAAGGAAGTGCATGGCCTGGAAGTGCTGGAACAGGCTTTGGCCTCGGGCAAGGGTGTGGTGGGCATCACCAGCCACCTGGGCAACTGGGAAGTGCTGAACCACTTCTACTGCAACCAGTGCAAACCGATCATCTTCTACCGCCCGCCCAAGCTGAAGGCGGTGGATGACCTGCTGCGCGAGCAGCGCGTACAGATGGGCAACCGCGTGGCGCCTTCGACCAAGGAAGGCATTCTCAGCGTGATCAAGGAAGTGCGCCGGGGTGGCCAGGTGGGCATTCCTGCCGACCCGGAGCCAGCGGAATCGGCGGGCGTGTTCGTGCCGTTTCTCGGTACCCAGGCGCTGACCAGCAAGTTCGTGCCGAACATGCTGGCCGGTGGCAAGGCGGTGGGGGTGTTCCTGCATGCCCTGCGGCTGCCGGATGGCTCGGGCTTCAAGGTGTTCCTGGAGGCGGCGCCGGAGGCGATGTACAGCACTGACGTGACCGAGTCGGCGGCGGCGATGAGCAAGGTGGTCGAGCGCTATGTGCGCGAGTACCCGAGCCAGTACATGTGGAGCATGAAGCGCTTCAAGAAGCGCCCGGCTGGCGAGCCGCGCTGGTATTAAGCCTTTCACCGTCCCCTGTAGGAGCGCGTTTACCCGCGAATGCGTCGGTAAATCCAACATCGCATTCGCGGGTGAACCCGCTCCCACAGGGACGTGTCAACCCGATGCTTTGTTGAGCTTCTTCAGGAACACGGTCATCTCTTTCTCGGCCTGTTTGTCCCCATGGGCCTGCGCCGCCACGATCCCGTCCTCCCAGGCCTTGCGCGCCGCCGCCAGGTCACCCTGCAACTGATACGCCTTGCCCAGCAACTTCCAGGCCGCCGAATACTTCGGGTCCTGCTCCACACAGCGTGCCAGGTGCACCGCCGCTTCAGCGCCGTTGCCTTCATCCAGCCAGGCCTTGCCCAGGCCAAACCTCAGCAGCGGGTTATCCACACCCTTGGCCAGCATCTTCTCCAGCGATTCGCGCATGCCGTCTTCTCCTAGAAGAAACTCAAGCCGACGTGGAACAGCTTCTCCACATCCCGAATATGCTTTTTATCCACAACGAACAGGATCACATGATCACCCGACTCGATCATGGTGTCGTCGTGGGCAATCATCACCTCTTCGTCACGAATGATTGCGCCAATGGTGGTCCCCGGTGGCAGGGCGATGTCTTCGATGGCTTTGCCCACCACCTTGCTCGACTTCGAATCCCCGTGCGCCACCGCTTCGATGGCCTCGGCCGCGCCACGGCGCAGCGAGTGCACGCTGACAATGTCGCCACGGCGCACGTGCGCCAGCAGGGTGCCGATGGTGGCCAACTGCGGGCTGATGGCAATGTCGATATCGCCGCCCTGCACCAGGTCGACATAGGCCGGGTTGTTGATGATGGTCATCACTTTGCCCGCGCCCAGGCGCTTGGCCAGCAGCGACGACATGATGTTGGCTTCGTCGTCGTTGGTCAGGGCCAGGAAAATATCGGCGTCGGCGATGTTCTCTTCGAGCATCAGGTCCTTGTCCGAAGCGCTGCCCTGCAGCACTACAGTGCTTTCCAGAGTATCGGAGAGGTGCCGGCAACGGGCCGGGCTCATCTCGATGATCTTCACCTGGTAGCGGCTTTCGATGGCCTCGGCCAAGCGTTCGCCGATCTGCCCGCCCCCGGCGATGACAATGCGCTTGTTGGTTTCGTCGATGCGGCGCAGCTCGCCCATCACGGCGCGGATGTCTTTCTTCGCGGCAATGAAGAACACTTCGTCGTCGGCTTCGATTACCGTGTCGCCCCGTGGGGTGATCGGCCGGTCGCGGCGGAAGATGGCCGCCACGCGGGTATCGACGTTGGGCATGTGCGCACGAATCTGGCGCAGTTGCTGGCCGACCAGCGGGCCACCGTAGTAAGCCTTTACCGCCACCAACTGGGCCTTGCCTTCGGCGAAGTCGATCACCTGCAGCGAGCCCGGGTGCTCGATCAGGCGCTTGATGTAGTTGGTCACCACCTGCTCAGGGCTGATCAGCACGTCGACCGGGATATGGTCGTTGTCGAACAGCTCTTCGCGGGTGAGGTAGGCCGACTCCCGTACCCGGGCGATCTTGGTCGGGGTGTGGAACAGCGAATAGGCTACCTGGCAGGCGACCATGTTGGTTTCATCGCTGTTGGTCACCGCTACCAGCATGTCGGCGTCATCGGCGCCTGCCTGGCGCAGCACCGTCGGCAGCGAGCCGCGGCCTTGCACGGTGCGGATGTCCAGGCGGTCGCCCAGGTCGCGCAGGCGGTCGCCATCGGTGTCGACCACGGTGATGTCGTTGGCTTCGCTGGCCAGGTGCTCTGCCAGCGTACCGCCTACCTGGCCTGCGCCGAGGATGATGATCTTCATCCGCTACTCCCTACCTTTTGTTCTTATCCGCGCGAGGCGGCGATCTTGATCAGCTTGGCATAGTAGAAACCGTCGTGGCCGCCTTCCTGGGCCAGCAGCTGGCGACCGTGGGGCTGGCGCAGCCCGGCCTCGGTGGCCAGGTCCAGCTCACGGGCGCCCGGGGTGCGGGCCAGGAAGGCGTCGATCACTTCGGTGTTCTCGGTCGGCAGGCTGGAGCAGGTGGCGTACAGCAGCATGCCGCCTACTTCCAGGGTCGGCCACAGGGCATCCAGCAGCTCGCCTTGCAGCGAAGCCAGGGCTGGAATGTCGTCGGCCTGACGGGTCAGCTTGATGTCCGGGTGGCGGCGGATCACGCCAGTGGCCGAGCACGGGGCGTCGAGCAGGATGCGCTGGAACGGCTTGCCGTCCCACCAGCTGGCGGTGTCACGGGCATCGCAGGCGATCAGTTCGGCGTCCAGTTGCAAGCGGTCGAGGTTCTCGCGTACGCGGGTCAGGCGCTTGGCTTCAAGGTCGATCGCCACCACATGGGCCAGGCCGGCTTCGGCTTCGAGCAGGTGGCAGGTTTTGCCTCCCGGGGCGCAGCAGGCGTCCAGCACGCGTTGGCCGGGGGCCAGTTCAAGCAGGTCGGCAGACAGTTGCGCGGCTTCGTCCTGCACGCTCACCCAGCCTTCAGCGAAGCCTGGCAGGCCGCGTACGTCGCAGGCTTCGGCCAGCACTATGCCGTCACGGCTGAACTGGCAGGCACTGGCGGCCACGCCAGCTTCGGCCAGCAGTGCCAGGTAGGCATCGCGGCTGTGGTGGCGGCGGTTGACCCGCAAGATCATCGGCGGGTGGGCATTGTTGGCGGCGCAGATGGCTTCCCACTGCTCCGGCCAGAACGCTTTCAGCGATTTTTGCAGCCAGCGCGGGTGGGCGGTGCGTACCACCGGGTCGCGCTCCATGCTTGCCAACAGCTCCTCGCCTTCGCGCTGGGCGCGGCGCAGCACGGCATTGAGCAGCCCTTTGGCCCACGGCTTCTTCAGCTTGTCGGCACAGCCGACGGTTTCGCCGATGGCGGCGTGGGCGGGAATACGGGTGTAGAACAACTGATACAGGCCGACCAGCAGCAGCGCCTGCACATCGGCATCGGCGGCCTTGAACGGCTTTTGCAGCAGTTGCGCGGCCAGCAGGTCGAGGCGAGGCTGCCAGCGTGCGGTGCCGAACGCCAGGTCCTGGGTCAGGCCACGGTCGCGTTCATCGACCTTGTCCAGCTGCGCCGGCAGCGAGCTGTTCAGCGAAGCCTTGCCGCTAAGTACAGCGGCAAGGGCACGGGCGGCGGCGAGGCGTGGGTTCATTGGCCCAGCACCTTGCCAGCGGCGAACTTCTCGCGGCGGCTGTTGAACAGGTCGCTGAAGTTGAGTGCCTTGCCGCCGGGCAGTTGCAGTCGGGTCAGATTCAGCGCCTGCTCACCGCAGGCGACGACCAGGCCGTCTTTGCTGGCCGACAGGATTTCGCCGGGGGCGCCTGTGCCAGTGGACACGCTGGCCGCCTGGACCTTCACGCTTTCGCCATCGAGGGTGCTGTGGCATGCCAGCCACGGGTTGAAAGCGCGAATCTTGCGCTCCAGTTCAACCGCCGGGCGGCTCCAGTCGATGCGCGCCTCGTCCTTGTTCAGCTTGTGTGCATAAGTAGCCAAGGCATCGTCCTGCATTTCGCCTTGCAGCGAACCGTCGGCCAGGCCGGCGATGGCCTGGACTACAGCAGGCGGGCCCATCTCAGCCAGGCGGTCGTGCAAGGTGCCGCCGGTGTCGTCGGCGCTGATCGGGGTCACCACCTTGAGCAGCATCGGGCCGGTGTCCAGGCCTGCTTCCATGCGCATCACGGTTACACCGCTCTCGGCGTCGCCAGCTTCCACGGCACGCTGGATCGGTGCCGCACCGCGCCAGCGTGGCAGCAGGGAGGCGTGGCTATTGATGCAGCCCAGGCGCGGGATATCCAGCACCACCTGGGGCAGGATCAGGCCGTAGGCGACTACCACCATCAGGTCTGGCTTCAACGCAGCCAGTTCAGCCTGTGCGTCGGCGTTGCGCAGGGTTTGCGGCTGGAACACCGGGATGTCATGGGCCACGGCCAGCGCCTTGACCGCACTTGGCATCAGCTTCTGGCCACGGCCGGCAGGGCGGTCGGGCTGGGTGTAGACAGCCACGATTTCGTACGGGCTGTCGAGCAGGGCCTTGAGGTGTTCGGCGGCAAACTCTGGAGTGCCTGCAAAGACGATGCGCATGGAGTTCTCGCTTCAAAAAAGAAAAAGGCTTGCCGGAGCAAGCCTTCTGGAAGGTGGGGATCAGGCTTGCTGGCGGTGCTGCTTTTCCAGCTTCTTCTTGATCCGGTCGCGCTTGAGCTGCGACAGGTAGTCGACGAACAGCTTGCCGTTGAGGTGGTCGAATTCGTGCTGCACACACACCGCCAGCAGGCCTTCGCATTCCAGCTCGTACGGCTTGCCGTCGCGGTCCTGGGCCTTGACCCGTACGCGCAGCGGGCGGTCGACGTTCTCGTAGAAGCCCGGTACCGACAGGCAGCCTTCCTGATACTGGCCCATGTCATGGGTCAGCTCTTCGACCGTGGGGTTGATGAAGACGCGCGGCTCGCTGCGGTCTTCGCTGAGGTCCATGACCACGACCTGCAGGTGCACGTTCACCTGGGTGGCGGCCAGGCCGATGCCAGGGGCTTCGTACATGGTTTCAAACATGTCGTCGATCAGCTGACGCAGGGCGTCGTCGAACACCGTCACCGGCTTGGCGATGGTGCGCAGGCGCGGGTCCGGGAATTCGAGAATGTTCAAGATGGCCATAAGGTCAGGCAGTCACTGTGCGTTCGGTTGAAAACTGAGCACACATAATAAAGGGAAACGGGGATTTCGGCACCTGGCAAGCTCGTCTAGGGTGTTTATGGGCTTGATAGCCTTCAATCAATGGACAGCTTTTCAAAGTGTTACTCACAGAGTTATCCACAGGTTGTGCCACGTAAATGGCCCTGTTTCGATCAAGGATGATCCCTATGCCAATTCACCATTCGTCGCTCTGTTCGCCTGCCGAACTGGATGCACGATTACGCCTGCACTGCCTTACCGGGATGGGACTGCGACGTTTTCGCACGTTGTTCGAAGCCTTTGGCAGTGCCTGCTCTGCACTCAGTGCACCGGGTTCGGCCTGGCGTGCACTGGGCATCCCACAGATCACCATTGACGCGCGGCGCAGCGCCGAAGTGCGCGATGGCGCACTGGCCGCAATGGCCTGGCTAGAGCGACCTGGCCAACATTTACTGATGTGGGACGGCCCCGATTACCCTGCATTGCTGGCGGAAATCGACGATGCCCCGCCGCTGCTTTTCGTGGCTGGCGAACCTGCGTTGCTCGAACGTCCACAGCTGGCCATTGTGGGCAGCAGGCGTGCCACACCACCGGCGCTCGACACCGCTGCGGCATTTTCCCGCTACCTGGCGCAGGCCGGTTTCACTATCACCAGCGGCTTGGCTGTGGGTATCGATGGTGCCGCTCATCGGGCTGCGTTGCAGGCTGGTGGGGGTACGATTGGCGTGCTTGGCACGGGGTTGCAAAAACTTTATCCACAGCGGCACCTGGAGCTTGCGCAGGCGATGATCGACCATGGCGGCGCACTGGTTTCCGAGTACCCGCTGAATGCCGGGCCATTGCCCGGCAACTTCCCGCGGCGCAATCGCATCATCAGTGGGCTGTCGTTGGGCGTACTGGTGGTCGAAGCCAGCCTTGCAAGCGGTTCATTGATCACTGCCCGGCTGGCGGCCGAGCATGGCCGTGAGGTGTATGCCATACCGGGTTCCATTCACCACCCGGGTTCGAAGGGCTGCCACCAGTTGATCCGTGATGGCGCGCTGCTGGTGGAAAGCGTGGATCAGATCCTGGAGAGCTTGCAGGGTTGGCAAAACCTGCCACCCGCCGTTGTGGACAAATTCGACCATCCCCTGCTTGCCCTGCTGCATGCCGCGCCGCAAACCAGCGAAAGCCTGGCGCATTGCAGCGAGCTGCCGCTGGCCGAAGTGCTGGCGCAACTGACCGAGCTGGAGCTGGAAGGCCGGGTCAGCAATGAAGCCGGGCGTTGGTTTGCCCGTGCGGGCTAAGTACACTGCACACAAGCAAGGTATATAGGCGGAGAGACAGCAATGGTGAGCAGTTTTCGTGTGCAACAAGCCGCACGTGAGGTACGGGCGGGCGCAGTGATCGCCTACCCGACGGAAGCGGTCTGGGGCCTGGGCTGCGACCCGTGGAACGAGGACGCGGTGTATCGCCTGCTGGCGCTGAAATCGCGACCTGTGGATAAAGGGCTGATCCTGATCGCCGACAACATTCGCCAGTTCGACTTCCTGTTCGAGGACTTCCCCGAAGACTGGATCGACCGTATGGGCAGCACCTGGCCGGGGCCGAACACCTGGCTGGTGCCGCATCAGGACCTGTTGCCTGAATGGGTGACCGGCCAGCATGACACCGTGGCGCTGCGGGTCAGTGATCACCCGGTTGTGCGTGAACTGTGCGCGCTGGTGGGGCCGCTGATTTCCACCTCGTGCAACCCCGGCGGGCGCCCGGCGGCGAAGACCCGGTTGCGGGTTGAGCAGTATTTCCATGGTCAGTTGGACATGGTGCTGGGCGGCGCGCTGGGCGGGCGGAAGAACCCGAGTGTGATTCGTAACCTGGCTACTGGCGAAGTGGTGCGCCCGGGCTGAATCTATCCACAGCGCTCGCGGGTGGGCTCGGGCCCTTGTGGGAGCGGGCGCGCCCGCGAAGAATCCAACTCGGTGCCTGGCACGGGCTTCGCCCGTGTTCGCGGGCATGCCCGCTCCCACAGGGTTAGGGCCAATTCACCGCAGGTTTTTCTGATTTTGTCTCGAATGGCTGTCCAGCTAGCCGCTTCGGAAATATCCTACGATCCGTGTCCTCTGCCATCACCTTCTCAGTGGGAACCTCTGCCCTTAGGCTTCAACCGTCGCTGAATAACTTGGCGATCGGGTGTGGTAACCCGGGTTCAGGGTGATCTTGGCAGTCCATGGCGGCTGTTCGCAGGAGGCTTCGTGCCTGCTGGGTTTTAGATCTCCCACCCGGTTTACCACCCTGCGTACAGCTGCCACCCATTTGTGTGGTAACGACTGGGTGGGGCCATGAAGCGAGATCTAATGATGAAGAAGATTGTTCCAGATCCACCCCTACCCTGCACCTCCACCCGCCCCTTCGGCCGCTGCGACGCCGGCCATGACCCACTCTTCACCGTCAACCCGAACATTTCCGCCGAGGACGCTCTGGTCCATGTCGCCCTGTACCTGCGTGGTGCGTATGAGACGGGTTCCAAAGCATTGGAGTATCTGCGCGAAGAAGGCCGTGGCATGTACTGGTCGAGCCTGCATTCCATTGAACTGGCGGAGGGGTTGGTGGAATCGATACTCGATGGGATCGAGTCGCCGACCGATCCGCAGAAGAAGGTGTGAGGGCTGACAGGTATCCGCCTTGATGCATTCATCGTCTGTGAGATCGAGCGCCGCCCGCGCGGCGCTCGGTTTCATAGGCGCTGCAAACCTCACGGCGAACACCTGGCCGCCCTGATGCAATCTTCAGCCTGGCTCAAGGCAGCAGTACGGTCGACCCCACAGTCCGCCGCGCCGACAACTCCGCCTGCGCTTTGGCCGCTTCACTCAGCGGATACCGCTGCTGGATATCCACAACCAGCTTGCCACTCGCAATCATCGCAAACAGGTCATCGGCCATGGCCTGGGTGTTCTCGGCATTGTTGGCATAGCTCGCCAACGTTGGGCGGGTCACATACAGCGACCCCTTCTGCGCCAGAATCCCCAGGTTAACCCCGCTCACCGCGCCCGAGGCATTGCCAAAGCTCACCATCAACCCACGCGGTTGCAGGCAATCCAGCGAGGTCAGCCAGGTATCGGCACCCACGCCGTCGTACACCACCGGGCATTTCTTGCCATCGGTCAGCTCCAGCACGCGCTTGGCCACATCTTCACGGCTGTAGTCGATGGTTTCCCACGCCCCCAGCGCCTTGGCCCGCTCGGCCTTTTCGGCAGAACTCACGGTACCGATCAGCTTGGCGCCCAACGCCTTGGCCCACTGGCACGCCAGCGAACCCACACCGCCAGCCGCCGCGTGGAACAGGATCACGTCACCCGCCTTCACCTCATAGGTCTGCTTCAGCAGGTACTGCACGGTCAAACCCTTGAGCATCACCGCCGCTGCCTGCTCGAAGCTGATGCTGTCGGGCAGCTTGACCAGGTTGGCCTCCGGCAGTGTATGCACCTCGCTGTACGCACCCAGCGGGCCGCCGGCATGGGCCACGCGATCCCCTACCTTCAACCGAGTAACGCCTTCGCCCACGGCCTCGACCACACCTGCGGCTTCGGTGCCCAGGCCCGAAGGCAGGGACGGCGGTGCGTACAGCCCACTGCGGAAGTAGGTATCGATGAAGTTCAGGCCGATGGCATGGTTACGCACGCGCACCTGCTGCGGCCCCGGTGGGGCGGGTTCGAATTCCACAAACTGCAGCACTTCCGGGCCGCCATGCTGGCTGAACTGGATACGCTTGGCCATCTCGCACTCCTGTCGTCGGGATCGGGAAAAGGCCTTCTATCGGACGCCTTTGCTTGATCGCCGTCAACTGCGGCGCGCGCGCTGGCGGTGGTATGCTACGCGGCGAATTCTTCCCTGCCCGTTCCTGGTGACCCGATGACTAGCCGCACCGAGGCCGTGAAAGCCTACCTGCTCGACCTGCAAGACCGCATCTGCTCTGCCCTCGAAGCTGAAGACGGCGGCGCCCGCTTCGTCGAGGACGCCTGGGTGCGCGAAGCCGGTGGCGGGGGCCGCACGCGGGTGATCGGCGACGGCAAGGTGATCGAGAAAGGCGGGGTCAACTTCTCCCATGTGTTCGGTGCGGGTCTGCCGCCCTCGGCCAGTGCCCACCGCCCTGAGCTGGCGGGCCGTGGCTTCGAGGCCTTGGGCGTGTCGCTGGTGATTCACCCGCACAACCCGCATGTGCCTACGTCCCACGCCAACGTGCGCTTCTTCATTGCCGAAAAGGAAGGTGAAGAGGCCGTGTGGTGGTTCGGTGGTGGCTTCGACCTGACCCCGTACTACGGCAATGAAGAAGACTGCATCCACTGGCACCGCGTGGCTGAGCAGGCCTGCGCGCCGTTCGGTGCCGACGTGTACCCGCGCTACAAGGCCTGGTGCGACCGCTACTTCCACCTCAAGCACCGGGGCGAGCCACGCGGCATTGGCGGGCTGTTCTTCGATGACTTGAACGAGTGGGATTTCGACATCTGCTTCGCCTTCATCCGCGCCATCGGCGATGCCTACGTCAACGCCTACCTGCCGATCATCCAGCGCCGCAAGGACACGCCCTACACCCCGCAGCAGCGCGAGTTTCAGGAATACCGTCGTGGCCGCTACGTGGAGTTCAACCTGGTCTACGACCGTGGCACCCTGTTCGGCCTGCAGTCGGGTGGCCGTACCGAGTCCATCCTCATGTCGCTGCCGCCGCAGGTTCGTTGGGGCTACGACTGGAAGGCTGCGCCCGGCAGCGAAGAAGCGCGCCTGACCGAGTACTTCTTGCAAGACCGCGACTGGCTTGGCCAGTAAGCCTGTGGACAACCAAGGAACCGCCATGGACCAGTACGTCGTTTTCGGTAATCCCATCGGCCACAGCAAGTCGCCGCTGATCCACCGCCTGTTCGCCGAGCAGACCGGCCAGGACCTGGAATACGCCACCCTGCTGGCGCCGCTGGACGAGTTCAGCGATTGCGCGCGCGGCTTCTTCAAGCAAGGCAGCGGCGGCAACGTTACCGTGCCGTTCAAGGAAGAGGCCTACCGCCTGTGCGACAGCCTGACCCCGCGTGCCCGGCGCGCTGGGGCGGTGAATACGCTGAGCAAGCTGGCCGATGGCACCCTGCAGGGCGACAACACCGATGGCGCTGGCCTGGTGCGCGACCTGACGGTGAATGCCGGGGTCGAGCTGGCCGGCAAGCGCATTCTCATACTCGGTGCTGGCGGCGCCGTGCGTGGCGTGCTGGAGCCGATCCTCGCGCACAAGCCTCAGTCGCTGGTGATTGCCAACCGAACTGTGGAAAAAGCCGAGCAACTGGCGCGTGAGTTCGATGAACTGGGGCCGGTGGTGGCCAGCGGGTTTGCCTGGTTGCAGGAGCCGGTGGATGTGATCATCAATGCCACCTCGGCGAGCCTGGCCGGGGAATTGCCTCCGATTGCCGATAGCCTGGTCGAGGCGGGGCGTACGGTTTGCTACGACATGATGTATGGCAAGGAGCCTACGCCGTTTTGCCAGTGGGCTACCAAGCTGGGTGCGGCCAAGGTGCTGGATGGGTTGGGGATGCTGGCGGAGCAGGCGGCTGAAGCCTTCTTTATCTGGCGTGGGGTTCGGCCGGATACGGCGCCGGTTTTGGCTGAACTGCGCCGGCAACTGGCTCGGGGCTGAGATTGTCGGGGCCGCTTTGCGGCCCATCGCGACACAAGGCCGCTCCCACAAAGTACGCCATACGCCGATCCACTGTGGGAGCGGCCTTGTGTCGCGATGGGCTGCAAAGCAGCCCCAAGGATTTAAGCCTCACTCCTCAAAGCGGATCGGGCACAACTCCGCCCCCTCCAGCTTCTGCAACTCTTCGACCACCTGCGGCCTGGCCCGGTGCAAGGTCAAACTCCCCCCCGTGCGCATCAACCGCCGCGCCTCGCGGTGCAACATATCCACACCCGAGTAATCGATAAAATTCACCTGTCGCGCATCGATCACCACATGCGGCCCCTGGCAACGCTGCAAGCGCACCTGCAGGTAATGCGCGGCACCAAAGAAGATCGACCCGCCCACCCGCAATACATCCGCATCACCTTCACGGCTCTGCTGTACCCGTGGCCGTGACGTGCGCTTCAGATAGAAGAACAGCGACGCCAGCACCCCGGCATAGATCGCCGTCTGCAATTCCAGCAACAAGGTCGCCGCCGCCGTCAGTGCCATTACCAGAAACTCCGAGCGGCTGACCCGGAACAGCGCGCGAATCCCCCGATGGTCCACCAACCCCCAACAGATCAGCAAAATGCTGCCGGCCATGGCGGGTATCGGCAGGTGTGCGATCAACCCGGCGCCGGTAACGGCGAACAACGCTACCCACAGCGCCGAAAACACCCCGGCCATGGGCGAACGGGCACCTGCCTCATAGCTCAGGCCCGAGCGGGTGAAGGAGCCGGCAGACAGATAACCGGAGAAAAACGCCCCTGCGATGTTCGACAGGCCCTGTGCCCGTATTTCCTGATCCGGGTCGATTAGCTGTTCTGAGCGTGCCGAGAGAGAGCGGGCAATCGACAGGCTGGTGACCAGCCCCAGCATGCCCACCGCCACAGCGCTGGGTAGAAGGCGAAGCATGAGTTCCACGTCCAGCAAGGGCAGCGGACTGATCGGCGGAAGCTGCCCGGTAAACGCAGTCACCCGCGGCACATGGCCAAAGAAACCCGGCAGCAGCCACGCAGCCAGGCTGACCAGCATCAGGCTTATCAACAGGCTCGGCCAGCGGGGGCGCCAAAATTTGAGCGCCACGCCGATCACCACAGTGGCCAGGCCGAGTATCAGGGATGGCAGGTCGACGTCGCCGGCATGGCTGGCCAGGTCTTGCACGGTCTTCAGCGCCGTAGCCTGGCTGGGCAGGTCCATGCCCAGCAGGTTGGGCATCTGACCCAGGGCAATGACGATGGCAGCACCCAGTGTGAAGCCGAGCACCACGGAATGGGAGACGAAGTTGACCAGCGCACCAAACCGCAAAAGCCCGAGTAGTAGCTGGAAGATGCCGCCGAGGAAGGTCAGCAGCAGTACCAGGGTGATGTAATCGGCGCTGCCCGCCACGGCCAGCGGGCTGATGCTGGCGTAGAGGACGATGGATATGGCAGCGGTCGGGCCGCAGATCAGGTGCCAGGATGAACCCCATAGGCAAGCGATCAGCACCGGCACGATGGCGGCGTACAGGCCATATTCGGCGGGCAGGCCGGCGATCAGGGCGTAGGCGATGGATTGCGGCAGGGCAAGGATGGCACCGCTCAGGCCCACCAGCAGGTCCTGGCGCAGGCTGCGGCCCGATTGGCGGGGGAGCCAGGTGAGGAAGGGCAGCAGGTGGATGATGCGATGCATGGGTTACCCAAATTCCTGTAGGTACACTGTCCCCCTGTGGGAGCGGGTTCACCCGCGAATGCGTCTGTTGCTCCACTATCGCATTCGCGGGTGAACCCGCTCCCACAGGGATCGGTTTACAGCTTTGTCATTACTGCTTCGCGGGCATCGGCGCCACTTTTTGTGGTTACCCCAGCCAACCAATCATTCAACAGCTCGGGATGTGCCTTCACCCAAGCCTTGGCCGCTTCATCAAAGCTGATCTTCTTGTCCACAACCTCGGCCATGATGCTGTTTTCCATGTCCAGCGTGAACTTGAGGTTACCCAAGAGCTTCGCCGCATTCGGGCAGGCTTGTGGATAACCCTTGCGGGTCAGCGTATACACCTCGCCTTTGCTGCCGAACCACTTCTCCCCGCCGGTCAGGTAGTGCATCTTCAGCTTCACGTTCATCGGGTGCGGTGTCCAGCCGAGGAAGGTAATGAACTGCTGCTTCTTCACTGCCCGGTCGACCTGCGCCAGCATCGCCTGCTCACTGGACTCCACCAGCTTCCACTGACCAAGGTTGAATTCATTCTTGTCGATGATTTCCTTCAGCGACAGGTTGGCCGGTGCGCCGGAGCCGATGCCATACAGCTTCTTGTCGAACTGGTCGGCGTGCTTCTGCAGGTCGGCAAAGTCTTTCACCCCGGCATTCCACACATAGTCGGGCACCGCCAGGGTGAACTCTGTTCCCTCCAGGTTGCGCGACAGCTGCTGCACATCGCCGTTGGCGATGAACTTGTCATGGAAACCTTGCTGGGCCGGCATCCAGTTGCCAAGGAAGGCGTCGACACGGCCATCCTTCAAGCCACCGTAGATGATCGGTACGGCCAGGCTGTCGATTTTCACCTGGTAGCCCAGGCTTTCCAGTAACAGGCGGGCCACGGCATTGGTCGAAGCGATATCGCTCCAGCCGGGGTCGGCCATTTTCACGGTGCTGCATTGCGCGTCGCTGTCGGCGGCGTGGGCCGTGGCGGCGCCCAGGGCCAGGGCGAACACGGCGGCGGAGAACTTGTGCATGGCGGCCTCTCTTCTCAATCCATGGGTGCGGGCTGTGGATAACGTGCCTTGCGCTCGAGGTCGTCGAGATCGATGTGGTTGCGCATGTACTGTTGGCTGGCGTCCACCAGCGGTTGGTGGTCCCAGCTTTTCAGCTTGCCGATGGCCAGCGCTTCGGCCACCAGGCGGCGGCGGCGCTGGCTGGCCAACACCTGCTGGCGCAGGCTGGGGATATCCCAGCGCTGCTGTGCTTCATCGACAAATGCCTGCAGCAGCGCCTGATGGTCCGGGCTGCCGGTGAGGTTCTCCCGCTCGTGCGGGTCGCGGCTCAGGTCATAGAGTAGGCACGGGTCGTCTTCGCTGTACACGAACTTGTACGGCCCACGGCGGATCATCATCAGCGGGCCCACGGTGCCTTCGGCCATGTATTCGCCGATCACTTCGTCGTGGCCGCCCTGCCCTTGCAGGTGGCTTACCAGCGAGCGGCCGTCCAGGTGCAGGTGGTTATCCACAGCGCCGCCCGCGAGTTCGACCAGGGTTGGCAACAGGTCGCAGGTGGAGACCGAGGCGCTGACCCGGCCTGCTGCGAAGCGCTTCGGCGCATGCACCAGCAGCGGTACCCGCGCCGACATCTCGAACCAGTGCATTTTGTACCAGAGGCCACGCTCGCCAAGCATGTCGCCGTGGTCGCCGGAGAACACGATCAGGGTGTCGTCGGCCAGGTTGCATTCCTCCAGGGTTTGCAGCAGCTGGCCGATGTTGTCGTCAATGTAGCTGCAAGCGCCAAAGTAGGCGCGGCGGGCATCGCGGATCTTGTCCACAGGTAGCGGTTTGTTCCACAGGTCGTAGACCTTGAGCAGGCGCTGCGAGTGCGGGTCGAGTTCCGACTGGCTGAACCCGGCGTGGGGCATGGGGATATCCACACCCTCGTAGCGGTCCCAGTAGCGCTTGGGGATGGTGTACGGGTCGTGCGGGTGGGTCATGGACACGGTCAGGCAGAACGGCCGGCCATCGTTCTCGCGCACATGGTCGTACAGGTACTGGCGCGCCTTGAACACCACCTCTTCGTCGAAATCCAGCTGGTTGGTGCGCACGCATGGGCCGGCCTGCAGCACCGAGGACATGTTGTGGTACCAGCTGGGGCGCACATCCGGTTCGTCCCAGTTCACCGCCCAGCCGTAGTCGGCGGGGTAGATATCGCTGGTCAGGCGTTCTTCATAGCCGTGCAGCTGGTCCGGGCCGCAGAAGTGCATCTTGCCCGACAGTGCTGTGCGGTAGCCCAGCCGGCGCAGGTAGTGGGCATAGGTTGGCACGTCTGCGGGGAAGTCGGCGGCGTTGTCGTAGGCGCCGATGCGGCTGGGCAACTGGCCGCTGACCAGGGTGAAGCGCGACGGCGCGCACAGCGGGCTGTTGCAGTAGGCCGAGTCGAACACCACCGCCTGCTCGGCCAGGCGGCTAAGGTGCGGCATCTGGATGGGCGAAGGGGCGTAGATCGGCAGCAAAGGTGCGGCCATCTGGTCGGCCATGATGAACAGGATATTCGGGCGCGTCATGGTGGCTTCCATCGTTGAGGGTTATGCGAACCGCTTGCCTACCAAGATGCGACTGTGGCTAACATGGGTAAAGCCCATGGCGGGCAATGACTGGGATTAGCTGTGCTTATGTTTGATCACCTCGCCGAGCTGTCACTGGATACCTTGCGTGTGTTCGAGGCGGCAGCGCGTCTGCGCAGCTTTACTGCCGCCGCGCTGGAGCTGGGTACCACACAACCGGCCGTGAGCCAGCAGGTGAAGCGCCTGGAAGCGCAGTTGGGCACGCGCCTGTTCGACCGGATCTACCGGGGCATCGAGCTGACCGAAGCCGGACAGGTGCTGTTCGAGCAGGTGCATCAGGGATTGCAGGCGATGGATGACGGCATTGCCCAAGCCAGCGGGCGTGGCCAGCGCGAGGTGCTGCAGGTGGCCACTGACTTTGCCTTTGCCGCGTTCTGGCTGATGCCCCGGTTGCAGCGCTTTCACGAAGCTTATCCACAGGTGGATGTGAGCCTGGTGACCGGTGAGCGCAGCCAGGGCATGTTGCGGCCGGACATCGATGTGGCGGTGCTGTTTGGCGATGGGCGCTTTCACCAGGGCGAAAGCCGCTGGCTGTTCGATGAGGAAGTGTTCCCGGTGTGCAGCCCCCGCCTGACCCATGGCAAACCCTTGTCAGCCGTGGCTTTGCAACAGTTGCCCCTGTTGCATTTGAAGGGCGAGCAGGCCAGCCGCTGGTTTGATTGGGCGGGGGTGTTTCGCGGGTTTGGCGTGGCCAGCCCGCCACCTGCGGGGCAGTTGCGCTTTGACAACTACACCTTGCTGATCCAGGCGGCGATTGCCGGTCAGGGTGTGGCGATTGGTTGGCGGCACCTGGTGGATGGCCTGGTGGATCAAGGCTTGCTATGTCGGCCATTAGAGGGGAGCCTGACGTCGAGTCGGGGCTATTATCTGGTTTTGCCACCGCGCAAGCGGCGCGGGGCGTTGATCGAGCGGTTCGTCAGCTGGCTGGAGCAGGAGCGCAGTGGCTGATGGCGGTGTAATCGGGAGTTATCGTGCAAAGAATCAAGGGTTACCACGCACACGTTTATTACGACGCGGCAACGATGGAACAGGCACGTGAGCTGTGTGAGGAGGCGGCGCGGCTGTTCCCTGTGACCATGGGGCGTATGCACCAGAAGCCGGTTGGGCCGCATCCGGACTGGAGTTGCCAGCTGGCGTTCGAGCCGGAATTTGTCGGAGTGGTGTTGCCTTGGTTGGCGCTGTACCGCAAGGGATTGGTGGTGTTCATGCACCCGCTGACCGGAGATGAGCTGGCGGATCACCGGGACCATGCGATCTGGATGGGGGCTGTGCGGCCTTTGGATCTGTCTATTTTTGGTGGGTAAATCTCAGTTGCCTGTGATGGCCTCATCGCCGGCAAGCCAGCTCCCACAGGATTTTCACAGGGCCTGAGGGCGGCGCTGTACCTGTGGGAGCTGGCTTGCCGGCGATGAAGGCGACGCGGTTTAGCGACGAGCCCCGCGCACGCCTTCAGCCAGTGCCGAGCACAGGCTCAATACATCACTCACTGCCTGGTCGGCACTCTTGGCCTGGGCAATCTTGTCGACCAGCGCCGACCCCACCACCACACCATCCGCCAAGCGGGCGATGTTCGCGGCCTGCTCCGGCGTACGAATGCCGAAACCAACGCTGATCGGCAGATCGGTATGCCGACGCAGGCGGGCAATGGCCTCGGTCACGTGCTCGGTGGTCGCCGAGCCGGCACCGGTTACACCGGCCACCGACACGTAGTAGACGAACCCGGAGCTGCGCTCCAGCACGCGCGGCAGGCGCGCATCGTCGGTGGTCGGGGTGGTCAGGCGGATGAAGTCGATACCGGCGGCCTGGGCCGGGGTGGCCAGTTCGGCGTCATGCTCGGGCGGCAGGTCGACGATGATCAGGCCATCGACCCCAGCTTGCTTGGCTTCAGCCACGAACTTTTCCACGCCAAAGCGGTGGATCGGGTTGTAGTAGCCCATCAGCACGATCGGCGTGGTGTGGTTATCCACACGGAATTCGCGAACCATCTGCAGGGTCTTGGCCAGCGTCTGGCCAGCTTCCAGGGCGCGCAGGGTGGCCAGCTGGATGGCCACGCCGTCGGCCATCGGGTCGGTGAACGGCATGCCCAGTTCGATCACGTCGGCGCCAGCGGCCGGCAGCCCCTTGAGGATCTGCAGCGAGGCGTCGTAGCCCGGGTCGCCTGCGGTGACGAAGGTGACCAGTGCCGAACGGCCTTCGGCCTTCAGTTCGGCGAAGCGTTGTTCAAGACGGCTCATGCCTGTTTCTCCTGGGCGGCCATGTGGTTCATGACGGTTTGCATGTCTTTGTCGCCGCGGCCCGACAGGCACACGACCATCAGGTGGTCCTTGGGCAGCTTCGGTGCGCGCTTGATTGCTTCGGCCAGGGCGTGGGAGCTTTCCAGGGCCGGGATGATGCCTTCCAGGCGGCAGGTGGCGTGGAACGCATCCAGCGCTTCGTCGTCGGTGATGCTGACGTACTCGACGCGCTTCACTTCGTGCAGGTAGGCGTGCTCAGGGCCAATGCCCGGGTAGTCCAGGCCTGCGGAAATCGAGTGGGCGTCGGTGATCTGGCCGTCTTCATCCTGCAGCAGGTAGGTGCGGTTGCCGTGCAACACGCCCGGTACTCCGCCGTTCAGGCTGGCGGCGTGCTTGTCGGTGTGCACGCCGTGGCCACCGGCTTCGACGCCGATGATCTGCACGCTTGGCTCTTCGAGGAATTCATGGAACAGGCCCATGGCGTTGGAACCACCCCCCACGCAGGCAACCAGGCTGTCTGGCAGGCGGCCTTCTTTTTCTTGCAGCTGGCCGCGGGTTTCCTTGCCGATGATCGACTGGAAGTCACGGACCATGGCCGGGTACGGGTGTGGGCCGGCCACGGTACCGATCAGGTAGAAGGTGTCTTCGACGTTGGTGACCCAGTCACGCAGGGCTTCGTTCATGGCGTCTTTCAGGGTGCCGGTGCCGGCAGTGACCGGGACGATCTCGGCGCCCAGCAGTTTCATGCGGAACACGTTGGCCTGCTGGCGCTCGATGTCGGTGGCGCCCATGTAGATCACGCAAGGCAGGCCGAAGCGGGCGGCGACGGTGGCAGTGGCCACGCCGTGCATGCCGGCGCCGGTTTCGGCGATCAGGCGCTTCTTGCCCATGCGCTTGGCCAGCAGCACCTGGCCGATGCAGTTGTTCACCTTGTGCGCGCCGGTATGGTTGAGCTCTTCACGCTTGAAGAAGATCTTGGCGCCGCCACAGTGTTCGGTCAGGCGCTCGGCGAAGTACAGCGGGTTCGGGCGGCCGATGTAGTCGCGCTGGAAGTAGGCCAGCTCTTCGAGGAACTTGGGGTCTGCCTTGGCCGCTTCGTATTCGCGGGCCAGGTCCAGCACCAGTGGCATCAGGGTTTCGGCCACGTAGCGGCCGCCGAACGAGCCGAACAGGCCGTTGGCGTCGGGGCCGGGGCGGTATTGGGACTGGGTCATGGGGCGCTCCAGGGCGTAATGAATGAGTGATGGGCTTTACTCTAACCACGGCAAGCTCGGCTGAAAACCGATAAGATTGCGCAAACTTGTCAGAAAAACTCACAGGTAAAATGGCCCACGACCTCCCTCCCCTCAATGCACTGCGGGCATTCGAAGCCACCGCCCGGCTTAACAGCGTCAGTCAGGCGGCCGAGGCTCTTCATGTGACCCACGGTGCCGTCAGCCGGCAGATCAAGGTGCTTGAAGAGCACTTGGGCGTGGCCCTGTTCGTCAAGGACGGACGCGGCATCAAACTCACAGATGCCGGGGTGCGCCTGCGTGATGCCAGCGGCGAAGCCTTCGACCGGCTGCGCAGCGTGTGCGCCGAGCTCAGCCGTGATGTCAGCGAAGCGCCGTTCGTGTTGGGCTGCTCCGGTAGCCTGCTGGCGCGCTGGTTCATCCCACGGCTGGGGCGGCTACAGGCGGATTTGCCCGAGCTGCGCCTGCACCTGTCGGCGGGTGAAGGTGACCTCGACCCGCGACGACCCGGGCTGGACGCGCTGTTGGTGTATGCCGAGCCGCCGTGGCCTGCGGACATGCAGGTGTATGTACTGGCCGAGGAACGTATCGGGCCAGTGGTGAGCCCCCATTACGCCGGCTTTGAACGCTTGCAGGGGGCGCCTGCCAAGGCGTTGCTGGGTGAAGCCCTGCTGCACACCACCTCGCGCCCGCAGGCCTGGCCCACCTGGGCGCTGGAACAGAGGCTGGACCCTGCAGCCATTCACTATGGCCAGGCGTTCGAGCACCTGTATTACTTGCTGGAAGCCGCTGTGGCGGGCTTGGGTGTGGCGATTGCGCCACAGCCATTGGTCGCTGATGACCTGCGTGCGGGCCGCTTGAGTGCGCCGTGGGGCTTTTCCCCTACGCCTGCCGCGCTGGCGCTGTGGGTGCCCAGGCGCGCCGCAGACGGGCGCGCCGAGCAGTTGGCGCAGTGGCTACGTGCCGAATTGGCGCGGCAGAGCGCCTAGTTGCGTTTGCACATCAGGTAGGCCGCCAGCAGGCCCAGTGCGCCAATGGCCACGCCAGCGGTGGTGTACGGGTGTTCCTGGGCATAGTCGCGGGTGGCGATGCCGGTCTGACGGGTGCGCTGTTTCACCTCTTCGTAGGCATCGCTCAGCAGGCTGCGCGAATGACGAAGGGCACTTTCAGCGTTGCTGCGGATTGCCTTCACCGACTTCTGGGACTCTTCCGACGCATCGTGCTTGAGGTTCTCCAGGCTTTTCAGAAGGCTCTCGATCTCCGCTTCCATGCTTTCCAGGGACGTTTTACGCAGCGAATTACGGTGCATGTTGACTCTCCTTTGCAGTATGGGCTGTAAGAAGTGCGACCGTTGGCTTGCGTGAAAGTGCGATCGAACTTTGGCCATGGGTGACGGTTCGCAGATAAACCAGGCCTGCGCTGCTAGGCTAAAAAATCACCGTCACCCAAGGAGAGCGCTCATGACCGATCATCACACGTACAAGAAGATCGAACTGGTGGGGTCTTCGCCTACCAGCATCGAAGAGGCGATCAACAATGCCCTGGCCGAAGCGGGCAAGAGCATCAAGCACCTGGAGTGGTTCGAGGTGGTCGATACCCGTGGCCATATCCGCGATAACAAGGCCGCGCACTTCCAGGTCACGCTGAAAGTCGGTTTCCGTATCGCCAACAGCTGATGCTGCGCCGGGGTAGATGATCCCGGCTTGATGGGGTATTTAGGAAGGGGGCGCCTTGGCGGGCGCCCTTTCTGATTTCATCTGCACAAGGAAAGCGATCGATGAACAAACTGATTCTGGCCCTGGGCCTGATGACCCTGGCTGGCGGCGCCATGGCGGCGGGCAAGCCGTGCGAAGAGCTGAAGGCGGAGATTGCGGCCAAGCTGGATGCCAAGGGCGTGAAGGGGTACACCCTGGAGATCGTCAACAAGGGCGACCCGGCCGGCAAGGTAATTGGTAGCTGCGAAGCCGGTACCAAGGAAATTGTGTACCGCCGCGGCTAATGTGCTGGATTCTTCGCGGGCTTGCCCGCTCCCACAAGTACTCCACAGGTTTCAGCATCTGTGCAGTCTATGTGGGAGCGGGCGAGCCCGCGAAGAAGGTCACTCGGCTTTCAAGGCCTGCGCCAACAGTTCATAGGACCTCACCCGGTCCGCATGCTCATACAAGTCACAGGTAAAGATCAGCTCATCCGCTCCGGTTTGCTCCAGCAGCACCTCCACCTTGGCCCGTACCTTCTGCGGGCTGCCGATCATCGCCAGGCCCAGGAAGCTACCCACAGCATCCCGCTCATGGGGCAGCCACAATCCATCCATGCTTTCGACCGGCGGCTTTTGCATCAGGCTCTGCCCGCGAATCAGCGCCAGAATGCGCTGGTAAACCGAGGTAGCCAGGTACTCGGCCTTTTCATCGGTTTCGGCCACCACCATGGGGATGCCCAGCATCACATACGGCTTGTCCAGCGTGGTCGATGGTTTGAAGTGGTTGCGGTAAACGCGGATGGCCTCGTGCATGTAGCGCGGTGCGAAGTGCGAGGCGAAGGCGTAGGGCATACCGCGCATCCCGGCCAGCTGGGCGCTGAACAGGCTGGAGCCCAGCAACCACATGGGTACGTCGGTGTCATGCCCCGGTACGGCGATCACTTTTTGATCATCGGTGCGTGGGCCGAGGTAGCGCGACAGCTCCTCGACATCGTCCGGGAAGTCGTCCGGGCCACCGGCGCGGTCGCGGCGCAAGGCGTAAGCCGTCATCTGGTCGGAACCTGGTGCACGGCCCAGGCCCAGGTCGATTCGCCCGGGGTACAGGCTGGCCAGGGTGCCGAACTGCTCGGCGATTACCAGTGGCGCGTGGTTGGGCAGCATCACTCCACCTGAGCCCACGCGAATGGTCGACGTCCCCCCGGCCAGGTAACCGATCAGCACCGAGGTGGCCGAACTGGCGATGCCGTCCATGTTGTGGTGCTCGGCCACCCAGAAGCGGTTGTAGCCAAAGCGCTCGACGTGTTGCGCCAGGTCCAGCGAATTGCGCAGCGACTGCGCCGGGCCTGCGTCGGCGCGCACCGGCACCAGGTCGAGGGTGGAAATTTTCAGGTCACGCAGCTGCGTCATCGGAGCCTCCGCAAAGGTGGTTGGCCAGCGGCCTTTTCAACTCTGTATGGGCACATTCGGGGGATTCAATGCTTGCCGTGCGATTGGTCTGAACTTGCTGCAGGCGACAGGCCTCTGAACCCATAAGCTCGTAACCGAAAGACCAGGAGGCAGCATGAAAAAGACAGCATCGGCGATCTGGCAAGGTGGCCTGAAGGACGGCACCGGCCTGCTTTCTACCGAAAGCGGCGCGCTCAAGCAGAACCCTTACGGCTTCAATACCCGTTTTGAAGGCTCGCCGGGCACCAACCCGGAAGAGTTGATTGGTGCAGCGCATGCGGGCTGTTTTTCGATGGCTTTGTCGATGATGCTGGGCGAAGCCGGGCTTACTGCCGACCGGATCGACACCGCTGCCGAAGTGACGCTCGACAAGCTGCCCGATGGGTTTGCCATTACCGCCGTGCATCTGGTGCTCAGGGCGAAGGTGGCTGGTGCAAGCGAAGCGCAGTTTCTGGAGATAGCCAACAAGGCCAAGGAAGGGTGCCCCGTGTCCAAGGTGCTGAACGCGAAGATCAGCCTGGATGCCGCGCTGGTTGGCTGAAGCGGCGCAACGGTGGCGGTTTGCTGTAGTCTAAACAGCGTCGGCAGCACGCTGCCTCTTCAGGAGCCGTTCCATGATTCGCGTAGCAATCGCCGTGTTGGCTTCCCTGGTTGCCACCTCCACGTTGGCGGCAGTGAAACCGTGCGAGGAGCTGAAAGCCGAGATCGAGGCCAAGATCCAGGCGCAGGGCGTGCCCTCCTACACCTTGGAGATCGTGCCCAACAGCGAGGTCAAGGACCAGAATATGGTGGTCGGGACCTGCGATGGCGGGACGAAGAAGATCATCTACCAGAAGAATGACCAGTAGCTTTGAGACCCGGGGCTGCCTGGCAGCCCCGGCTTTCACGGAATACAGAACACTTCGCTAGGCTCGTTCACCAGCACCTTGCGGCTGGCATCGTACAGCAGCACCTGCGGCTCCATCACCGGAGCCCGAGCCTCCAGGCGATAGCGCTCACCGGCCTTGAAGTTGTCAAAGCGCACGGTCAGGTAGCAGGTGCGGTCCCGGGGCTCGCTCATGATGCCGCCGGAGTAGATTTCATAATCGAAGCGCACAACCAGTTCGTGCTTGCCGGGCGTTACCTGGAAGTAACGGCCATCCTCCAGGCGTTTTCCGTCAAGGCGGTCGGCCATGATCACCCGGCCGGGGGTCATGGTGTAGAGGTCGACCCAGGCCTGCTTGGGGTCGACGGGTGGCAAGGGGCTGGCGCAAGCCCCCAGTGCACTGAGGGCGATCAGCATCATGGGCTGGCGCATGGCAAGACTCCCACTTGCGATGTACAAGGTACAAGCATAGCGCCGTTTGCGGGGTTCAGGTGCGTTGGCAGCCTGCAGGCAGGCCTTGGCCGAGCAGTTTTTGCTGCTGATCGTAGAGCTTGATCCAGGGGCGGAAGCCAATGCTGCCGGCTTGCAGCTGGTAGCGCTGCCCGGCGCTGAAGTCCTTGAAGGTCAGCTTGACCTGGCAATCGCGCCACAGCGGCTCATCGACGGGGCCGATATTGCTGGGGGTAACCGGAAACTGGTAGCGCACGGTCAGCTCATGGCTGCCTGGTGGTACCTCAAAATAGCGGCTGTCGACCCACTCTCGTTCGTCGACCTGCACGGCGTGCAGCGACGTGTTGTCGTAGGGGGTGAGGTCGATCCAGGCCTGGTTCGGGTCCGGGTCTGGCAACGTTGAACAGGCACAAAGCAGCAACAGTGAACCGGCGACCAACAATGCACGCATGGCGAAACTCCCCCTTGGCGAGATAGTCTTGGAGCGAATCGGCCTTGAGCGAGTCAGACAGTCCCGGATGCTTCGACTTTTTCTTATGCAGCGCTCAGGCCCTGGGGCACTCGACCGCGTTTTCATCCGTTTGGTTCCCCTGCTGGCCGCGCTCCTGCTGAACGGTTGCAGCAGCGTTGCCTATTATGGGCAGTTGGCTGAGGGCCAGTGGCAATTGCTGCGTGCGCGACAGCCTGTCGCGCAGGTGATAGCCGACCCGGCGACACCCCCGCAATTACGATCGCACCTGGCACACGCTGAACAGGCGCGGGTCTTCGCCAGCCAGCAGCTGAAGCTGCCGGATAACCGCAGCTACCGGGTTTACGCCGACATTGGCCGGCCTTATGTGGTGTGGAACGTCTTCGCCACGCCCGAGTTGTCGTTGCAGCCTGTTACGCACTGCTTCCCGATTGCGGGGTGCGTGGCGTATCGCGGCTACTACCAGCAAGGCGCGGCCCGTGGGGCGGCGGCGCTGATGCGGCAAGACGGGCTGGATGTGTACGTTGGCGGTGTGGAGGCGTATTCGACGCTGGGGTGGTTCGATGACCCGATTCTCTCTTCGATGGTGGGCTGGGGCGACGAGCGCTTGGCCACGCTGATCTTCCATGAGCTGGCTCACCAGCGCTTTTATGTGCAGAACGACACCGAGTTCAACGAGTCGTTTGCCTCCTTCGTCGAGCAGGAAGGCACGCGGCAATGGCGCGTGGCGCGTGGGCTTGCCGCCATTGGCGGGGATCAGGGACAGCAGCGTGAGCAGTTCATCCGGCTGGTGCTGGCCAGCCGTGAGCGGCTGCAGGCGATCTATGCAGGCCCATTGGATGAAGCGCACAAGCGGCAGGCCAAGCGGGCCGAGTTCGAGCGCTTGAGGCGCGAGTACCGGCAGGTGCGTGATGGCCAGTGGGGCGGGGACAAGCGCTATGACGCCTGGGTGTATGGGCCGCTGAACAATGCCAAGTTGCTGCCGTTCGGGCTTTATGACCAATGGGTGCCGGCGTTTGAGGCGCTGTTCCGCGAGGTGGGCGGGGATTGGGGGCGGTTTTATGAGCGGGTCGAGCAACTGGGGCGGTTGCCGATTGCTGACAGGAAGGCGGCGTTACAGAGGTTGATGGTTAGGTCGTGAGATATTGGGGCCGCTTTGCGGCCCTTTCGCGACACAAGGCCGCTCCCACAAAGGTCCCGCGTACGCCGATCAATGTGGGAGCGGCCTTGTGTCGCGATGGGCTGCAAAGCAGCCCCAATGGCCATCAAGCCTTGATAAATGCCTGATGCATCTCGGCCAAGGTAGCAAAGTGGTAGGCCGGTTCTTCCGCCATCAACTCCTCCTGGCTACCAAACCCATACCCTACTGCCACGGCCTGCACGCCATTGCTGCGCGCGCCAATCAGGTCATGCTTGCGGTCGCCGATCATCAGCGTCTGTGCCGGGTCCAGCCCTTCTTCGTCCAGCAGGTGGCGAATCAGCTCGACCTTGTTGGTGCGGGTGCCGTCCAGCTCGCTGCCGTAGATCACCTTGAAGTGGTGGTCGAAGGCGAAGTGCCGGGCGATTTCACGGGCGAACTCCCAGGGTTTGGAGGTGGCGATGTACAGCGTGCGGCCTTGCCCGTTCAGGGCTTCAAGCAACTCCGGCACACCCTGGAACACCAGGTTCTCGTACAGGCCGGTGACGCGGAAGCGCTCCCGGTAGAAGTTCACCGCCTCCCAGGCCTTGGCTTCGTCGAAGCCGTAGAACTGCATGAAGGCTTGCAGCAAGGGTGGGCCAATGAAGTGCTCCAGGCGGGCCAGGTCCGGTTCATCGATACCCAGCTTGGCCAGGGCGTACTGGATCGAGCGGGTGATGCCCAGGCGTGGGTCAGTCAGGGTGCCGTCGAGGTCGAAAAGGATGTTTTGCTGGTACATGTTCGTCTCGGTAATCGGGATCATTCCGGTTGGTCGTAGCCTTCGGCCAGGTGCTGGTCCTTGAGCTTCACGTAGTTGCCGGCGCTGTAGGAGAAGAAGGCGCGCTCGTTGTCGTTCAGCAGCCGGGCCTGTTTCACCGGGCTGCCCATGTACAGGTAGCCACTGACCAGGCGTTTGCCGGGCGGCACCAGGCTGCCGGCGCCGATGATCACTTCGTCCTCGACGATGGCGCCGTCCATGATGGTGCTGCCCATGCCGACCAGGATGCGGTTGCCCAGGGTGCAGCCGTGCAGCATCACTTTGTGGCCGATGGTTACTTCGTCGCCGATGATCAGCGGGAAGCCGTCCGGATTGAAAGGTCCGGCATGGGTGATGTGCAGCACGCTGCCATCCTGCACGCTGGTGCGTGCGCCGATGCGGATGCGGTGCATGTCGCCGCGCACCACGGTCAACGGCCAGACCGAGCTGTCTTCGCCAATCTCCACATCGCCCAGCACTACCGCCGAACGGTCGATAAAGGCCCGTGATCCCACTTTCGGAGTGTGTTGCTGGAAGCTTCGGATGGCCATGATAGCGTCTCTCATCTGTGCTGATAGGCAGGCTGCCTGCTGCGGTCGGCGTCGATTGTAATTAAGATGGGGCAGTGTTTCTTCTGCCAAGGTATCCAAACCGTGACTGCGAACAACCCGCTTCTGCAATCCCACGATCTGCCGCCCTTCTCGCAAATCCGTGCCGAACACGTGTTGCCGGCGATCGAAGCGATCCTGGCCGACAACCGTAAAGCCATTGCCGAGATCCTCGACAAGCAGGGCAAGCACCCCTCCTGGGCTGGCCTGGTGCTGGCCATGGATGAACTGAACGACCGCCTGGGTGCTGCCTGGAGCCCGGTCAGCCACCTGAATGCGGTGTGCAACAGCGCTGAACTGCGCGAGGCCTATGAGTCGTGCCTGCCGGCGTTGAGCGCCTACTCTACCGAACTGGGTCAGAACCGTGCGCTGTTCGACGCCTACCAGGCTTTGATCAACAGCCCCGAAGCCGCCGGTTTCGACGTGGCGCAAAAGACTATCCTCGAGCACGCCCTGCGTGACTTCCGCCTGTCGGGTATCGACCTGCCGGCAGACAAGCAGCAGCGTTACGCCGAAGTGCAGAGCAAGCTCAGCGAGCTGGGTAGCCACTTCTCCAACCAGCTGCTCGATGCTACCCAGGCCTGGACCAAGCATGTCACCGACGAAGCCGCGCTGGCTGGCCTGACCGACTCGGCCAAGGCGCAGATGGCCGCCGCGGCCCAGGCCAAGGGCCTCGACGGCTGGCTGATCACCCTGGAGTTCCCCAGCTACTACGCTGTAATGACCTACGCCAGCGACCGCGCCCTGCGCGAAGAGCTGTACGCCGCCTACTGCACCCGCGCCTCGGACCAGGGCCCGAACGCCGGCCAGTTCGACAACGGCCCGGTGATGCAGGAAATCCTCGGCTTGCGCCAGGAGCTGGCCGAGCTGCTGGGCTACAAGAACTACGCCGAGCTGAGCCTGGCCACCAAGATGGCCGAGTCCAGCGACCAGGTGCTGAACTTCCTGCGTGACCTGGCCAAGCGTTCCAAACCGTTTGCCGCTCAGGACCTGGAGCAGCTGAAGGCCTACGCCGCCGAACAAGGCTGCCCTGAGCTGGCCAGCTGGGACGCCGGCTACTTTGGCGAGAAGCTGCGCGAGCAACGCTACAGCGTGTCGCAGGAAGCCCTGCGTGCTTACTTCCCGATCGACAAGGTGCTGAACGGCCTGTTCAGCATCGTGCAGCGCCTGTACGGCATCGAAATCGCTGAGCTCAAGGGCTTCGACAGCTGGCACCCGGACGTGCGTCTGTTCGAAATCAAGGAAAACGGCCAGCATGTCGGTCGCTTCTTCTTCGACCTGTACGCCCGCGCCAACAAGCGCGGCGGCGCCTGGATGGACGGCGCCCGTGACCGTCGCCGCACTGCCGCTGGCGAGCTGCAGAGCCCGGTGGCCAACCTGGTTTGCAACTTCACCCCGGCCGCACCCGGCAAGCCGGCGCTGCTGACCCACGATGAAGTCACCACCCTGTTCCATGAGTTTGGCCATGGCCTGCACCACATGCTGACCCGCATCGAGCATGCCGGTGTCTCCGGCATCAACGGCGTGGCCTGGGACGCGGTCGAGCTGCCGAGCCAGTTCATGGAAAACTGGTGCTGGGAGCCCGAAGGCCTGGCGCTGATCTCCGCCCACTACGAAACCGGCGCCCCCCTGCCCCAGGACCTGCTGGACAAGATGCTGGCGGCTAAGAACTTCCAGTCGGGCATGATGATGGTGCGCCAGCTGGAGTTCTCGCTGTTCGACTTCGAACTGCATGCCACCCACGGCGATGGCCGCAGCGTGCTGCAGGTGCTCGAAGGCGTGCGCGACGAGGTGTCGGTGATGCGCCCACCGGCGTACAACCGCTTCCCTAACAGCTTTGCGCACATTTTCGCGGGCGGTTACGCAGCCGGCTACTACAGCTACAAGTGGGCTGAAGTGCTGTCGGCCGACGCCTTCTCGCGTTTCGAGGAAGAAGGCGTGCTGAATGCCGAGACTGGCCGCGCGTTCCGTGAGGCGATCCTGGCCCGTGGTGGTTCGCGCGAGCCAATGGAGCTGTTTGTCGACTTCCGTGGGCGTGAGCCTTCCATCGATGCGTTGCTGCGCCACAGTGGCCTCACCGAGAGCGCTGCAGCATGAGCGAGGTTGCTGTGAACAAGACCAAGAAACGCTTCATTGCCGGGGCGGTATGCCCGGCGTGCAGCGAGCCTGACAAGCTGATGATGTGGAGCGAAGACGACACCCCGCACCGCGAGTGTGTTGCCTGTGGCTTCACCGATACCCTCAACGAGCAGGGGCTTTCGGTGCCCAAGGAGCTTGGCACCCGGGTTAATCACCTGGCGCCGAAGGCTGCGCCGGCCAAGGTACAGACGGTGCAGTTCTTCCCGAATCCGAAGCTGAAGAAACCGGCTGAGTAATGCTGTGGTGCCACCCGGGTGCAAGGCCCGGGTGGTAGATAGTCAGGCCTTCTGGCATACGCTGGCCATGCACGCTCTCTTGCTCCTTTCCACGAGCAAAGTGACGCGCCATGGACAACCCCCTGCTGCAAGCTAGCCACATCCCCGTCGATTACCCTTCCATCACCCTTGAAAACATGCGTGCGGCTTTCGACCATGTGCTACTGGCGCATGAGCAAGGGATCGAGCGCATCATCCGTGATCAGCAGGCCATGCCCACCTGGGATGACATGGTGCTGGCCGTGGATGGCCTGGACAGCCAGCTATTGGCAGTGTTGTATGCCGCCTCGCCATTGGTTGGCCGGGAGGTCGACTGGGCCAACGCCATCATCGGCTTTTACGGTAAAGCAACGGAGCGCTTCGAACAGAAATTCGTCAACAGTCATCTGCATGCCCTTTACGAGCGCTTGGCCAGCAGTGACATCGGCAAGCAGCTGGATGCCCAGAAACGCGCCACCTTGCGTTGGCATCTGGACAAATTTGCCTCCAGCGGGGCGTTGCTCGATGCCGCTGGCAAGGTGCGCCTGGCAGACCTCCAAGGGCAGATCGGCAGTGCACGCGACGCGTTCCGCAGCAACATCAACCGCTCTGGGCTTAGCATTACCGACGAAACCGAGCTCAGCGGCATTTCACAGCAGGTGCGCGACAAATGGGCTGCTGCGGCACAAGAGGCAGGTGAGCAGGGTTGGATTATTGCCTGTGACACAGTGGCTACCGATGAGGTGCTCAAGCATGCGGCCAACCGCCAGCTCCGTGAACGTGTGTACCGGGCATTTCACACCCGAGGCACCAGCAATGATCCGCAACTGGATAACCGCTCGTCTTTGCAGGAGCTTGCACAACTGCGCCAGGAGAAGGCCCTCCTGCTTGGTTTTCCCAGCCATCTGGAGCAAAGCCTGCATGTGAAGAGTGCGGGCTCGGTAGCTCAGGTGCGCAGCTTTCTCCACGATCTGGCCGGTCATGTGCGACCGGCCATGTTGCGCTGGCGTGCGCAAGTGCAGCGCCAGGCTGCCGATCAAGGCCTGGACAACCCAAAACCCTGGGACTTCGACTACCTGCAGGCGTCTTCGCGCGGTGGGTCTTCCACCGAAGCGCTGCGCGAATACTTCCCGCTGGATGCGGTCGTCAGCGCGTTACAGCAGCTGGCGCAGACGCTGTTCGGTGTTGTGCTTGAGCCTAAGCCGCTCGCTACCTGGGATGATAGCGTGCAGCCGTTCGAGGTGTGGCAGGACAACGCCTTCATCGGGTTTCTGTATCTGGACGCCGTGCAGCATGCCGGGAAGCAGCCAGACTCAGTGTTCACCACATACATACGCAACCGTCGGGTCGATGCCGAGGGTATCTACCAGGCCGCGTCGGTGGTGGTTTTCTGCGATGTGCCGCAAGCACCACCAGGTAGCCGGCCATTGCTCGACCACTTGTCTCTGCGCAAGTTGTTCCATGAGTTCGGCCATGCCCTGCACCATTTACTGGTGCGTACGACGAACCACGTGATGTCCAACGTGACCGAACTGGGCACCGATGGTGTGGAGCTGTTTGGCAAGCTGTTCGAGCGTTGGGTCTGGGATGCGGATTACCTGGTGTCGATTTCGGCTCATACAAGCGATGGCAGCCCGCTGACCCGGAGGCAAGCCGATGAGAGCCTGGAGGCGCTGCGCCAGCAGGGCGTGGAGGAAATCGCGCGTCATCTGAGCCTGGCGCTGTTCGACATGGACCTGCATGCCACACCGAACGATGGCAGGTCCTTTGAGCAGCGCCTGAATGAGGCCCGTGAGCGTTGTGGCTACTGGCCGCTCGCTGATTTCGAGCACCCGGCGCATGCCTTCGACCACCTGGTGAATGGTTACGATGCTGGTTACTACGCCTACCTGTGGTCGGATGTGCATGCTTTTGACGTGTTCACCCGCTTCGAGGCCGAGGGCCTGCTGAACCGGGCCACGGGCCAGGCCCTTCAGGACGCGCTGTTAGCCCCAGGCGCATCGCGCCCATTGCGCGAAGGCATTGAGGTGTTCCTTGGTCGGCAATCTGAACAGGCAGCGTACCTGAGCTGGCATGGCCTGAAGTAGCCAGACCAGAGGTGCTGGAAAGATTCTGGCGCGCACTATACTGTATATCGGTACAGTATAGAGGTTAGCCATGATTCCTCCAGCACCGCAAAAGGGCCGTGGCACGGCGCACAACCCACATAACCGCTTTGCCCCGAGCCATTCGGTGGCAGTGGATGATGGCTGGTACCAGGAAGTGCCACAGACGCAGGGCACTGAAGTGCGGATAGAAACCGCCAAGTCGGTAATCAGCCGCAACACCTCGCCCGACCTGCCCTTCGACCGCTCCATCAACCCTTACCGTGGCTGCGAGCATGGTTGCATCTACTGCTATGCCCGCCCCTCGCACGCCTATTGGGACCTTTCCCCCGGTCTGGATTTCGAGACCAAGCTGATTGCCAAGACCAACGCTGCCGAGGTGCTGACGCAACAATTGAGCAAGCCGGGCTACGTGTGCGCGCCGATCAACCTGGGCTCCAACACCGACCCTTACCAACCGATCGAGCGGGAGCACATGCTCACCCGGCGCCTGCTTGAGGTTTTGCTGCGTTTTCGCCATCCGGTGACCATTGTCACCAAGGGGTCGCTGGTGTTGCGTGATCTCGACCTGCTGGCCGAGATGGCCCGCCAGCGCCTGGCGCGGGTAATGATCAGCCTGACCACGCTGGACGATGATCTCAAGCGGGTGCTGGAGCCACGCGCGGCCTCTCCCGGCGCACGGTTGAGGGCCATCCGGGTATTGCGCGAAGCGGGCGTGCCGGTGGGTGTGTTGTGTTCGCCGATGATTCCGATGATCAACGACAGTGAACTGGAACGCCTGTTGGAGGCTGCCAGGGAAGCCGGCGCACAGAGCGCGGCCTACATGATGCTGCGCCTGCCGCTGGAAGTGGCGCCACTGTTCGAGCAGTGGCTGCAGGACCATTACCCGCAACGGGCGGCGCATGTACTGAGCCTGATTCGCCAGAGCCGGGGCGGCGAGCTGTACGACAGCCGGTTTGGCGCGCGCATGCGCGGTGAAGGGGTGTTTGCCGAGCTGTTGGCCCAGCGTTTTGCCAAGGCCATGAAGCGGCTGAACTTTGAGGGGCGGGAAGCGCAGGCGCTGGATTGCTCGGCATTCTGCCCACCCGGGGGCCAGATGGCGTTGTTCTGATGCCTGCAACTCAGCTAATAACACCCAATAATTTTGCTAATCCATCTTGGCAACTGATGCTTTTTTGCTATTATCCAGATCCCGCCTTTCTTGTCTGGAACACCCGTTCTAGAGCCTTCGAATTAAGTTTCAGTTAAGTTTTCCCCGCTAGCGTAGGAAATCAGTCCACACCGACTGTGATCAATGGCCCGTGCGTGTCATCTAAATCCCTGCATAGCCAGAATCTTTCACCGGTAAAATGGATTTACCTACACACCGTCAAGAGGATGAATCATGCCCGTCAAGGACCCATCCAAGGTCGTACCGCAGGTCCCCGCGGAAAGCGCCGATGCTGCCCTGAAGCACATCGTCGACGGCTTCCTGCGCTTTCACCATGACGTCTTCCCCGAGCAGCAAGAGCTGTTCAAGAAGCTCGCCACCGCGCAAACGCCACGCGCCATGTTCATCACCTGCGCCGACTCGCGCATCGTCCCCGAGCTGATCACCCAAAGCTCGCCAGGCGACCTGTTCGTGACCCGTAACGTGGGTAACGTGGTGCCGCCTTATGGCCAGATGAACGGTGGTGTTTCCAGCGCCATCGAATACGCGGTTCTTGCACTGAAAGTGCACCACATCATCATCTGCGGCCACTCCGACTGCGGTGCCATGCGCGCGGTACTCAACCCGCACTCGCTGGACAAGATGCCGACGGTTGGCGCCTGGTTGCGCCATGCCGAGGTGGCCCGCACCGTGGTCGAGAACAACTGCTCGTGCGGCAGCGAACACGAAAGCATGCAGGTGCTGACCAAGGAAAACGTCATTGCCCAGCTGCACCACCTGCGCACTCACCCCTCGGTGGCCTCGCGCCTGGCAGCTGGCCAGCTGTACATCCATGGCTGGGTCTACGACATCGAGACCAGCAAGATTGAAGCCTACGACGCCGCCAGCGACAGCTTCCTGCCCCTGGCCGCTGGCGAGCCTGTTCCGAGCGCCACTCCGAGAGGCCGCTACTAAGCGCCCCATCCACCGCTAGAACCTTGATAGCCGGCTGCACCCTTCAGGGTGTGGCGCGGCCTTCTGCTGCCTTGAATTCCCTGACTGCCTTGCCGGCACGCCCGCTGGCGGCCCGCGCCTGCGCGTTTGTCAGGGGCAAACGTGCCCACGGCCAGGGGAATGGCCGTGTGACTGAGAATGGAGAAACACGGTGAACATTACACAGTTGAAAGCGGCCCTGCCGCGTGAGTTGTTGGCGTCGGTGGTGGTCTTTCTGGTGGCCTTGCCGTTGTGCATGGGCATTGCGATCGCCTCGGGCATGCCGCCGGCCAAAGGCCTGATTACCGGCATTATCGGCGGGATTGTCGTGGGTTTCCTCGCCGGTTCGCCGCTGCAAGTCAGCGGCCCGGCTGCCGGCCTGGCAGTGCTGGTGTTCGAGCTGGTGCGCCAACATGGCATGGCCATGCTTGGGCCGATTTTGCTGTTGGCCGGGGTGCTGCAATTGCTGGCCGGGCGCCTGCGCCTGGGGTGCTGGTTCCGCGTCACTGCGCCAGCGGTGGTGTACGGCATGCTGGCGGGGATTGGCGTGCTGATCGTACTGTCGCAAGTGCATGTCATGTTCGACACCGCGCCCCAGCCTTCCGGTATGCAGAACCTGCTGGAGTTCCCGGCAACCGTGGCCGCAGCCCTGCCACAGGAAAGCGCCGGTACCGGCTGGATGGCCGGCGCGCTGGGCTTGGGTACCATCGCCATCATGTGGGGCTGGGAGCGCTTGCGGCCGCAGCGGCTGCGGTTCGTCCCGGGTGCCCTGCTGGGTGTTGCGGCGATGACTGGCATCAGCATGTGGCTGGCCTTGCCGGTCAACCGAGTTCAAGTGCCGGCAGACTTGTCTGAGGCCATCGACTGGATCCGCCCGGATGACCTGATGCAGCTGGCCGACCCTACCCTGCTGGTCGCTGCCTTCGCCCTGGCCTTCATTGCCAGTGCTGAAACCCTGCTGTCGGCTGCGGCGGTGGACCGCATGCACAGCGGCCAGCGCTCGGACTTCGACCGTGAGTTGTCGGCCCAGGGGATCGGCAACATGCTCTGCGGTGTGTTGGGTGCTTTGCCGATGACTGGAGTGATCGTGCGCAGTTCGGCGAACGTTCAGGCGGGTGCGCAAACCCGGGCTTCGGCGATCTTCCATGGCCTTTGGCTGCTGGCGTTCGTAGTGGCGCTGAGCAGCGTGCTGCAGCAGATTCCGGTGGCGAGCCTGGCGGGTGTGCTGGTGTTTACCGGGGTGAAGCTTGTGGACTTCAAGGCGTTTCGCGGGTTGGGCCGTTATGGCCGCATGCCGATGTTTACCTACGCGGCGACAGCGCTGGCGATCATCTTTACCGACCTGCTGACCGGCGTGCTGCTTGGCTTTGCCCTGACCTTGCTGAAGCTGGCGTTCAAGGCGTCGCGGCTGAAGATCAACCTGGTGAGCCTGGAGAAGGCTGGGCACATGGAGCTGCGGCTTAGCGGTGCGGCGACGTTCCTCAAGGTGCCGGCGCTGACTCAGATGCTGGATACTGTGCCGGCGGGGACCACGCTGCATGTGCCGTTGGGTAACCTGAGCTACATCGACCACTCGTGCCTTGAGCTGCTTGAAGACTGGGGCCGCAGCAATGCGGCGAATGGGTCGCGGTTGTTGATCGAGCAGCGGCGGTTGAAGCGGCGGATCGAGGGGCGGCTGCGGACTACGGCGGGGGTTGGGGCATAGCGCCGAGGGATTTGTTGCCTGATCTGGCCCTTTCGCGGGCGTGCCCGCGAAGAGGCCGGAACAGGAAAATCAGGCCGGTTGACCCAGCTCGACACCCAGCTGCCGCGACAGGCACGGCCAGCGCTTCCAGGCCTCGCCAGTTGCCGGGCTGCTCAGTTTCTCGCGATAAGCCTCAACAGACTCCACCGCAAAGCTTTCGTCATTGAGCATTTCGTCAACCGAGTGATGCACCACTTCATCCAGCTGATTGGCAAATTCCTCGCCAATCAACTGGTGGGCAATCAGGTTGGCGACGGTGGTATCGACCGGGATCAGCGGCTGCTGGAAGTGTCGGATGTACAAGTCATTCACTTCCTCCACCAAGCGATGCGCCAGGTAGGCCTCATCCAGCAGGCAGTCCAGACCCACATGCCCTTCCATGACCTCGGGCGGTTGCAGGAAGTAAGCCTCGGCAATTTTCAATACAGGTTTGATCTGCGACTCGATCCCGGCCTCGCGGGCAACCGCATGTGCGGCCTCCAGCAGTTCCGGAACCTGGTCGATGTAGGCGCTGACGAAGCGCGCCAAAGTACCCTGGGCGTCCTGCTCAGGCAGTTGGATCGAGGGGTGCAGGTGGGGCAGTTGCAGCTCGAGACGCTGTTTCAATTGGCCGGTCTGGCCTTCATGTTGATGGGCTTGGCTTACCTGCTCGCGTACAGCAGCGATGTTCATGACAACTCCAGGGACATTACGTTTCAAACGGAAGACACTAAATTAGCTCGGTATACAGAATACCTAAGACCTATTTGTTATAAATCTCGCAAACGTGTGCGCTCTCAGGCATATCAAGGTGCCATTATTGCGCCATACCCCCTCAAGCGTGCGGTTTTCAGGCAATTTGGCCATTTCGTGAAGTTCATTTCACAGGCTTCATTGCGTGCCATTGGTCGCTGTCTATACTCCCGGTGAACGTGATTCGTTGATGAGGCCCGACTGCTTTTAGCAGGGGCTCGGTCGTCGAAGCCAGGCAGTCTTGACCGCCGTTCCCTCTTGCCGCAGGCCACGCCTCCGGGACAACAAGAATTAGAAGGGGAACCCGCAATGATGCGACATCCACATGTCTGGATGGGCCTCCTGTTGTGGTCGGTTTTTGGTCAGGCCAACGCCGCCTGGACCGTGAACATGCACCCGGGGGCGACGGAAGTCTCCAACGCCGTCTTCGACCTGCACATGACCATCTTCTGGATCTGCGTGATCATCGGCATCGTGGTGTTCGGCGCGATGTTCTGGTCGATGGTCATCCACCGCCGTTCCACCGGCCAGCAGGCCGCGCATTTCCACGAGCATACCTGGGTGGAAATCCTCTGGACCGTGGTGCCCTTCCTGATTCTCGTGGCCATGGCCATCCCGGCCACCAAGACCCTGATCGACATCTACGACGCCAGCGAGTCGGACATCGACATCCAGGTCACCGGCTACCAGTGGAAGTGGCACTACAAATACCTGGGCCAGGACGTGGAGTTTTTCAGCAACCTGGCCACCCCCGCCGATCAGATTCACAACAAGGCCCCCAAGGACGAGCATTACCTGCTCGAAGTCGACCAGCCACTGGTGTTGCCTGTGGGCGCCAAGGTGCGTTTCCTGGTAACCGCCGCTGACGTCATCCACTCCTGGTGGGTACCGGCCTTCGCGGTCAAGCGCGACGCCATCCCCGGTTTCGTCAACGAAGCCTGGACCCGTATCGAGAAGCCCGGCATCTACCGCGGCCAGTGCACCGAGTTGTGCGGCAAGGACCATGGCTTCATGCCGGTGGTGGTCGAGGTGAAGTCCAAGGCCGACTACGACACCTGGTTGGGTGAGCGCAAAGCCGAAGCTGCCAAGCTCAAGGAGCTGACCAGCAAGGAATGGACCCTGGAAGAGCTGGTGGAGCGTGGCGACAAGGTCTACCACACCACCTGCGTGGCCTGTCACCAGGCCGAAGGCCAGGGGCTGCCGCCGATGTTCCCGGCGCTCAAGGGTTCGAAGATCGCTACCGGGCCAAAGGAAGGCCACCTGAGCATCGTCTTCCACGGCAAACCCGGTACCGCCATGGCTGCATTCGGCAAGCAGCTCTCGGAAGTGGATATTGCCGCCGTGGTCACCTACGAGCGCAACGCCTGGGGCAACAACAAGGGCGACATGGTCACGCCGAAGGACGTGCTGGCGCTGAAGCAGGCAGAAGCGCAATGAACCGGGCTACTCGCGGCAATCAATGGGTTGCAGGAGACAGGACATGAGCACAGTGATCGACGACCACGCCCACGGCCATGACCATGCGCACGGCCCGGCCAAGGGCCTGATGCGCTGGGTGCTGACCACCAACCACAAAGACATCGGCACGATGTACCTGTGGTTTGCCTTCCTCATGTTCCTGCTTGGTGGCTCGTTCGCCATGGTGATTCGCGCCGAGCTGTTCCAGCCCGGGCTGCAAATCGTGGAGCCGGCGTTCTTCAACCAGATGACCACCATGCATGGCCTGATCATGGTGTTCGGTGCGGTGATGCCGGCCTTCGTCGGCCTGGCCAACTGGATGATCCCGTTGATGATCGGTGCGCCCGACATGGCCCTGCCGCGCATGAACAACTTCAGCTTCTGGTTGTTGCCGGCGGCGTTTCTGTTGCTGGTGTCGACCCTGTTCAGCCCTGGCGGCGGGCCGAATTTTGGCTGGACCTTCTACGCCCCGCTGTCCACCACCTATGCACCGGCCAGCGTCACCTTCTTCATCTTTGCCATCCACCTGATGGGCATCAGCTCGATCATGGGCGCGATCAACGTGATCGCCACCATCCTCAACCTGCGTGCGCCGGGCATGACCCTGATGAAGATGCCATTGTTTGTCTGGACCTGGCTGATTACTGCGTTCCTGCTGATTGCGGTGATGCCGGTGCTGGCCGGCGTGGTGACCATGATGCTGATGGACATCCACTTCGGTACCAGCTTCTTCAGCGCCGCCGGTGGCGGTGACCCGGTGCTGTTCCAGCATGTGTTCTGGTTCTTCGGCCACCCCGAGGTGTACATCATGATCCTGCCGGCCTTTGGTGCGGTCAGCTCGATCATCCCGGCGTTCTCGCGCAAGCCGCTGTTCGGCTACACCTCAATGGTGTACGCCACCGGCGCGATTGCCTTCCTGTCGTTCATCGTCTGGGCCCACCACATGTTCGTGGTCGGCATCCCGGTGGTGGGCGAACTGTTCTTCATGTACGCCACCATGCTGATCGCCGTGCCCACCGGGGTGAAGGTGTTCAACTGGGTCAGCACCATGTGGGAAGGCTCGCTCACCTTCGAGACGCCGATGCTGTTTGCCATCGCCTTCGTCATCCTGTTCACCATCGGCGGCTTCTCCGGCTTGATGCTGGCCATCGCCCCGGCGGACTTCCAGTACCACGACACCTACTTCGTGGTCGCACACTTCCACTATGTGCTGGTGCCCGGGGCGATCTTCGGCATCTTCGCCTCGGCCTACTACTGGCTGCCGAAATGGACGGGCCACATGTATGACGAAACCCTCGGCAAGCTGCACTTCTGGCTGTCGTTCATCGGCATGAACATGGCCTTCTTCCCCATGCACTTCGTGGGGCTGGCCGGCATGCCACGACGCATCCCCGACTACAACCTGCAGTTCGCCGACTTCAACATGGTGTCGTCTATCGGTGCCTTCATGTTCGGCGCCACGCAAATCTTCTTCCTGTTCATCGTCATCAAGTGCATCCGTGGCGGCGCGCCGGCACCGGCCAAGCCTTGGGATGGCGCCGAGGGCCTGGAGTGGTCGATCCCCTCGCCTGCGCCCTACCACACCTTCCAGACGCCACCGGAAGTGAAATAGGAAGCCCGCCATGAACGGCCTGTCGCTGAAACGCCTGGTAACGCGCCTGTTGATGCTGACGGTGGTGATGTTTGCCTTCGGCTTTGCCCTGGTGCCGATCTACGACGTGATGTGCAAGGCGTTTGGCATCAACGGCAAGACTGGCGGGCAATACGAAGGCAGCCAGGTCAGCGACCCGTCGCGTTCGGTGCGGGTGCAGTTCATGTCGACCAATGCCAGCGACATGGTCTGGGACTTCTACTCAACGGCTGACCAGTTGGAGGTCAACCCGGGGGCGGTGAACCAGATGATCTTCATTGCCCACAACCCGACCGACCGGCCGATGAGTGCGCAGGCGATACCCAGCATTACCCCGGCCGAGGCCGCGGCGTATTTCCACAAGACCGAGTGCTTCTGCTTTACCCAGCAGGTGCTGCAGCCCGGCGAACGCATCGAGATGCCGGTGCGCTTCATCGTCGACCGCGACCTGCCGGCCAGCGTGAAGCACCTGACACTGGCCTACACCTTGTTCGACATCACCGCTCGCCACCCGCCGGTCGCGCATGTTGCGGCCCAGGACGTCCAGGGCGCCCGTTAAGGGAAGGAGAACAGCAATGGCAAGTCATGAGCACTACTACGTCCCGGCGCAGAGCAAGTGGCCGATCATCGCCACCATCGGCATGTTCATCACGGTGTTCGGCCTGGGCACCTGGTTCAATGACATGAAGGCCGGCCACCCGGAGTCGCACGGGCCGCTGATTTTCTTCGTGGGTGCATTGTTCCTGGCCTACATGCTGTTCGGCTGGTTCGGCGCTGTGGTGAAGGAGAGCCGTGCGGGACTGTACAGCCCGCAGCTGGACCGCTCGTTCCGCTGGGGCATGAGCTGGTTCATCTTCTCCGAGGTGATGTTCTTCCTGGCCTTTTTCGGTGCGCTGTTCTACGTGCGTGTGCTGGCCGGGCCGTGGCTGGGGGGCGAAGGGGCCAAAGGGGTTGCGCACATGCTGTGGCCAACTTTCGAGTTCACCTGGCCGCTGCTGCACACACCCGACCCGAAACTGTTCCCGCCGCCCAAGGAAGTGATCGACCCGTGGCACCTGCCGCTGATCAACACCATCCTGCTGGTCAGTTCCAGTGTGACCATCACCCTTGCGCACCATGCGTTGCGCCGTGATCACCGTGGGCCACTGAAGTTCTGGATGGCGCTGACCATTCTTCTGGGTATCAGCTTCATTACGTTGCAGGCCTACGAGTACCACGAGGCCTATACCAAGCTGGGGCTGACGCTGGGTTCGGGGATCTACGGGGCGACGTTCTTCATGCTGACCGGCTTCCACGGCGCCCACGTGACGTTGGGCACGATCATCCTGATCGTGATGTTCGTGCGGATTTTGCGCGGGCATTTCAACCCGGAGAAACACTTCGGCTTCGAGGCGGCCAGTTGGTACTGGCACTTCGTCGATGTGGTGTGGGTGGGGTTGTTCATCTTTGTCTATGTGCTGTAGGAGCGAGCAAGCTCGCTCCTACAGGGATGAGGCCAGGCACTCAGAGATTCAGAAGGGAGCATGTGAAACCAGCTGACCGCTGATCAAGCCCCAGGCGACCAAACCAATGGTCAGGGCCGCCAGGGTCACCCGCACGGTCAGTGCCTTGAGCAGGCGGGTCGAGTTTTCATCGTCCTTGACCAGAAACACCAGGCCGCTGAACAGGCTGGCAATCGTGGCCAACAGCATCAGGACAATCGCGGCCTTTAGCATGGCGCTACTCCGGGGGGGATGCGGTGATGTGGATAAGTATAGCGAGGCGCCCGTGAGGCCGTTTCGCCCAGGTTGGGTACCGACCCTGGTGGTGCTTGCGCTGCTGCCGGGCCTGATAGCGCTTGGCTGCTGGCAACTGGGCCGCGCCGAGGAAAAGCGCGTGCTGCTGGCCACTTATGCCGAGCGGCGGGTCGACGCGCCAATCGCCACGGCTCAGCTTGCATCGAACGAAGACAACGCCTTCCGCCGCGTGCACCTCTATGGCCGCTTCGACGCCGAACACAGCCTACTGCTGGACAACCGCATGCGCGACGGCCAGGCCGGTGTCGAACTTCTTCAACCCTTCCATGACCAGCCCAGCGGCCTGTGGCTGTTGGTCAATCGCGGCTGGCTGCCATGGCCAGACCGTCGCGTGCCGGTGCATTTCGATACCCCCTCCAACGCCTTGGCACTGGACGCTTCAGTCTACGTATCACCCGGCAGCACGTTTCAGCTGCATCCCGACCCTGAAGGCGGCCAATGGCCCCATCTGCTTACCGCCGTTGATGCCGCACAGCTATGGCCACAGCTAGGCCGCGAAGGCTATGCCCATGAGTTGCGCCTGGAGCCCGGCCCGGCAACCTACCGGCTGGACTGGCCGGTGGTTGCCATGGGCCCGGAAAAACACCTGGGGTACGCCGTGCAGTGGTTTGCCCTGGCGACTGCGCTGGTTCTGCTTTACCTCTACTTCGGCTGGCACCACAACAAGGAGAAACGCCATGGCCACCGCCACTCCACTGGACGTGCCTGAACGTAGCAAACCCAGAGCCCGCGGGCGTTTGCAGCTGCTGTTGATCTTGCTGGTGGTGCTCGGTCCGATGATCCTGGCCACCAGCATGTACAAGCTCAAGTTCTGGGTGCCGGAAGGCCGCAGCTACCACGGCGCCATGATCGGCAATGGTGAAAGCCGTGCCGATATCGGCGTGGCGGGTGAAGACGAGCGCTGGCAACTGCTGGTCAGCGCGCCCGAGGCCTGCGCCGAAGACTGCCAGCGCCTGGTGTACCTGGCCCGGCAGATCCAGGTTGGCCTGGGCCGCGATGCCGGCCGCGCCAGTCATGCCTTGGCTGCTGCCCAACCGCTGAGCGCCGACTACCAGGCGCTGCTGGGCCGCGAGTACCCGCAACTGCAACGCTACCCGCTGGACGCCCAACACTACCTGCAGAAGGTTGGCGAGCCTGGCCCGCAACTCTGGATCGTCGACCCCCACGGCAACCTGGTGCTGCGCTACGACGGCAAGGTCAACGGCAAGCATGTGCTGGACGACCTGCGCCACTTGCTCAAGCTGTCCAACATCGGCTAGGAGCCTGCCATGGCCAGACCCGGATTCCGCTTGGCTGTATTCGCCACCCTGCTGGCACTGCTGGTCGTCCTGCTCGGCGCCTATACCCGGCTGACCCACGCCGGCCTGGGCTGCCCGGACTGGCCGGGCTGCTACGGCTTCATCAGCGTGCCCAAGAGCGAGGCCCAGTTGGCCCATGCCGAGTTGCACTTCCCCGATCACCCCGTGGAAGAGGCCAAGGGCTGGGCCGAGATGGTCCATCGCTACTTCGCCGGCACGTTGGCCATGGTCATTGCCCTGCTGGCCTTCCAGGCGGTGCGCCGGCATGCCCGCGACGGCCAGCCTTATCGCTTGCCTGTGCTGTTGCTGGGTGTGGTACTGGCCCAGGCGGCCTTCGGCATGTGGACGGTTACCCTGAAGCTGTGGCCACAGGTGGTCACCGCGCACTTGCTCGGCGGGTTCACTACGTTGAGCCTGCTGTTCCTGCTATCCCTGCGTCTATCCCGGGCTTTTGCGCCATTACCCAAGTTGCCGTTGAGCTTGCGTCGCATCGCGGCGTTGGCCCTGTTGGTAGTGATCGGCCAGATCGCCCTGGGCGGTTGGGTCAGTGCCAACTATGCGGCCGTCGCCTGCATCGACCTGCCCACTTGCCACGGCCAGTGGTGGCCGGCGGCGGACTTTAGCAATGGCTTCCACCTGACCCAGCATGTCGGCCCCAATTACCTGGGTGGGCAACTGGACAGTGATGCGCGCACAGCCATTCATATCAGCCATCGCCTGGGCGCCCTGCTGGTGACCTGCGTATTGCTGATGTTCAGCTGGAAGCTGCACCGCTGTGGCCTAACCGGCCTGGCGCGGCTGGTGCTGCTGGTGCTAGCCCTGCAAGTGGGCCTGGGCATCAGCAATGTGTTGTTCCACCTGCCGCTGGCGGTCGCCGTGGCGCACAACGCGGGTGGGGCGATGCTGCTGTTGAGCATGGTGCTGGTGAATTACCGTATTCGCGTGGTCGACAAGGTGCGTGTGGGTGTCGGCCATGGTTGGCGCCTGCGGCCGGTGGCCGGCGTGGGCACTTCCCATCACATGAGGAATGATTCGTGGCGACGCTTCTAAGCGTACGGCGGGCCAGCTGGCGCGATTACCTGGAGCTGACCAAGCCCAAGGTGGTGGTGCTGATGCTGATTACCTCGCTGGCTGGCATGTTCCTGGCCACCCGCGCGGGTGTGAGCTGGAGCGTGCTGCTGTTCGGCAACCTGGGCATCGGCTTGTGTGCAGGCGGCGCAGCGGTGGTCAACCATGTGGTGGACCGGCGCATCGATGCGCTGATGGCCCGCACCCACAAGCGGCCGCTGGCCCAGGGCCGGGTCGAGCCACTGCCGGCGCTGTTGTTCGCCCTGGCCCTGGCGCTGTTGGGCATGACGTTGCTGCTGGTGTTTACCAACGCCCTCACCGCTTGGCTCACCCTGGCGTCCTTGCTCGGCTATGCGGTGCTCTACACCGGCTTTCTCAAGCGTGCCACGCCACAGAACATCGTTATCGGTGGCTTGGCCGGCGCCGCCCCGCCGCTGCTCGGCTGGGTGGCCGTAAGCGGCCATGTCAGCGCCGAACCCTTGCTGCTGGTGCTGATCATCTTCGCCTGGACCCCGCCGCATTTCTGGGCGCTGGCCATCCACCGCAAAGAGGAATACGCCAAGGCCGATATCCCGATGCTGCCGGTGACCCACGGTGAGCGCTACACCAAGCTGCATATCCTGCTGTACACGTTGGTATTGCTGGCGGTGAGCCTGCTGCCCTATGCCATCCACATGAGCGGCCCGCTGTACCTGGCCTGTGCCCTGGCGCTGGGCCTGCGCTTCCTGCAATGGGCCTGGGTGTTGTACCGTGGCAGCCGGCCGCACGCGGCGATCGGCACCTTCAAGTACTCTATCGGCTACCTGTTCGCGCTGTTCATTGCGTTGCTCCTCGACCACTACCTGTTGCTGAACCTATGACCCGAACCCAGAAAACCGTCTTCATCCTCGTTGCCCTGGTCGCGCTGATCATGGGCCTGACTGTCAACAAGGTGCTCAATGGCCGCGACCAGCCCAATCCCACCGAACTGATCGACGCCGGCATCATCCTGCTGCCGCAAAGCCGCACCGTGGCCGACGTGACCATGACCAACCAGGATGGCCAGCCAGTGCAGCTGGATGACCTGAAAGGCAAATGGTCGCTGCTGTTCTTCGGCTACACCTACTGCCCGGACATTTGCCCGACCACCCTGGCCCAGTTGCGCCAGGTGAAGAGCGAGTTGCCCAAGGAAGCCGTTGACCGGCTGCAGGTAGTGTTGGTGAGCGTGGACCCGAACCGCGACACGCCGAACCAGCTGAAGCAGTACCTGGGCTATTTCGACAAGGACTTTGTCGGGGTGGCGGGGTCGATCGAGGATACCCAGAAGCTGGCCAATGCCTTGAGCATTCCGTTCATTCCGGCGGATACCAGCAAGCCGGGGTATACCGTGGATCACAGCGGTAACCTGGCGGTTGTGGGGCCGGATGGGCGTCAGCGCGGGTTCATTCGTGCGCCGTTCAACAACCAGAAGCTGGTGGCGCAGTTGCCCGGGCTTGTGAAGCGGGATTGAGAGTGCTGGGCCTGCTGCGCAGGCCTATCGCGACACAAGGCCGCTCCCACATGGATCGGCGTACGCCGTATTTTGTGGGAGCGGCCTTGCGTCGCGAATGGGCCGCAAAGCGGCCCCGGGGATTTCGGATCAGAACGCCGGAACCACAGCGCCCTTGTATTTTTCGATGATGAACTGCTTCACCTCAGGCGAGTGCAGCGCAGCTGCCAGCTTCTTCATGTCTTCCGAGTCCTTGTTGTCCGGGCGGGCAACCAGGATGTTCACGTAAGGCGAGTCGCTGCCTTCGATGGCCAGCGCGTCCTTCTCCGGGTTCAGCTTGGCTTCCAGCGCGTAGTTGGTGTTGATCAGGGCGGCATCGACCTGGGTCAGCACGCGCGGGATGGTGGCCGCTTCCAGCTCACGGAACTTGATGCCTTTCGGGTTCTCGGCCACATCCTTCACGGTGGACAGGATGTTCTTGTTGTCCTTCAGCTTGATCACACCGGCCTTGTCCAGCAGCAACAGGGCGCGGCCGCCGTTGGTGGCGTCGTTGGGGATGACCACGGTGGCGCCGGAAGACAGCTCGTCCAGCTTCTTGATCTTGGTCGAGTACACGCCCAGCGGCTCGATGTGCACGCCGGCTACGCTCACCAGTTGGGTGCCCTTGGCCTTGTTGAACTCATCCAGGTACGGCTGGTGCTGGAAGAAGTTGGCGTCCAGTCGCTTTTCGGCCACCTGCACGTTCGGCTGGATGTAGTCGGTGAACTCCTTCACCTTCAGATCCACGCCCTCTTTCGCCAGTTGTGGTTTGACAAAGTTGAGGATCTCGGCGTGCGGCACCGGGGTGGCGGCAACGGTCAGAGTATCGGCGTGGGCCGAGAAGGCCGCGACAGCGGCAGCAACAGCAAGCAGCTTCTTCATCAATCACTCCTTGTGAGGGCCGCGACGGCCCCCGAACGGGTCGGCCGGGCCGACCCCATTGGGGTTACTTACGGGAAAAATGCACGACCAGTTTGTCGCCCACGCTCTGCAACACTTGAACCAGTACCAGCAGCAGCACCACGGTCACTACCATTACATCGGTCTGGAAGCGCTGGTAGCCGAAGCGGATAGCCAGGTCGCCCAGGCCGCCGGCACCGACCACACCGGCCATGGCGGTGTACGACACCAGGGTAATGGCGGTGACGGTAATGGCCGCGAAGATGCCCGGGCGGGCTTCCGGCAGCAGCGCGCTGGTGATGATCTGGCGGGTGGTGGCGCCCATCGATTGGGTAGCCTCGATGATGCCGCGGTCCACTTCACGCAGGGCGGTTTCCACCAGGCGGGCAAAGAACGGCGTGGCACCCACCACCAGCGGCGGGATGGCGCCGGCTACGCCCAGCGAGGTGCCGGTGATCAGCACGGTGAACGGGATCATCACGATCAGCAGGATGATGAACGGCAGCGAGCGCAGGATGTTCACCACCAGCGACAGCAGCGCATACACGCCCTTTTGCTCGAACATCTGCTTAGGCCCGCAGAGGAACAGCAGCACCCCCAGTGGCAGGCCCAGCAGTACCGTGAAGAACAGCGAGCCGAACAGCATGATCATGGTGTCGACGGTGGCCAGCCAGATTTCGGCCCAGTCAACGTTGGCAAAGAAATTCAGGGCGTCCATCAACGCAGTACCTCCATATGTACGTCAGCTGCCTTGAAGCGGGCGAACGCCGCTTCCATGTCTCCGCCGATCAGGGCGAGGGTGAGCTGGCCATAGGGGACATCCTTGATGCGGTCGATACGCCCGGCGAGGATGCTGTAGTCCACACCGGTTTCGCGGGCCACGGTGCCCAGCAGCGGCGCGTAGGTGGCGTCGCCCTGGAAGGTCAGGCGCACGATGCGGCCTGGCACGTGGGCGAAGTCGTCGCGCTGTTCGCCTTCGTCGACTTGCTCGTCTTCCTGGACAAAGCGCTTGGTGGTGGGGTGCTGCGGGTGCAGGAACACATCAGCCACCGAGCCTTGCTCGACGATCTGGCCGGCGTCCATCACTGCAACGCGGTCGCAGACACGGCGGATCACGTCCATTTCATGGGTGATCAGCACGATGGTCAGCTTCAGCTCACGGTTGATCTCGGCCAGCAATTGCAGGACCGAGGCCGTGGTTTGCGGGTCGAGGGCACTGGTGGCCTCGTCGCACAGCAGGATCTTCGGGTTGGTGGACAGGGCGCGGGCGATGCCGACGCGCTGCTTCTGGCCGCCAGACAATTGCGCCGGGTACTTTTTGGCGTGGTCTTGCAGGCCGACACGGGCCAGCAGCTCGGTCACGCGCTTGTCGATTTCGCTGCGCGACAGCTCGCCGGCCAGGGTCAGTGGCAGGGCGACGTTGTCGGCGACGGTCTTGGAGGCCAGCAGGTTGAAGTGCTGGAAGATCATCCCGACCTGCTGGCGGAAGCCGCGCAACTGGCTGGCGTTGAACGCGGTGACGTCTTCACCGTCGACGATGATCTTGCCGCCGGAAGGCTCTTCCAGGCGGTTGATCAGGCGCAGCATGGTGCTTTTGCCAGCGCCGGAATGGCCGATCAGGCCGAACACCTGGCCATCTTCGATGGTCAGGCTGGTCGGATTCAGTGCGGGGATTTCCCTACCGGCAACGCGGTAGGTTTTATGTACCTGTTGGAACTCGATCACGTAGCGAACCTTGTGGGGCGCATGGAATTTGGGTCAGCGGTTAGCTGGGGTCGCGCATTTTAGCCTTTTCCCATAGCTGTTCTTAGCATTTATTTCGTAATGCACCAATCCATCGGGCATATCGCGACAACCGGTAATCCTGATTGAACGCTCGGCAAAGCCTCCCAGTCACTAGTTGAACAAGCCCGCAACGGGCACGCCTGAAGACTGATGAGGAGAGCCGACCATGCCCAGCAAGAAAACGGACGCGCCCAAGCAGAGTGAAGCCGCTGGCACCCAGACCCCGGACCGGGCCAATACCAATGCCAAGTTGCAGAGCCTGGAAACCTTCCGCAGCGACGCTACCGGCCAGGCCCTGCGCACCAACCAGGGGGTGAAGATTGCCGACAACCAGAACAGCCTCAAGGCTGGCGCACGCGGGCCGTCGCTGCTCGAAGACTTCATCATGCGCGAGAAGATCACCCACTTTGATCATGAGCGCATCCCGGAGCGCATCGTGCATGCCCGTGGTACCGGAGCGCACGGCTACTTTCAGAGTTATGGCAACCATGCGGATCTGACCAAAGCCGGTTTCCTGCAAGATCCCGACAAGATCACCCCGGTGTTCGTACGCTTTTCCACCGTGCAAGGGCCGCGTGGTTCGGGTGATACGGTGCGCGATGTGCGCGGCTTTGCCGTCAAGTTCTATACCGATGAGGGTAATTTCGACCTGGTTGGCAACAACATGCCGGTGTTCTTCATCCAGGACGCCATCAAGTTCCCCGACTTCGTGCATGCCGTGAAGCCTGAGCCGCACAACGAAATGCCCACCGGTGGCTCGGCCCACGACACCTTCTGGGACTTCGTATCCTTGGTGCCCGAGTCGGCGCACATGGTGATCTGGGCCATGTCCGACCGCGCCATCCCGCGCAGCCTGCGGATGATGGAAGGGTTTGGCGTGCACACTTTCCGCCTGATCAACGCCGAAGGCGTGGCCAGCTTCGTCAAATTCCACTGGAAGCCGCGCGAGGGTGTGCATTCGGTGTTGTGGGACGAGGCGCAGAAACTGGCGGGCAAGGATGCTGACTATCACCGCCGCGACCTGTGGGAGGCCATCGAGTCGGGTGATTACCCCGAATGGGAACTGGGCGTGCAGATCGTGCCCGAGGCCGATGAGCACAAGTACGATTTCGACCTGCTCGACCCGACCAAGCTCATCCCGGAGGAGCTGGTGCCGGTAACGCTGCTGGGCAAGATGGTGCTCAACCGCAATCCGGACAACTTTTTCGCCGAAACCGAACAGGTGGCGTTCTGCCCGGGGCATATCGTGCCGGGCATCGACTTTACCAACGACCCGCTGCTGCAGGGCCGGTTGTTCTCCTACACCGATACGCAGATCAGCCGCCTGGGCGGGCCGAACTTCCATGAAATCCCGATCAACCGTCCGGTGGCGCCCAACCACAGTAGCCAGCGCGATGCCATGCACCGCATGACCATCGACAAGGGTCGGGCTTCGTACGAACCCAACTCCATCGACGGCGGTTGGCCAAGAGAAACACCGCCAGCTGCGCAAGATGGCGGATTCGAGAGTTACCAGGAGCGCATTGATGCGCACAAGATCCGCCAGCGCAGCGCGTCGTTTGGCGACCATTTCTCGCAGGCGCGGCTGTTCTTCCAGAGCATGAGCCCGACCGAGCAGCAGCACATCATCAAGGCCTACAGCTTCGAGCTGGGCAAGGTGGAGCGTGAAGCCATTCGTGTGCGCGTGGTGAATGAGATTATGGCGAACATCGATTTGAAACTGGCGGCCGCGGTGGCGGGCAACCTTGGTTTGCCGGCACCCAAGCGCGGCACGGTCAGGGTGAAAGGCAGCAAACCTGCGCAGTCAAAGGCGTTGAGCCAGATGAGCCATGCAGGCGAAGTGGGCATCAAGGGGCGCAAGGTTGCTGTGCTGGTAGCGGACGGTGTGGATGCTGCGAGCGTCGACAGGCTGGTCAAGGCACTGGAGGCTGTGAGTGCACGGCTGATGCTGCTGGGGCCAACGTCGGCGCCAGTGAAAGCCGCGGATGGCAAGCAGCTTTCGGTGGACGCGTCGATGGAAGGGATGCCTTCGATCATGTTCGACGGGATTGTCGTGCCATCAGGTAAGGCTCCGACGGATGCCTTGGTGGCTAGCGGGCTGGCCAAACACTTCTTGCTGGAAGGCTACAAGCACCTGAAGGCTATGGTGTTGACCAAGGAACTGGCGACCGGCCTGGGACTTAAGGAAGACAAGGGCTTGCTGCTGGCGGATGACCAGAAAGCCGTGGATGCCTTTGTCAAAGCGGTTGAGGGGCATCGGGTGTGGGAGCGGGAGGCGGCTGCGGAGGCTGTGCCGGCCTAAGGGGCTGCTTTGCAGCCCATCGCCGGCAAGCCAGCTCCCACAGGTACTGCGCAGGCCTTGAGCTTTGTGCAGTACTTGTGGGAGCTGGCTTGCCGGCGATAGGGCCTTAAAGTTTTATTGCAGGTGTGGCACCAATACCACCTGCGCCGGCAGCGAACGCTGAATCTCATGCTTCTGCTTCAGCTCAAACCCACTGTCGATCTTGCGCACGCGTTTCTCCAGCAAGGTCTTCAGCCACGGCGCATCATCAGTACGCGGCACCTGGAACACCACTTCGCAGTCATAGCTCACCACATCGGCGGCAATGTCATCGAGTTGGCGGCGCATGGCCCGGCTATCGGTGGTCTTCAAGGCCACCACCGTGCTTGGCGCTGTCGGGTCGATGATGCGTGCCTTGGGCTTGGCTTCAGCAGCTTTCAAGGCAGCCTCTGCCTTCTCCAGCTCGGCCTTGCGTGCCTGGGACAGGGGATCGCCACCGGTCACCGCCGGGGCTTGCGGCATCAGTGCACGGGCACGGGCCAAGGCAGTAGCTGCTGCGTTCACATCGCCCTTTTGCAGGACGATCTGACTGCGTTGCAGATACGCTTCGGCCAACTGACGCTGGTATTGCTCCAGGCGCGCGTCGTCAGGCGACTGGGCCTGCAGGGCTGCCAGCTGGTCTTCGGCGGTGGCCAGCTCGTTGCTGGCGATGTTTTGTTGCAACTGCTGCCAGGCATCGGCTTGGGCAGGTACGGCGGCCTGTTCGACCGGCGCGCTGGAGCAGGCAGCCAGGAACAGGGAAAACGCGGCAACAAGCAGATAACGGGAGGCGAACGGCTTCATTCCTGCGACTCTCTATTTGCGCAAAAAGCGAGCAAGTCTACACCCAGGTGCGCACGCTCGAAAACAGGTCTTACAGACCCTTTACCCGGCAAAAGGTTGCAAGGCGTGCCATCACACGCCCTGTATTTCAGCGTTTTGGCAGGGCCAGGCTCAGCAAGAATAGCACCGCCGCGCAGACCACGATCGATGGGCCGGCGGGTGTGTCCTTGAACCAGGACATGGCCAGGCCGCCACAGACGGCGGTAACGCCGAGCAGACTGGCGCCCAGGGCCATCTGTTCGGGGGAGCGGGCGTGACGTTGCGCCGCAGCGGCAGGGATGATCAGCAGCGAAGTGATCAGCAATACACCGACGATCTTCATCGCGACGGCAATCACTACTGCGATCAGCAGCATCAATGCCATGCGCAGGCCGGCAACGGGCAGGCCTTCGACCATGGCCAGTTCCTCGTGCACGGTGACGGCCAGCAGCGGCCGCCACAGCACGGCGAGCAGCAGCAGGACCAGCGCACTGCCGCCGAGAATCCAGGCCAGGTCGGTGGTGCTGATGGCCAGCAAGTCGCCGAACAGGTAGGCCATCAGGTCGATGCGTACATCGTGCATGAAGCTCAGTACCACCAGGCCCAGCGACAGGGTGCTGGGGGCGAGGATGCCGAGCAGGGTGTCGGAGGCCAGCGGTTGGCGTTGCTGCAGGGTAACCAGCAGGATCGCCAGCAACAGGCAGCCGACGGTTACCGCCAGGGCCGGGCTCACGTCCAGCACGAAACCCATTGCCACGCCCAGCAGCGCGGCGTGGGACAGGGTATCGCCGAAATACGCCATGCGCCGCCACACCACGAAAGAACCGAGTGGGCCCGCAACTACTGCCAGGGACAATCCCGCAAGCAAGGCGTAAAGAAGAAAATCAGCCATGCTTGCAGTGCTCTCCGTGAACATGGGTGCCGGGGGCGACGACCGAGCCGTGCAGGTCGTGGCTGTGGTCGTGATGGTGGTGGTAAACGGCCAGGCTCGGTGCGTTCTGGCCGAACAGTTCGACGAAGGCCGGGTCGTTGCTGACTTGCTCCGGGTGGCCCGAGCAGCACACGTGGCGGTTCAGGCACACCACCTGGTCGGTGGCGCTCATCACCAGGTGCAGGTCGTGGGACACCATCAGCACGCCGCAGCCGTGGCGGTCGCGCAGGCGGGTGATGAGGTTGTACAGCTCGGTCTGGCCGACCACGTCCACGCCCTGCACCGGCTCGTCGAGCACCAGCAGTTGGGGTTCGCGCAGCAAAGCACGGGCCAGCAGCACGCGCTGCATCTCGCCGCCGGAAATGGTCTGGATCGGGCTGTCGATGACCTGCTCGGCGCCCACTTCCTGCAACGCCGACAAGGCTGCCGCGCGGTCTACGCCGGGCACCAGGCGCAGGAAGCGCAGCACCGACAGCGGCAGTGTGGCATCGACCTGGATCTTCTGCGGCATGTAGCCAATGCGCAGTTTCGGCTTGCGCCATACCTTGCCGCGGTGCGGCTTTAGCAGCCCGAGCACGGCGCGCACCAGGGTGGTTTTGCCTGCCCCGTTGGGGCCGATCAGGGTGACGATCTGCCCTGGTGCGACCGACAGGTCGATGCTGTCGAGCACCGCCTCGCCGCCAAAGGTAACGCCCACCTGTTCCAGGCGGATCAGCGCATCGCTCATGCCGCGCTCCGGCAATTGCCGCACAGGCCGACCACTTCCACGGTCTGGGTCTCGACCGTGAAGCCCACACCCTTGGCGCTGTTGATAATGGCCTCGCTGATGCTGCTTTGCTCCAGCTCGATGGCCACATGGCATTCGCGGCAGATCAGGAACTGGCCCTGGTGCACGTGCTCGGGGTGGCTGCAGCCGATGAAGGCGTTGAGCGAGGCGATGCGGTGCACCAGGCCGTTTTCCAGCAGGAAGTCCAGCGCGCGGTACACCGTAGGCGGAGCGGCGCGGCGGCCGTCCTGCTCGCTGAGCACGGCGAGGATGTCGTAGGCGCCCAGCGGCTTGTGGCTTTGCCACACCAGTTCCAGCACACGGCGGCGCAGCGCGGTCAGGCGCAGGCCCTGGCGGGTGCACAAGGCGTCGGCTTCAGCCAGTGCGCTGTGTACGCAATGGGAGTGATCGTGGGGACGGTTGGCCAGCGGCGTGATGGACATGGGCAGCGACGGTTCTGGATGGAGACGTTATTATGTTACCTGTTTCTGACGACTCGAGTATCCACCGTGTCCCGATTCCTAGCTCTGTTTGTCGCTTTCATCGCATTTTCCGCCCAGGCCGATGTGCGCGTGCTCACCAGTATCAAGCCCCTGCAGCAGATTGCCGCCGCCGTGCAGGATGGCGTTGGCAGCCCGGACGTTCTGTTGCCGCCAGGCGCTTCACCCCACCACTACGCGCTGCGCCCTTCCGACGTGCGGCGGGTAGGCGATGCCGACCTGCTGTACTGGATCGGCCCGGACATGGAGAACTTCCTGCCGCGGGTGCTGGGCAGCCGCAGCAAGCCCACGGTGGCGGTGCAGTCGCTGACGGGCATGAAGTTGCGTCATTTTGGCGAGGACAGCCACTCCCATGAGGAAGAGGATCACGACGACCATGACCACGATCACCGCCCGGGTAGTCTCGATGCACATTTGTGGCTGTCGTCGGTCAATGCGCGGGTAATCGCGGCGAAAATGGCTGCGGACCTGGCTCAGGTAGACCCGGCCAACGCTGCCCGCTACCAGAGCAACCTCAAGGCGTTCGATGAGCGCCTGGATGCGCTGGATGGGCGAATCAAGGCCCGTGTGGCGGGTATCGCCGACAAACCGTACTTCGTGTTCCACGAAGCGTTCGACTACTTCGAGGCCGAGTACGGCCTGAAACACACGGGCGTGTTCAGCGTGGCCTCCGAGGTGCAGCCGGGCGCGCAACATGTTGCTGCCATGCGCAAGCGCCTGCAGGAAGTGGGTAAGACTTGTGTGTTCAGCGAGCCGCCGCTGCGACCGCGACTGGCCGAGACCCTGACCGCCGGGTTGCCGGTGCGCCTGGCTGAGCTGGATGCCTTGGGCGGAACCGACCCGGTTGATGGCAAGGGCTATGAGCGCTTGCTGGAGAAGCTGGGTGGTGACCTGGCTGGCTGCCTGGAACAGCTATAAACCTGTTCCGGCCTCTTCGCGGGCATGCCCGCGAAGAGGCCGAAGAGGAACTAGAGAGCGAACGGCAGGTGCAAAGCCACCTGCTGGCGTTGCGCCAGACGCACTTCAAACTCGCTAGGGTCATGGATCATCACATCCATCCCGGCAAACGATTCCGCCGCAATCAGGCGCGACAGCCAGAAGCGCACGCACCCTACCCGCAACATTTCCGGCCACAGCTCGGCCTCGGCCGCCGTGAACGGCCGCAGCGCCGCATAGGCCGCCAGCAGCGCCTGGGCGCGTGGCACATCGATCGCGCCGTGTTCATCCAGGCACCAGTCGTTCACGGTGATGGCGATGTCATACAGCATCGGCCCCGAGCAGGCGTTGTAGAAGTCGATCACACCGGTCAGGTGGGTGCCTTCGAACATCACGTTGTCGCGGAACAGGTCGGCATGCAGGTTGGCCCGTGGCAAGGCCAGGATCTGCGCCTTGTGCGCGGTAATTTCGTCCAGCGCCGGCTGCAGCAGGGCGGCTTGCCCGGCAGTCAGGCGCGGCAGCAGCTCGGCACCTGAGGCCAGCATCCAGTCCAGGCCACGGTCGGTACGGCGCTCGATGATGTGCTCGCGGGTGGCCAGGTGAATATGCGCCAGCAGTTCGCCTACCTGGGCGCAGTGCTGGTTGTTCGGCGCCTTGATGTGCTTGCCCGACAACCGTGGCTGCAACAGCGCAGGCTTGCCACACAGTTCGCGCAGGCCATTGCCATCGCGGTCACGAATGGCATACGGCACCGGCATGTCGGCAGCGTGCAGGGTGTCGAGCAGTTCGATGAAGAACGGCATGTCTTCGCTCGGCCCACGCTCGATCAGCGTCAGGACGAACTCCCCCTGTTCGAGGCTGACGAAGAAATTGCTGTTCTCGGTGCCGGCGGCAATGCCCTGGAAGTCGAGCAGACGGCCCAGCTCGTACGGCGCCAGAAAGGTTTCCAGCTCAGGCCGGGTCACGGGGGTGAAGACTGACATGATGAAAAATTGCCCATACGGGCACTTCCGCCGGGAAGTGCCGGGTTGATGTGAACGGTGCGCGTCAGATTACCACTCGAAGATCTTCCAGGACGGAATCAGCATGTCCGGCTGGTCGGATCGAATGAAATTGGCATCAGTGCCATCAGCGCGCACCAGAAAATAAGGCTTGCCGTTTTTCGGCGTGATCTTGATCGCATACAGGAAGCCGTTCTGCCGGTATTCCTGGATGGTTTTGTCGCCTTCCGTGCGAATGGTCACCTCGGGATCGGCCGAGGGGGCGTCGTCCGCCGCCAGGGTAACGACAGGCATGGTTGCCAACAGGCCGAGCAGTAACAGGCGATTGAGTGTACGCATGATAACCTAGTCCCTTTGTCGTCAATGATTCTGGCTATTCTAGCGCCGGACCCGTCGAAAAGGTTGATTCTGCTCATGAGCCAAGCGCCCCTCGTCCTGGTGGACGGTTCCTCCTACCTGTACCGCGCCTTCCACGCGCTGCCGCCGCTGACCACGTCCAAGGGCATGCCGACCGGTGCGGTGAAGGGTGTGCTGAACATGCTCAAGAGCCTGCGCAGGCAATACCCCGACAGCCTGTTCGCGGTGGTGTTCGACGCAAAAGGCGGCACTTTCCGCGATGCCATGTTCGCCGAGTACAAGGCCAACCGCCCCAGCATGCCGGACGACCTGCGCGTGCAGGTCGAGCCGCTGCATGCCAGCGTGAAGGCGCTGGGCTACCCGTTGCTGTGCGTCGAGGGTGTCGAGGCTGACGACGTCATCGGCACCCTGGCCCGCAGCAGCGCCGCCCAAGGGCGCCCGGTAATCATCTCGACCGGTGACAAGGACATGGCACAGCTGGTGGACGGGCACATTACCTTGGTCAACACCATGACCGGAAGCGTGCTGGACGTGGCTGGCGTGCACGAGAAATTTGGCGTCGGCCCGGAACATATCATCGATTTCCTGGCCCTGATGGGCGACAAGGTCGACAACATTCCCGGCGTGCCGGGCGTGGGCGAAAAGACCGCCGTGGGCCTGCTGACCGGCATCGGTGGTGGCCTCAGCGACTTGTACGCCAACCTGGACAAGGTGCCGGCGCTGGCCATTCGGGGCGCCAAGACCTTGCCGGCCAAGCTGGAAGAGCACCGCGATGCGGCGTTTCTGTCCTATGAGCTGGCCACCATCAAGGTCGACGTGCCGCTGGATGTCGAAGTGGATGCACTGGTGTGCGGCGAGCCGGACCGTGAAGCGCTGCTGGCGCTGTACACCGAGATGGAGTTCAAGAGCTGGGTCGCCGAGGTGCAGCGTGACGCGGCCAAGGCCGGTGATGACGTGGCACCGGTCGAGGTGCCAGCCGCCAAGGCCGAACCCAAGTACGAAACCATCCTCGACCAGGCCCGTTTCGATGCCTGGCTGGAGAAGCTGCGCCAGGCGCCGCTGTTCGCCTTCGACACCGAGACCACCGGCCTGGACGCCCAGCAGGCGCAGATCGTCGGCCTGTCGTTCGCCGTCGAACCGCATGAAGCAGCCTATGTGCCCTTGACCCACGACTATGAAGGCGCGCCGGCCCAGCTGGACCGCGAGGCCGTGCTGCTGGCCCTGAAGCCGCTGCTGGAAGACCCGGCCAAGGCCAAGGTCGGACAGAACGCCAAGTACGACATCAACATCCTGGCCAACGGCTCGCCTGCCATCGACATGCGCGGCGTGGCGTTCGACACCATGCTTGAGTCGTACGTGCTGAACTCCACGGCTACCCGCCACGACATGGACAGCCTGGCGCAGAAGTACCTCGATCACACCACCATCGCCTTCGAGGACATCGCCGGCAAAGGTGCCAAGCAGCTCACCTTCAACCAGATCCACCTGGACAAGGCCGGCCCGTATGCCGCCGAAGATGCCGACATCACCCTGCGCCTGCATCACGCCCTGCAAGCACGTCTGGCGCAGACGCCGAGTGTGCAGCCGGTGCTGATGGACATCGAAATGCCGCTGGTGCCGGTGCTGGCCAAGATCGAGCGCCAGGGTGCGTTGGTCGATGCCGCACTGCTGCAGGTACAAAGTGGTGAGCTGGGTGTGAAAATGGCCGAGCTGGAACAGCGCGCCTATGAGCTGGCCGGTGAGGAATTCAACCTCGGCTCGCCCAAGCAGCTGGGCTCGATCCTCTACGACAAGCTGGGCATGCCGGTGCTGAGCAAGACGGCCAAGGGCCAGCCATCCACCGCCGAAGCCGTGCTCGACGAGCTGGCCGAGCAAGGCTACCCACTGCCCGAAGTACTGATGCAATACCGCAGCCTGAGCAAGCTCAAGAGTACCTACACCGACAAGCTGCCGGGCCAGATCAACCCGCGCACCGGGCGTATCCACACCTCCTACCAGCAGGCAGTGGCAGCCACTGGCCGGCTGTCGTCGAGCGACCCGAACCTGCAGAACATCCCGATCCGCACCGCCGAAGGCCGCCGCATCCGCCAGGCGTTCATTGCCAGCCCGGGCTACAAGCTGCTGGCGGCGGACTACTCGCAGATCGAGCTGCGCATCATGGCCCACCTGGCCAAGGACGAAGGCTTGTTGCATGCCTTCCGCAATGACCTGGACGTGCACCGCGCCACGGCGGCGGAAGTGTTCGGCGTGGCCCTGGAAGACGTCACAACCGACCAACGCCGCAAGGCCAAGGCCATCAACTTCGGCCTGATCTATGGCATGAGCGCCTTTGGCCTGGCCAAGCAGATCGGTGTCGACCGCAAGCAATCGCAGGACTACATCGACCGTTACTTCGCCCGCTACCCGGGCGTACTGGCCTACATGGAGCGCACCCGCGCCCAGGCTGCCGAGCAAGGCTTTGTCGAAACCCTGTTCGGCCGCAGGCTGTACCTGCCGGACATCAACGCCAAGAACCCGGCCCTGCGCAAAGGCGCCGAGCGCACGGCGATCAACGCGCCGATGCAGGGCACTGCGGCCGACATCATCAAGCGGGCCATGGTCAATGTGGACAACTGGCTGAGCGAGAGCGGGCTGGATGCCCGGGTGATCCTGCAGGTACACGACGAACTGGTACTTGAGGTGCGTGAGGACCTGGTTCAGCAGGTGAAAGATGAAATTCGCCAGCACATGAGCAAGGCGGCGGAACTGGATGTGCCGCTGCTGGTGGAAGCAGGAATTGGCGCGAATTGGGACGAAGCTCACTGATTGAGCGGGGAAAGCTGTGTAGGATCTGCGACGTAGTGACGCGGATCCTGGCACCGCTCAGTGCCATTGGTGCTGAAGTTTCATGAAACTATCGCAAATAGTTTTCAGGGCTTTGGAACTAAACCGGTGAACCGGAACTCAGAGTAACTGAATGGCTGGTGAAGCCCTTCGATGCTCCTATGTTGTGTTAAGTGTTGGCAGATATCTGGACCCCGCCCTAGCGGTCCGGACTTGGACCCCGAACTTCCCCCTCCCCATACGAAGTCCGGGGTTTTTTTTGCCCGGAATTTGGGTCGACAGATACGGCCTCATCGCCGGCAAGCCAGCTCCCACAGGGGTATCACTGCCCTTGAGGCCTGTGTTGAACCTGTGGGAGCTGGCTTGCCGGCGATAGGGCCCTCAAACAGCTGGCTTGTCTTCCAGCTCCATCCAGTCCGCCAGCACCCGGTAGGCGTCTTCCACGCCCAGGCGCTTGGGCGCCGAGAACAGCTGGATGGTCACGCCATCACCCCAGCCCTTGCGGATTTCCGACTGCACTTTCAGCAGGGTGTTCTTGCCCGCGCCGTGGGTCAGCTTGTCAGCCTTGGTCAGCAGGATGTGCATCGGCATGCTGCTGGCCTTGGCCCAGTCGAGCATCATTTTGTCGAAGTCGGTCATCGGGTGGCGCACGTCCATCATCAGGATCACGCCACGCAGGCACTCACGGCTGCCCAGGTAGGCTTCCAGGTGTTTCTGCCAGTGCTGCTTGAGCGGAATCGGCACTTTTGCATAACCGTAGCCCGGCAGGTCGACCAAACGCCGTTCATCGTCCAGACTGAAGAAATTCAACAGCTGGGTGCGCCCGGGGGTTTTCGAGGTACGCGCCAGGCTGGCATGAGTCAGGGTGTTGAGGGCGCTGGATTTGCCGGCGTTGGAGCGGCCGGCGAAAGCCACCTCGTAACCCTGGTCGTCCGGGCATTGTTCGACCTTGGCTGCGCTGAGGGCGAATTTGGCTTTCTGGCAGAGGCCGAGGATGGGGTTCTTGACTTGCATGGGATATCCGATGTGGGTGTTGCCTGACTCTGAAGGCCCGAGCCTGGCAAGCGGTGTCGTTTCCGTTTGGATGGCGGAAGTATATAATGCCCCAGTTTTTGTGTGCTCATTCTCCCAGCGAAGGGGAAGGAGCATGGGGTGTCGAACAATAGCTCGCGCAACAGAACGCAGCGCGGCCCCCAACCCTGAAGGTCGTTCCGCATGGCGAAATGGCTGCTTGCTGTCGGTATGTTCCTGCCGGTTTTCAGCGCACAGGCTACACAGGATCCCGAGGTGTTGTACAACCGCACGTGTGCGGCCTGTCACACCGGGCAGTTGCCACAGGCACCCAGACGGGGTGACCGGGCAGCATGGGAGCCAAGGCTGGCGCAAGGCATGGAGGTACTGGTGAAGCACGTGACCCAGGGTTTCAAGGCTATGCCGCCGCGTGGATTGTGCATGGACTGCAGTGCCGAGGACTACCGTTTGGTCATCCTTTGGATGAGCGGCAGTCCCGATACATAACATTTCACCCTTAGCCGTGTTGGATTAGCTGATGAACAAACTAGTCGTGAGTCTGCTGTTGACCCTGGGTGTCGCAGGTGCGGCCACTGCTGCGCAACCTATCAAAGGCGATGCCGCCGCCGGCCAGGCCAAGACGGCCGTTTGTGGCGCCTGCCACAACCCTGACGGCAACAGCCTGGCACCGAACTTCCCCAAATTGGCCGGCCAGGGCCAGCGTTACCTGGAAAAACAACTGCACGACATCAAGTCGGGCAAGCGCACCGTGCTGGAAATGACCGGCATGCTGGCCGCGTTCAGCGACCAGGACCTGGCTGACATTGCCGCCTACTTCGCCAGCCAGAAAGGCAGCGTGGGGGCTGCCGATCCCAAGCTGGTCGAGCGTGGCCGTGCGCTGTTCAACGGCGGCGACCTGGAAAAAGGCATGCCGGCCTGCACAGGCTGCCACTCGCCGAATGGCGCGGGCATCGCCCTGGCTGGCTTCCCGCACCTGGGTGGGCAGCATTCGCAGTACGTGACCAAGCAGCTCACGGACTTCCGCGAAGGCAACCGCACCAACGATGGCGATGCGATGACCATGCGCACCATCGCCGGCAAGCTGAGCAACCACGACATCGAAGCGTTGGCCAGCTACATCCAGGGCCTGCATTAACTTTCAGTTAATGTTGTAGGCCAATGATGAAAGGGCGGCCGGGCCGCCCTTTTTTCAGTCCGCAGCCGTTACACTACAGAACTCGAGCCCTTCCCGGCCTGTCCTAGTGCAGGTCGCGTCGTGGCGACCCATGACTGCTCAGGAGTAAAGCATGCGTAAACTGATTCTCAGCGCTGCGCTGGTCGCCGCCAGCGTGTTCGGTATGACTGCCGTCCAGGCCGCCGAGCCTGTCGCCGGCAAGGAATACATCGAGCTGAGCAACCCTGTTCCGGTTTCCGTGCCTGGCAAAGTCGAAGTGGTCGAGCTGTTCTGGTACGGCTGCCCACATTGCTACCACTTCGAACCGGTCATCAATCCATGGGTCGAAAAACTGCCCAAGGACGTCAATTTCAAGCGCGTACCGGCCATGTTCGGCGGCCCATGGGACGCACACGGCCAGATGTTCCTCACCCTGGAAGCCATGGGCGTCGAGCACAAGGTTCACGCGGCGGTGTTCGATGCCATCCAGAACCAGCGCAAGCGCCTGACCGACCCTAACGACATGGCCGACTTCCTCGCCACCCAAGGCGTGGACAAGGACAAGTTCCTCGCCACCTTCAACTCGTTCGCCATCAAGGGGCAGGTCAACCAGGCCAAAGAGCTGGCGAAAAAGTACGAAATCACCGGCGTACCGAGCATGGTGGTCAACGGCAAGTACCGCTTCGACCTGGGCACCGCTGGCGGGCCGGAAGGCGTTCTGAACGTTGCCGACCAACTGATCGCCAAGGAGCGCGCCGCTAAGTAAGCGGCGTAACCCATGCCCCGCTTCCGAGCCACGCGTGGCATTGGCCTGCACCAGCCGCAGGTCAACGAGCATCACCTGCAGGCCTCTGGCCTGCCCGAGGATGGTCGCCTGCGGCTGCTCAGCTTCAACATCCAGGTTGGTATCAGCACCGAACGCTACCGGCATTACCTGACCCGCAGCTGGCAGCACTTGCTGCCGCACAACGGTCGGGCCGGCAACCTGCAGAAAATCGGCGAACTGCTGGGCGACTTCGACCTGGTGGCCTTGCAGGAAGCCGACGGTGGCAGCCTGCGCTCGGGTTACATCAACCAGGTCGAGCACCTGGCTCAATTGGGGGCCTTCCCCTACTGGTACCAGCAACTCAACCGCAACCTTGGGCGTTTCGCCCAGCACAGCAATGGCGTGCTCAGCCGCCTGAAGCCGCAGGTGCTCGAAGACCACCCGTTGCCCGGCCCGGCCGGCCGCGGGGCGATTCTTGTACGCTTTGGCGAAGGCGAAGATGCGCTGATCGTGGTGATGATGCACCTGGCGCTCGGCGCCAAGACGCGTGCCCTGCAACTGGGTTATATCCGCGAGCTGATTGGTGGTTATCGTCATCAGGTGCTGATGGGCGACATGAACACCCATGCCACCGACCTGCTGGAGCACTCGCCGCTGCGCGACCTGGGCCTGATTGCCCCGCAAGTCGAGGCCACCTTCCCCAGCTGGCGACCACAGCGTTGCCTGGACCATATCCTGCTCAGCCCAAGCCTCACGCTGGAGCGTGTCGAGGTGCTGGCGCGGCCAATTTCCGACCACCTTCCCGTTGCAGTCGAGATTCGATTGCCTGATGCATTGACTGTGGATACGCTGCCGGTCTTGAGCTAATTGCCATCACCGTTTGCGGACCCGGGCATGACTGAAGACGCTGAGCGCTGGAAAGAAAAATACCTTAAAAGCATCGAGCAGCAAGAAAAGCTCGAACGCCGGTGGGACGCCCGTCTCGACCTGCTTCGTCGTGGCCTGGTGCGCAGCAGCCTGGCTGCAGAAGGCAGTGACAAGGTGGTGGACGCGTGCATGAAGGAAATGCGCGAAGTCATCCGCAGTGACAACATGGACGCCGGCCTCGCCGGTTTGATCCCGCGCCTTGAAAAGGCGGTGCTGGACTCCGAACAGCGCCGTGAAACCCGCATGAACCAGGTCAGTGATGCGCTCGCCGCGCTGGTTGGCCAATTGCAAGGCCTGTCGCTGCCCAGCGATATCTCGCGTCCGCTGAAAAAACTGGCGAAGAAGCTCGATGGTGGCGTTGCCCAGTCCCGCGATCTGCCGCCGCTGCTGGGCGAGTTGAGTGGCTTGCAGGGCCGTGCCCTGTCGGCGCTTGGTAAGCCGGAGGATGAAGCCCGGCCTGGTTTCTTGCAGCGCTTGTTCGGTAGCCGCGAGGATGACCCGCAAGGCGAGCCAGTACCTGAGCCGGTGGCAGTGCCTGCTGCCGAAGCGCCGCCTCAGGTTGCGCAGCACCCTCTCGAAGCCCCGCTACCCGACGATGTGGATGCGCTGCAACCATTGCCGGCTCCTGTCGCCGAAGCGAGCGTAGTGGCCGAACCCGAGCCGGAGCTACAGGGCCCAGCGCTGATCGAAACGGCTGAAACACCCGCCGCCCAGCAACCGCTGCAGGAAAACGTGCCGGAGCCCGACGCGACCGCCAGCGAACCCGTGGCAGCAGCACAATCGGTACCCACGCTCGAAGAGACGTTCGGCGAAGACGGCCCTTATGCCCTGCCCTATGCCGTCGAACCCCCCTACAGCCAGGTTGCCGCGCACATCGAGCAGACCCTGATCGGGCTGCTTGACGACCTCAGCCTGCCCGAGCGGCACAAGGCCCAGGCGCTGGAAATGCGCGAACGGGTTGCCCGTGGCCTGAACTGGTACGAGCTGATCCCGGTGCTGGATGACCTGGCTGTGCTGATGCTGGCAATAACCGACAGCGGCCAGCACGAATTCGAAACCTACCTGCAACAGCTCAACGAACGCCTGGAAGGCTTCCAGAGCCACCTGCAGGAGGCCAGCGCCGGCCATGCCGACAACAGCAGCGCTGCCCGTGAACTGGATACCCAGCTGCGCGAGCACGTCGACGGCTTGCAAAGCAGCGTGCAAGGCGCCGCCGATGTGGACAGCCTCAAGCACATCCTGGAAAACCGGCTGGAAGGCCTGTTGGTCACCATGGACGAGCACAAGCTTGAGCGTGATCGCCGCGAGCAGGAGCTGGCAGGCCGCCTGCAAGGCTTGTCGGAGCGGGTGGCGAACATGGAGCATGAAGCGCTCGGCTACCGTGAGCACTTGGAAGAGCAACGGCAGAAAGCCCTGCTCGACCCGCTCACCGGCTTGCCCAATCGTGCGGCCTGGAGCGAGCGGGTAGAGCGCGAAATACTCGAATGGCAAGAGGCCGGCGGCCATCTGGCCATGGCGATTCTCGACCTGGACCACTTCAAGCGCATAAACGATAGCTATGGGCACCTGGCCGGGGACAAGGTACTCAAGATTGTTGCTGACCAGCTACGCAAACGCCTGCGTGGTCGTGACTTCATTGCCCGTTTCGGGGGCGAGGAGTTTGTCCTGTTGCTGCCGCAGACGTCACCCGCGGCAGCGGCCCAAGTGGCGGAAGTACTGCGCGCCACCGTGGAGGCCTGCCCGTTCCACTTCAAGGGTGAGCGGGTGGTGATCACCACCTCTATCGGCCTGGGGGCGTTTCGCTCTGGCGAGCGTGGCGACCAGGTGCTCAAACGCGCCGATGCGGCGCTGTACCGGGCCAAGGAGCTGGGACGTAACCGCGTCGAGCAGAGCTAGCGTTTGCTGACACTGACCCACGGTAAGCGCGGCCATGGGGAGCACGTTATACTGTAGCGCTGATTCGCTGAGGCCACTGACGTGCTTTCCACGCTTAAAAAAACACTGATTTCCTTTTTGCTGTTGTCTGTTGCCGGATGTTCGACGGGGTTGCGCATCGACCGCAGCCACCCCTCGGCCAACCAGGACAACCGCATCCAGTTCGTTGTACTGCATTACACCAATGCATCCCTGGAGCGTTCCCTGGCGTTGCTTACCCAGGGTGAGGTCAGCAGCCACTACCTGATCGGCGACGGCCCGGCCACGGTGTATCAACTGGTGGATGAAAACCGTCGTGCCTGGCATGCCGGCGACAGCCAGTGGCAGGGGCGCACCTGGCTGAACTCGTCGTCCATCGGGATCGAGATCGTCAACCCGGGCTTCACCGACACGCCGAATGGCCGGGTCTGGCACCCTTATAGCGAAGCGCAGGTCCAGTCGCTGATCGCGCTGCTCAAGGACATCGTCAAACGTAACAACATCGAGCCTCGGCACATCATTGGCCACAGTGATATCGCACCATCACGCAAGCTGGACCCGGGCCCGCTGTTCCCGTGGAAGCGCCTGGCCGATGCCGGGCTGGGTATCTGGCCCGATGCCAATGCCGTGGCACGCCAACAGGCCTACTTCAGCGTCAACCCGCCAAGCGTTGGCTGGTACCAGCAGGAACTGGCGCGGTTTGGCTATCAAGTCGAGCAGACCGGGGTGCTGGATGTCGCCACCCGCCACGTGATTGCTGCGTTCCAGATGCGCTTCCGTCCGCAGCGTTTCGACGGTATGCCCGATGCGCAGACGGCGGCGATGCTGCAGGTGCTCAACCGGATGCGTTGAGCCTGCAGCGAGGCGCTAAACGGCGAGGATGATTTTTGATCCAGTTGCTATACCTTGGTAATCAACTGGATGCCTTCGATGTCAGCTCTCATTTCTACGCTGCGCCAATTTTTTTACCGTCCCTGGATGCTGGCCACCTTGGCAGCATTGGCCAGCGCAGCACTTTTGCTTACTGCCAGCATCGGCATTGCCCTGCAGCAGATGAAGCAAAGCGAGAGCGAACAGATGAACGCCCAGGGCGAGCGTTTTCTCGACCGCCTCGAGCAGGTATTCGGCCAGTTGCGCGAAGGGGTCGACCTGCTGCAGGCCCAGCCCTTGCGTGGCTGCAGCCCGGCGATGTTGGCGGCGTTGCAGCAGGTTGGCCTGAGTTCGCGGTTCATTTATGAAGCGGCCTATGTGGATGGTGACGTCGCCTGCTCCAACCGTGGCGATGAGCGGGCATTCGAGCCTTTGCGGGCACCCGACATCCAGGGGCCGACCTACAGCTACTGGTTGAACACCACGACCGAGCCGAACGAGAACCTGGCTGCGTTGATGCTGGGCCGGGGCAAGTTCGTGGTCTCCACCTCGCGTGGGCACCTGACCGACGTGGTCGACCTGCCACCGGGCGGCAGCCTGGTGGTGGTGCTGGACAACGGTGCCCGGGCCATACCCGTGCTCGGCCCGCCACAGGTGTGGCCGCCGCCCTCGGCCTGGTCGACCAGCCACAAGTCGTTGCTCGAACTCAGTGACCGGCTGATCTACCGCATGCCCACCAAGTCGCCGGATTACCAACTGGTGCTGATTGCCCCACGGGCCAGCCTTCCGTTGAGAATGAATGGCATGCTCTGGCTGCTGTTCCCTGGCAGCGTGTTGGCTGCCTGCTGCATCGGCTGGCTGGTGCTGCAGTTGATCCTGCAACGGCGGTCGATGAGCTCGGAGTTGCAGAATGCCTTGCGCCGTGGAGAGCTGCAGGTGCTCTACCAGCCGATCTTCGAGCTCGACACACGGCGCTGTGTAGGCGCCGAGGCCCTGGTGCGCTGGCGCCGCCCGGATGGCACGCTGACCAGCCCGGACCTGTTTATCCCGTTGGCGGAAAACACCGGGCAGATACGCCAGATCACGGACTTTGTCCTGCAGCGCGTCCTTGAACAGCTGGGGCAGCTGCTGCGCTCGCACCCCAAACTGTACATATCGGTGAACCTGGCCGCCTGCGATGTGATGGTGCCGCGTATTGGCCGGGTGGCGGCACGCCTGCTGGCCCTGCACCGGGTGGCCGCTAGCCAGATTGCGTTCGAGGTGACCGAGCGCGGTTTGATCGACGTGGTGGTGGCTCGTGACAACCTGCAGGCGCTACGCGCCGTGGGGCATCAGGTGCTGATCGACGACTTCGGTACCGGCTATTGCAGCCTGGCCTATCTGCAAACCCTGCCGGTGGACTGCCTGAAGATCGACAAGGCCTTCATTGATGCGCTGGGCCACGATGCCGCCAGCAGCGGCGTTGCCCCGCACATCATCCGCATGGCGCATGACCTGCACCTGCGGGTGATTGCCGAAGGCATCGAATGCGAGGACCAAGCGGTATTGCTGAACAGTGAAGGGGTCAATTACGGCCAGGGCTGGCTGTTTGCCCGACCGCTAAACGCCCGGCAGTTTGCCGAGCTGGTAACCCGGGGGCAGCTGCCGCGGCGGGTGGAGCACTGAGTGATCCTGCCCCGGCGATGAGGCCTGTACAGGCGATACTCAAACTGGCAGCGCCATGTAGAACTGTGTCCCCTGCCCCGGCCGGGAAAACACGCCCATGCGCCCGCCATGCAGCTGCACGATTTCCTTGCACAGCGCCAATCCTAGCCCTGCACCGCCCTTCTTGCGCCCTACCTGCACAAACGGCTCGAAAATGCGCCCCTGCTGCCCATAGGCAATCCCTTCGCCTGTGTCCTCGACGCTGATGATCACCCGCTCCGCATGCCGCCGCGCATGCAGGCGGATACGCCCGCCGTTGGCTGTATGGCGGATGGCGTTGTGCAGCAGGTTGTCCAGCACCCGATCAAGTTGCGCAACGTCGGCCTGAATACGCGGGAGCGGTGGTTCAAGTGCCTTGACCAGTTCAACCTGCTTGTTTGCCGCTTGTTCGGCAAAACGCAGTTGTGCGCGCTCCAGCAATTCGTCGACGGCACAGGGTGCCAGGTCGAGTTTCTGCAGCCCGCTCTGGTAACGAGAGAAGTTGAGCAGGTCGTTGATCAGCTGGGTAAGCCGCTGCATTTCTTCGCCGATGGTTTCCAGCAAGTCATTTTCGCGTGCCTCAGGCGGAAACTTGACCCGCTCGCGCAACAGCCCGAAGGCCATGTGCATGCCGGTTACCGGGGTGCGCAGTTCGTGGGACGCGCGTAGCACGAACTCACTGCGCACGCGTTCGAAGGCCCGTTGTTCGGTCACATCGTGCAGCACCATCACCGCGCCAAGGATCGGCCCTTGCGGGTGGCTCACCGGGGTCAGGCTGTAAGTCAGCAGGCGCGTTTCTTCATCCACCTCCATGGTCAGGTCTTCCGGCGGGCGGTCCAGATTGCCACCGCGCAGCACCTGACGCAGCTGCTGCTCCAGCTCCGGCCGCCGCAGGGCTTCGGCAAGGCTGCTGCCCACGCGGCTATCATTCCAGCCGAGCTGGCGCTGCGCTACCGGGTTGAGGTGTTCCAGGCGACCCTGGCGGTCGATGATCAACAGGCCATCGTCGATGCTGTCGAGCACGGCCTGCAGGCGCTGCTGCCCGGCCAGCAATTCGTCGACGTTGGTGGCCTGGTGCTTGCGCAAGGCATCGGCCATGAGGCCAAAGCGGCGGGTCAGCTGGTTCAGCTCGGTGGCCTGGGTGACTGGCAGGGTGACGTCAAAGTTGCCCTTGCCCAGCTGGTCGGCTGCTTTGGCCAAGGCTTCGATCGGTTGGCCAAAGCGTCGGGCGATGTTGTGTGCAGTAATGAAGCCCAGCACCAGCACTACCAGGCCCATCAGGCCAAGCACGCCGCTGACCAGCAGGGCGCGGTCACGGCTGTATTCCTCGCTGCGGGTGATGAGGTCCAGCGCCTGCTTGTGGGAATCGATCAGGTCGGTACGCACCTGGTTGAAGGCGGCCCCCAAGGGTTGGTCGACACCCATGCTACGCGCGGGCGCGGGGCTGTCACGGTAGGCTTGCAGGAACGCCTGATAGTTACTGCCGGCCTTGCTGAAGCCGGTGCGCTCTCCGCCTTGCTCCAGGCCCTGGTTCAGCAAGGCCTGGAAGTTTTCTTGCAGCAGCCGCAGGTTTTCCGGGGCTGTGCCTTCATCAAGGATCAGGGTCAACTGTTCGCCAAGGTTCTGCCGCAACTTCAGCCCCACTTCCAGGGCGTGGGTGGTGTCACGCACCAGCTGCTGTTGCACGGTTGCCATCTGCAGCACGCTGACCAGGCCCAGCAGCAGCCCGAGCAAGGCCACCGTGACCAGTGCCGAGATACTCAGGAAAAGCCGCGTGCGCAGCTTCATGGGCGGCCACTTCATAGGTTGTACTGCTTGCGCTTGCGGTACAGGGTGGAGGCGTCGATGCCCAAGGTTTTGGCGGCCTGGTCGAGGGTGTCGCTGGCAGCCAGCACCGCGCCGATGTGGGCGCGCTCCAGCTCGTCCAGGCTCAGCGCGGCACCCACGCGCGGGGCGTTGCCAGCCGGCTGTTCGCCCATCCCGAGGTGGCTGATTTCCACGCGCTCCTGCGGGCAGATGATACTGGCCCGCTCTACCACGTTACGCAGTTCGCGAATGTTGCCGGGCCAGCGGTAGTTGAGCAGGGCGGTGCGCGCTTCGTCGCTGAAGCCCCGGGCGGGGCGGGAGTATTCCTTGACGAAGCGGGCAAGGAAGCGGTCGGCCAGGGTCAGGATGTCTTCACTGCGCTCGCGCAGGGGCGGCAGGTGCAGGGTAATGACGTTCAGGCGGTATAGCAGGTCTTCGCGGAAGCGGCTTTCGCGCACCATCTCTTCAAGGTTGAGGTTGGTGGCGGCCAGGATGCGTACATCTGCACGCCGTGTCACGGGGTCGCCCACGCGCTCGTATTCCTTGTCCTGAATGAACCGCAGCAACTTGGGTTGCAGGGTCAGCGGGAAGTCGCCGATCTCGTCGAGGAACAACGTACCCCCATCAGCCTGGCTGACCCGCCCCAACGTGCTTTCGCTGGCACCGGTAAAGGCGCCGCGGGTGTGGCCGAACAGTTCGCTTTCCATCAGCTCGGCGTTCAGCGACGGGCAGTTGATGGTCACGCAGGCTTTGCGGGCACGTTTGCTCCAGCCATGGATGGCCCGGGCCAACTCGCCTTTACCCGTACCGGACTCGCCAAGAATGAGGATGTTGGCGTCGGTGGTGGCGACCTGGCGGGCAGTTTCCAGCACCGCCATCATGGCCGGGCTGTGCGAGTCCAGGCCGTCCTTGGGTTTGCGCATTTCGCCTTCCAGGGCCTCCAGGCGTGCTGAAAGCTGGCGCACTTCCAGTTGCTTGGCGGTGGCCAGGCGCAGCTGATCGGGGCTGCATGGCTTGACCAGGTAGTCGGCGGCGCCGGCCTGGATGGCATCCACCGCTGTATCGATTGCCGAGTGCGCGGTCACGATCACCACGCGCATCCAGGGTGCCTGGATGCGCATCTGCGCCAGTACGTCCAGGCCGTTGTCCTCGCCCAGGCGCAAATCCAGGAAGCAAAGGTCGAACACCTGGCGCTGCAACAGCGTTTCGGCCTGGGCGGCACTGTTGGCTGTGGCCACGCTGTAGCCTTCGTCTTCCAGGCAGTAGCGGAAGGTGCGCAGGATCGCGGACTCGTCATCCACCAGCAGAATGCGGCCTTGGTTGTCCTGGGCTGATTCCATTTCCTGCGCTCCTTAGGGATAGATCTTCGTTTAGTGTGGGAAAAATCGGGCAAGTTGCATGGTCGATTCTGAAGGATTCTGTCCTCTGCATGCTAGCCAATGGCCAATTGGCGCCTGGAAGCTGCGTTAACCCGATGATTTGCTTAGAGGCACGGGATGGCACATTGGTTGCGGAGGTTTGTGCTTTTGCCTACAAAAAACGGCCTCCCGCTTTGCTCCGCCCGTGATGCTGACTTCCAGGGCCGATCGTGCAATTCGCACGACCACACAGGCGGCATCGTGCAGGATACGTTCCTGTCGAACGATTATGTAAATACTAAGTCATTGATTTTAAAGGTATTTTTTAAAATCAAAAGGCTGGCATGCAGGCTGCAATTACCTGTTCAGGTTTGAACAACAATTACAGCAGGAGGAGCCGGCATGAACCGCCAATCCGTCAACCGCTCGCAGAACGCCGCACTGCCCCTGCGCCAGATGTTGTCTGTCGGCATGGCGCTGCTGCTGACCTTGGCCGCTGGCCTCTTCTATTACAGCTGGCAGACCGCGCGCTTGGCTGAGCAAGTGGCAGCGCAGACTGCGCTGTTGACGCAGATTCAGGCAACCCGTGCCAATACCCTGGTCAAGGCAGCTGACCCATTGCCTGCCGGCCAGGCCTCTGCCTCACCGGCCACCCTGGAAAATGTCGTACCCCAGGACCGTTGGGTCTTCTGACCTGCCGGCCGCACCGATTCTGAAAAAGAAAGGAGAACCACCATGCTGAGCTGGGCTATCACTTTCCTCATCATCGCCATTGTCGCTGCCGTACTGGGCTTCGGTGGTATCGCGGGCGCTGCGACGGGTATCGCGAAGATCCTGTTCATTGTCTTCCTGGTGTTGTTCGTAGCCTCCTTCTTCTTTGGACGTGGACGAGGTTGAAGATGGGCAGGAAGCTTTGTACAGCCCTGGTTGCCGCCCTGTTGCTGGGTGGCAGTGCGGCGGCGATGGCGGCCAATGACGGCCAGGTCCGGGTCGACCAGTTGCTCGGCTCGGACCCGGAATACCGGGAAACCTGGCAGGACACGATCAAAGGCGAGGAACGCCTGCCCGATTGGGTGGTCAATCTGACCGGCAGTGCCCAGCAGCAGATGTCCGCCACTACCGAAGATGGCGACAAGTACCTGGTCGGCCCGTTGTGCGAGGCGCAGGACAACTGCACATACAAGCGGCTGATCGTTGCGTTCAGCTGGGACAAGGAGGATGCCTACGGGATGCTCGTGGAGGTACCCGAAGGCTTGCCGAGCGACAAGTCGCCTACACGCCATGCGCAATATCGCTGGCTGGGCGACCCTGACGACGGCATGAAGGCAATGCTGCAGGAGCAGCTAAAGCGTGACCCGAACTGGTACTGAGCATTTATTGCCGGTACGGATGAAAGGTCACCGACTGTCACGTAATAGAAGCTGAACCTTTCTATATTTCAGCCTTCTATGATGCGCCGCCCCGAGGAGGGGCAGCACATGACCAAGGGGCCGGGCTGTTCTGATTGTTGCAGGATCGGAGTGGCCTAGGGGTACAGGGAGTGCCTCCAGCGATGGGCCGGGTCAGGAAAGGCGGAATCGGAAGTATCAGGTCGGCGGTGTCACAGGGATACCTGACCAGACCTGACTTCCGAGGAGCCATGTAGGAATCGCCCTCTTCCTTGCGCGATTTCATCCCTGAGACACATTTTGTCTCGACCGTACATCAAATTTTTTTCGGCCTTGCAGGTCCTTCTTCAAGTGGCATTTCGGCCATTCGGATTGTCGAACAAGCCATCTTTCATGCCCTTTGTGTACCGTCAAATCTGCCGAAATATGGCGGTTTGGTCTTGTTCGGGATTCCGAACGTTATAAATCAAGCACTTGCGAACCCCCTGTTTTAGCATGAAACATTATGCATGATCGGCATGGGGCATGCGCTTCCGGCATTAGATTTCCCCCTTTCCCATCGCAATAGTTGCCGCCTTTTTCGCTGGTCAGAGCGCCCTGTCGCTCGCCTGCGGTGTCCTTACATGAAGTCGCCAGACGGGTGCGCTTGAAGCCAGAGGCCTTGCCGATGGCTCTGTTACGCGTGTTTTCGTCGGGTGCCATGACCACTAGAACAAAGGGTAAAGACATGAAGAAGGCAAAACTGAGCCTCGCCTGGCAGATCGTCATCGGTCTGGTCCTGGGCGTTGCAATCGGCGCGCTACTGAATCATTTCAGTGCAGAAAAGGCATGGTGGATCAGCAACGTCCTCCAGCCCGCCGGTGACATCTTCATTCGCCTGATCAAGATGATCGTCGTCCCGATCGTGATTTCGTCGTTGATCGTGGGTATCGCCGGGGTTGGCGATGCGAAGAAACTGGGCAGCATCGGCCTGAAGACCATCATCTACTTCGAAGTGGTGACCACCATCGCCATCGTCGTGGGCCTGGTGTTGGCCAACCTGTTCCACCCGGGCGCCGGCATCGACATGAGCACCCTGGGTACCGTGGACATCTCCAAGTACCAGGCCACTGCGGCCGAGGTACAGCATGAGCACGCGTTCATCGAGACCTTGCTGAACCTGATCCCGTCGAACATCTTCGCAGCGCTGATGCGTGGCGAAATGCTGCCGATCATCTTCTTCTCGGTCATGTTCGGCCTGGGCCTGTCGAGCCTGCAGGCCGAGCTGCGCGACCCGTTGGTACGCACCTTCCAGGCCGTATCGGAAACCATGTTCAAGGTCACCCACATGATCATGAACTACGCCCCGATCGGCGTGTTCGCCCTGATCGCCGTGACCGTGGCCAACTTCGGCTTCAGCTCGCTGCTGCCGCTGGCCAAGCTGGTACTGCTGGTGTACTTCGCCATCGCCTTCTTCGCCTTCATGGTGCTGGGCCTGGTTGCCCGCGTGTTCGGCTTCTCGGTGATCAAGATCATGCGCATCATGAAAGATGAGCTGATTCTGGCCTACTCCACCTCCAGCTCCGAAACCGTGCTGCCGCGCGTGATCGAGAAGATGGAGAAGTACGGCGCGCCGAAGTCGATCTGTTCGTTCGTGGTACCGACCGGTTACTCCTTCAACCTCGACGGTTCGACCCTGTACCAGAGCATCGCGGCCATCTTCATCGCCCAGCTCTACGGTATCGACCTGTCGTGGAGCCAGCAGCTGCTGCTGGTGCTGACCCTGATGGTCACCTCCAAAGGCATCGCTGGTGTGCCGGGCGTATCGTTCGTGGTGCTGCTGGCCACCCTGGGCAGCGTGGGTATCCCGCTGGAAGGCCTGGCCTTCATCGCCGGTGTCGACCGCATCATGGACATGGCCCGTACCGCGCTGAACGTTGTAGGCAACGCCCTGGCAGCACTGGTCATCGCGCGTTGGGAAGGCATGTACGACGCCGCCAAGGGCGAGAAGTACTACGCCTCGCTGATGGCCGACAAGCAGGAAGCCGCAGTGGTTGGCGAGGCCGCCAAGCGCTAAGCCTGATAGCTGTGACAAAAAGCCCCGACTTGTCGGGGCTTTTTGTTGTCTGTCTGGATCGCAGGCCCCGGTACAAGCAACTTCCGCTATCATTCGGGCATTTTTCAGGGGGAATACGCGGATGCTCAACGGCCTTTGGCTTGGCTTTTTCCTGGTGGCGGCAGTGTCCGCCCTGGCCCAATGGCTGGTGGGTGGTAATGCCGGGATCTTCGCGGCAATGGTCGAAAGCATCTTCGCCATGGCCAAGCTGTCGGTCGAGGTGATGGTGCTGCTGTTCGGCACACTGACCCTGTGGCTGGGCTTTCTCAAGATCGCCGAAAAGGCCGGTATCGTCGAATGGCTGGCCAAGGTGCTGGGCCCGCTGTTCGCTCGCCTGATGCCGGAAGTGCCGCCCGGCCACCCTGCCCTGGGCCTGATCACCATGAACTTCGCGGCCAACGGCCTGGGGCTGGACAACGCCGCCACCCCGATTGGCCTGAAGGCCATGCGCTCGCTGCAGGAGCTCAACCCCAGCAGCACCACAGCCAGCAACGCGCAGATCCTGTTTCTGGTGCTCAACGCCTCGTCGCTGACGCTGCTGCCGGTGACCATCTTCATGTACCGGGCCCAGCAAGGCGCGCCAGACCCGACCATGGTGTTCCTGCCCATCCTGCTGGCCACCAGTGTCTCGACCCTGGTCGGCCTGCTGTCGGTGGCGGTGATGCAGCGCCTGCGTCTGTGGGACCCGGTGGTGCTCGCCTACTTCATTCCCGGCGCGTTGCTGCTGGGAGGCTTCATGGCGTTTCTCGGCACCCTGTCGGCCGCCGCGCTGGCCAGCCTGTCGTCGATCCTGGGCAACCTCACACTGTTTGGCGTGATCATGCTGTTCCTGGTGATTGGCGCCCTGAAGCGGGTGAAGGTGTATGAAGCCTTTGTCGAAGGGGCCAAGGAAGGCTTCGATGTGGCCAAGAACCTGCTGCCCTACCTGGTGGCGATGCTGGTGGCGGTGGGTGTACTGCGTGCTTCAGGCGCCCTGGAGCTGGCCCTGGACGGTATCCGCCATGCGGTGAACTGGCTGGGCCTGGACACCCGCTTCGTCGAGGGCCTGCCCACAGCACTGGTCAAGCCGTTCTCTGGCAGCGCGGCGCGGGCCATGCTGATCGAGACCATGCAGACGCAGGGTGTAGACAGCTTCCCGGCCCTGGTAGCGGCGACCATCCAGGGCAGTACTGAAACGACCTTCTACGTGCTGGCCGTGTACTTTGGCGCGGTGGGTATCCAGCGCGTGCGCCACGCGGTCGGTTGCGCACTGCTGGCCGAGTTCTCAGGCGTGGTCGCTGCGATCTTCGTCTGCTACTGGTTCTTCGCCTGAACCTTGCGTTGTGCCTGGCTGGCCTGGTCGACGGTCCAGGTCACAACTTGCCCCACCAGCTGGTCGCTGGCCTGGCCGAAACCGGCGACCACCGCTGACACCTGCTTGTCGGCCAGCGGCTGGCGGATCTCGAAACGCTTGCTGGCGAGGATGCGCTGGTTGCGGCCCTGAACCAGCCGAGCGTCATAGCGAATCACCACCTCCACCGCGCCGCCCGGGCGGTACTCACTCTGGAATGCCTGCAGCTCGCCTGCCAGCTCGTAGTCGGCCTGCAGGTTGCTGTCGTCGGCGCTCAGGCGCTGTACCTGGCCATCACGCTGGAAACCATCGAGCAGGCGGTTGCGCAGCAGCACCGGGGCCGCATCGCTCCAGCGCGCACCTTTGTAGCTGCTGACCACATCGCCCTGTGGAATCACGGCAATGCGCGGGCCGGCCAGCACTTCACTGGCCAGCGGCTTGTTCAGCCGCAATGACCAGTCCAGCGGCGCTGCCATGCGGCTGGGCTGGTTAACCGGCAAGCGATAGAGGTCGACGGGTTCGCTCTTGGGCAGGATCGAGCAGGCACTGGCCAGGCTCAGGGCGGCCGCCAGGGCCAGCAGGCGCAGCGACGGTTTCATGGCTGGAACTCCTTGTTGTTGTCGCGGCCGAGCAGGTAGCCGCTGGGGTCGGCCTCCAGTTGCCGGGAAATACCTTTAAGTGCGTTAAGGGTTTCGCGCAGTTCGCGAATGGCAGGTGTGAGCTGATTCAGGCCCTGGGCGCCGTCGCCGATGGCCTCGCTGTTGTTTTTCAGCAGATTGTTGATGGTGGCAGTGCTTTCGGCCAGCGACTGCATGGCCTGCTCGGCGCTGCCGATCGCCTGTTTGCCTTCGCTGCCCAGCAGGCCGTTGGCATTGCGCATCAGCGTTTGGGTTTCGGCCAGGGTGGCGCTGGCCTGCTTGCCTACCTGCACCAGTTGCTCGATGGCCTCGGCGATGCTGCCGTGTTGGCCGGCGAAGGCGCCGGTGGTCTTGTCGAGGTTGGCCAAGGTGCTGCTGAGGTGGCCGATATTGTCTTCGGAGAACATCTGGTTGGCATTGTGCAACAGCATGTTGATGTTGGTGACCAGGTCGCTGCTGTCATTGAGCAGGCGCGAGATGGGTGACGGCGAGGCGATGATGACCGGCAGCTTGCCGTCCTTGCCCTTCAGCTCGGGGCTCTGTGGCGTGCCGCCGCTGAGCTGGATGAACGCGTTGCCGGTCACGCCGGCCAGGGTCAGCTTGGCCTGGGTGTCTTCCTTCACCGGGGTATCGCCGCTCAGGCGAACGCGGGCCAGTACCCGTCGCGGGTCTTTCGGGTCCAGGCGCAAGGTGGACACATCGCCCACCTTGATGCCGTTGTACTGCACCGGGCTGCCACGGGACAGGCCGGAAACGGCCTCGTTGAACACCACTTCGTAGTCCTTGAACGCGTCGTCGACACTGGACTTGGTCAGCCACAGGCCAAACAACATGGCGCCGGCTACCACCAGGACGGTGACCAGGCCGATTAGTACGTGATGGGCTCGGGTTTCCATTGCTCAGCGCTCCTGCCCGGCACGGGTGGCGGCCTGCTCGGCTGCACGCCCGCGGGGGCCATGAAAGTATTCTTGAATCCAGGCGTCGTTGGTCTGCTCGACTTCAGCCAGCGGGCCGGCCACCAAAACCTTCTTTTGTGACAGCACCGCGATGCGGTCGGTGATGGTGTACAGGGTGTCGAGGTCGTGGGTGATGAGAAACACCGACAGGCCAAGGGCATCGCGCAGGGTAAGGATCAGCTGGTCGAACGCGGCAGCGCCGATCGGGTCCAGGCCTGCGGTGGGTTCATCGAGGAACAGGATGTCAGGGTCCAGTGCCAGGGCCCGGGCCAGCGCGGCACGTTTGATCATGCCCCCCGACAACGAAGACGGGTACTTGTCGGCGGCGGATATCGGCAGCCCGGCCAGGGCCAGCTTCACGCCGGCCAGGTGTTCGGCGTCGGCGCGGGACAGCCCGGCGTGCTCGATCAGCGGCAAGGCCACGTTCTCGGTAACGGTCAGCGAAGAGAACAGCGCGCCCTTCTGGAACAACACGCCAAAGCGCCGCTCGACCAGGGAACGCTGCTCTTCACGCAGGCCCGCGAGGTCCTGGCCAAACACCTTGATCTGCCCTTCGTTGGGCCGGCGCAGGCCAATGATGCTGCGCAGCAGCACCGACTTGCCGCTGCCCGAACCACCTACCACGGCGAGGATTTCGCCGCGGTACAGGTCCAGGTCGAGGTTTTCATGCACCACCTGGCGGCCGAAGCGGTTGCAGATGCCGCGCGCCTCGATAACGGTTTCCTGGCCACTCACCAGCCCATCTCCATGAAGAACAGGGCAGCCACCGCGTCCAGCACGATGACCACGAAAATCGACTGCACCACTGCCGATGTTGTATGCGCGCCTACCGACTCGGCGCTGCCACTGACCTTGAAGCCTTCCAGGCAGCCGATGGCGGCGATAAGGAAGGCGAAGAACGGCGCCTTGGCCAGGCCCACCAGGAAGTGCTGCACGCCGATGTCGCTTTGCAGCAGTGACAGGAACATGGCCGGTGAGATATCCAGCGTCAGGGCGCATACCACTGCGCCACCGACAATGCCGCAAATCATCGCGACGAAGGTGAGCAGTGGCAGTGAGATCAGCAGTGCAAGTACCCGTGGAACCACCAGCAGTTCCATCGGGTTCAGGCCCAGGGTGCGGATGGCGTCGATTTCCTCGTTGGCCTTCATCGAGCCGATCTGCGCGGTGAACGCGCTGGCGGTGCGGCCGGCCATGAGGATGGCGGTGAGCAGCACAGCGAATTCGCGCAGGAACGAGAATGCCACCAGGTCGACCGTGAAGACCGTTGCACCGAAGTCGGCCAGCACCGTGGCGCCGAGAAAGGCCACCACCGCACCCACCAGGAAGGTCAGCAAGGCGACGATAGGGGCCGCGTCCAGGCCGGTCTGCTCGATGTGGGCCACAACCGGGGTAATGCGCCAGCGGTGTGGTTGCAGGGCACGACGCAGCAAGGTTTCGAGGATCACGCCGACAAAGCCTAGCAATTGCATGCTGTCCTGCCACAGCGTGCCGACGGCGCGGCCGATGCGTTCCAGCAGCAACATCAGCACGTTGCGCTCGGGTTCCTTGACCGGGATGCAGTAGTCCTGCACCGAACAGTAAACGTTCTTGAGCAGCGCACGGCTGGCTTCGGGCAGGTCTTGGGTGCAGTGGGACAGGCGCTCGGAACCCAGCAGTTCGGCCAGCAACGAGGCGCCCGCAGTGTCCAGGCGGCCCAACTGGCTGAGGTCGGCGACGGTGTCGGTGGTGGACTGCGCTCGCAGGCGTTCGCTCTCGCGCTTGAGGCTGGCGTAGTGCGTCAGGGTCCAGTCACCGGTTATGCGCAGGCAGGCCGGCTGGCTGCTGGTGTCCAGGGTGGCACTGGGGGTGGTCATTGGCTCCATGCTACTGACTCGGCGCTAAGGCTTAGGGGCTGATCATAGCGCAGCAGGCATGGGCTGTTTGGTGATTATGTGCTGTCTGTTGGGTTTGGAGGCCGCAAAGCGGCCCCCTTTCAATCACTGTGCCGGTGCGTCATCGACCACCTTGAAGCGCAGCACGCCAATTACCTGGCCATCCTCGGTCAGCACCCGCACCTGCCATTTGCCCACCGGGTTTGGCGGGAAGTTCTGCTTGTGGGTCCAGGCCCGGTAGCCCTCCTTGCGCCCGCCGTGGATGTCCAGGGCAATGCGGTCGACCTCTTTGCCGTCTTTTTGCCACACGTGGTAAATCCGCTCGTTCAGGCCGCGCGGTGCGTTGATGGCGGTGTAGGCATACAGGCCGCTGCTGCGAATGCGGCTGGCGGCAATTTCGTCCAGCGAATCGCCGGGTTGGCGATTCAGCACTTCGGTGCTCACCGCCACCTCGGTCATCCACAGGGTGGCCGGCGGCACCCAGGAACGCAGCAGCCAGCCCCCGGCACCCACCGACAGGGTAACCAGCACCAGGGCGACGCCGCGCCGCCAGGTGTTGATCGGGAAGCTGCTGGCCAGGCTGGGGAACGACAGGGCCATGGCGGCGATCAGCGCCAGCTTGAAGCTTTGCGCGGTGGTCAGGTGCAGGATGATCGGCAGCGCGGTCAGCAGGGCGGCAAACAATGTCAGGGTATGCAGCGCCAGGAACAGCCAGCGCCGAGGCGCCAGCCACTTGTAATAAAGCGGGTCGGTGATCGAAATCAGGCCTGCGGCGCCGAGCAAACCGGTAAACACCAGCTGGCCGCTGTTCCAGGTGGTGGTGATGAAGAAGAACGGCAGCACGAAGAACAGCGTTTCCTGGTGGATCATCTGCGTCGCGTAGCGCAGCAGCGGCTGCGGGATTTCGCGATTGAAGGTGCGGGCGAAGAGGCCGGTCAGGGTGTTCTCCAGCATCAGCCAGACCCAGCTGACCAGCATGAGCACAGCTACCCAGCTGGCCAGGCCGGCCTGGCGGTCGACCAGGATGAAACTGCCGATACCAGAGAGGAAACCACAGAGCGCGATGATGCCGGGGTAGCGTTTGAGCAGTTCGATGATGCGCAGGACTATGCGGGGTATTTGGGGCATTAGGGGCTACAACAAAAAGGATGAGGTGGCTGTGCCGGCCCTTTCGCGGGCATGCCCGCTCCCACAGGGTTCAGCGATAACGCGGTCACTGTGGGAGCGGGCGTGCCCGCGAAGAGGCCGGTACTGGCAAAAGGATACCGCTGATCTACCGCTGTCGTGTAGCACCACTCGGCCGTTGCGGGCCATGCCGCCGCCAGCGCAGCAACCCGGCCGCCAATATCAGCCCCACCACCAGAGCGGCCAGCCCGTACAGCTCGTCATAGCCGAGCAATGGCTTCTCGATACGCAGGTAACCCTCTTCCTTCAGCAACGCCTTCAGCGCCTCATTGGCCTGCTCCAGGCTAACCTGCCGCAACTTGCGCACCGGGTTGGCAAAGCGCCCGTCGGTGTAGTCGTTCAGTGCCCCCCAGTAGTAGTCGGCCAGGGCGCTGTTGCCCTGGGTGCTCCAGCTTTCCTTGGCAACGCTGGCGTCCTTGACGCGGGCGAAGGTGTCCGGGTCGAGGCCTTCCTTGCGCAGGTGCTCGAACAACGCCTGCATCACCTTCACCGCCTTGTCGATGTCGTCGCGTTCCAGGTCGGCATTGAGGCTGAGCAGGCCGGTATCGCCAAAGCTTTCACGCTGCACCGATGGCCCGTAGGACAGCCCGTTGCGCAGGCGTAGCTGGTCGTACAGCGCCCAGTCCAGGTAACGCGACAGCAGGTCGAGCGTGGCCTGATGGTCGTTGTCCAGCACCGGCTCGATGAACAGCCAATGCAGCTTGACGCTATCGCCCAGCCAGCCCCGGGTCAGGTCGCGGCGCTGCTCGGCCTGATGGGTGATGCTTTCCAGGTTGCGGCGCTCTTCCGGCTCGGTGGCTGGCAGTTCGCCAAAGGTGCGTTCCAGGTAGGCTGGCAGCAAGCGATCGAGGCCGCCGACCATGATCAGGGTCATGTTGTTGGCGGCGTACCAGCGGTCACGCAAGGCTTGTACCTGCTCCAGGGTCATGTCGTCGATATTGGACCGCTCGGGGCATTTCAGGCCCAGCTCGGTCGCCAGCTGGTCACTGGCAGGGTGGCCGATATCCTGGCGGTCGAGCCAGCGCTGCAGGTGCCCATAGTGGCCGCCATCTTCGCGCTCGATGATGCGCTTGGCAGTGGCCAGGCCTTTGGCATCGATACGGGTGTCGCGGATTATCGCCAGCAGCAGGTCGAGCACTTTGCGCTGGTTGCGTGCGGGGGCTTCGATGACAAACGTGGTGTCGGCGCTGCTGGTGTAGGCATTCCACTCGCCGCCGAGCGATTGCAGGCGCTCTTCCAGGCCGCCCTCGCCGGTTTCGTCGATGCCGCTGAACAGCAGGTGCTCAAGCAGATGCGGCAGCTCTTTCTGTTCGCAATCGAAGTCGTCCAGGCCCACCCCGACCACCAGGCGAATCGCCACATGGTCGCGTTCGTAGCCGTTTTTCAGAATGACCTGCAGGCCGTTGGGCAGCAGGTAGCCCTCAACCCGCGAGCGGTCGAGGGCCAATGAGGGCAGGCTGCAGATCAGCAGGCAAACGAACATCAGGCAACGCATGGGCGAGCTTCGGTCCTCAGGTAGGCATTCACGGCAGGCGGGCTTCGTCCGGCACGCTGTCGAGCATCAGCCCGCCGGTGTCGGAGCCGCCCAGTACCACATAGGCACTGCTGCAGAACAAAGAGTTCAACCGCTTCATGTCGGCGATCAGCTCCAAGTGTAGCGAACTGGTTTCGATGCTTTGCACCACCTTACGCTGCAAGCGGCTGACGTGGGCATGCGCCAGGCGCCGTTCCTGGGCGCGAAAACGGCGTTTTTCCTTGAGTAGCAAGCGGGCGCTTTCCGGGTCGGCGCTAAGGAATACCGACAGGCCAAGGCGCAGGTTGGCTAACAATTGCTCTTGCAGCCCGGTCAGTTCTTCCAGCCCCACCTGGGAAAACTCCCGGCGCTGGCTGGTTTTCTGCTGCTGGACCTTGCGCAACATGCGCTCGATGAGGTCGCAGGCGAGCTTGAGGTTGATGGCCAGCTCGATGATCTCGGCCCAGCGGCGGTTGTCCTGCTCGCTGAGGTCTTCGCGCGACATCTGCGCAAGGTAGAGCTTGATGGCGCTATAAAGGGCCTCGGCATCTTCACCCAGGGCGCGAACCTGCTGTGGCAGGGCGGTCTGGGTGCCGCGCAGGGCACCCAGCATGGCTTCAAGCAGGCTGTCGACGATATCGCCCAGGCGCAGGGTTTCGCGGGCAGCGTTGGCAAGCGCCAGGCTGGGTGTTTCCAGCGCCGAGGCGTCGAGGTGGCGCGGGCGGATCTGGCCGTTGCCGTTTTCCCGCTCGGGCAGCAGGCTGTTGCACAGCCGGCCCATGAGTTTGACCGTGGGCAGCATGAGCAGGCAGCGCAAGGTGTTGTAGAGCAGATGGAAGCCGATGACCAGCTCTTGCGGGCTGAAGCTGAGCGAGTCCATCCACTCCACCAAGGGGTGCAGCACAGGGATGATCAGCAGCAGGCCGATCAGCTTGTAGAGCAAGCTGCCCAACGCCACGCGGCGCCCGGCAGCGTTCTGCATGCTGGTGCTGATAAAGGCCAGCAACCCGCTACCGATGTTGGCACCGACCACCAGGCCGATGGCCACTGGCAGGCTGATGACCTCGGCACCGGCCAGTGTTGCGGTAAGCAGCACGGCGGCGAGGCTGGAATAGGAAATCATGGCGAACATGGCGCCGACCAGGGCGTCGAGCATGATGTCGCCGGTCAGCGAAGCAAACAGCACTTTCACGCCTTGGGCGTGAGTGATCGGCGCAGCTGCCTGCACGATCAGCTCCAATGCCAGAATGATCAGGCCAAGCCCGATACCGACACGGCCCAGCTGGCCAGCCCGGGTCTGCTTGCGCGAGAGGAAGAAGATCACGCCCAGGAATATCAGCAAGGGTGATAGCCAGGACAGGTCGAAAGTGAGTACCCGGGCCATCAGCGCGGTACCCACATCGGCACCCAGCATGATCGCCAGGGCCGGGGTCATGGCCATCAGGCCCTGGCCGACGAAGGACGTGACCAGCATGGCCGTGGCGTTACTGCTCTGCACCATGGCCGTGACCAGTATGCCGGCAATGAACGCCAGCGGGCGCTTGTCCATGTTCTGGCTGATGATGCGCCGCAGGTTCGAGCCGAACACGCGGAGAATGCCGGTACGTACGATGTGGGTGCCCCAGACCAGAAGCGTCACGGCCGAGAGCAGGTTGAGCAGGGTCAGCATGGCGAAAGCCCCCTGTTGCACTGGCCCAGCGGGCCAAGAAAAGAAACGTGAGCGTTTGAAGAATTTTCGGTGCTCACTCAAAGCTTTAGTTGTTTTGCGCAGCTGTCGCCAGCTTCGCATGGCTGTCATGTGTTTGAAACCGATCAGACATGAAAAAGGGCCCTGCGAAGGGCCCTTTGTGTTTTGCGCTTCCTGGTCTTATTGACCCGGAATGTCCTTGCGCAGTTTCACCGGGTCATGCTCTTTGCCTTCCTTGCGAGCCGCGGCGGTGCGCATGCGGATGTTGATGGCTTCCACCGCCAGCGAGAAGGCCATGGCGAAGTAGACGTAGCCCTTCGGCACATGCACGTCGAACGCTTCGGCGATCAGCACGGTACCGACCACGATCAGGAACGACAGCGCGAGCATCTTCAGCGACGGGTGCTTGTCGATGAAATCGCTGATGGCGCCGGCGCACAACATCATCACCAGCACGGCAACGACGATGGCGGCAATCATCACCGGTACGTGGGAAACCATACCCACCGCAGTAATTACCGAGTCCAGCGAGAACACGATGTCGATGATGGCGATCTGGATGATGGTGTAGAAGAACTTGCCGCCCGCACCTTTCGGCTCTTCGGCGTTTTCGTCCTCGCCTTCCAGGCCGTGGTAGATCTCTTGCGAGCTTTTCCACAGCAGGAACAGGCCACCGAAGAACAGGATCAGGTCACGTCCGGAGATGCCTTGGCCGAATACCACGAACAGGTCGGCGGTAAGGCGCATGACCCAGGTAATCGATAGCAGCAGCATGATACGGGTGACCATGGCCAAGGCCAGGCCGAAGATCCGGGTGCGCGGCTGCATGTGCTTGGGCATGCGGCTGACCAGGATCGAGATCATGATGATGTTGTCGATACCGAGGACGATCTCAAGCGCGGTAAGGGTGAAAAAGGCAACCCAGATTTCCGGGCTGGTCAGCCATTCCATGTGTTTTCCTTCAAACGATAAAGGCGACGCGCCCCTGTTGAGGCGCGTCGCGTCAGACTAATACGTGTTTATTAAAGACTACTGAACAGCGGGAAAATGCCCATCAGCAGCGCGGCGAACATTATGCACAGGCATACCAGCACTGCCCACTTGAGCGTGAAGCGCTGATGATCGCCAAACTCGATGCCGGCCAGGGCCACCAGCAGGTAGGTCGACGGCACCAAGGGGCTAAGCAGGTGTACCGGTTGCCCGACGATCGATGCACGGGCCATTTCCACCGGGGTGATGCCGTAGTGGCTGGCGGCTTCGGCCAGTACCGGCAGCACGCCGTAGTAGAAGGCATCGTTGGACATGAAGAAGGTGAACGGCATGCTCACGATCGCGGTGATCACCGCCAGGTAAGGGCCCAGTGCTTCCGGGATGACGGCCAGCAGGCTCTTGGACATGGCATCTACCATGCCGGTACCCGACAGGATGCCAGTAAAGATACCGGCGGCGAAGATCAGCCCGGTCACGGCCAGCACGCTGCCAGCGTGGGCGGCGATGCGGTCCTTTTGCTGCTGCAGGCACGGGTAGTTGACGATCATGGCGATGCTGAAGGCAATCATGAACAGCACCGGCAGCGGCAGCACACCGGCAATCAGTGCGACCATCAGGGCAGCAGTCAGGGCACCGTTGAAGTACAGCAATTTGGGCCGGCGCGCGTCAGGGTACTGCGAAACGGTGATTTCGCTGTGGTCGATGTCGTCAGTCGGCAGGTGCAGTTCACCCAGGCGGGCACGTTCACGTTTGCCGTACATGTAGGCGATGGCCAGAATTGCCAGCACGCCGAACAGCATGGCCGGGATCATCGGTACGAAAATGTCCGACGGGTCTACGTGCAGGGCACTGGCTGCGCGGGCGGTCGGGCCACCCCACGGGGTCATGTTCATCACCCCACCGGCCAGGATGATCAGGCCGGCCATGATCCGCGGGCTCATGCCCAGGCGGCTGTACATCGGCAGCATCGCAGCGCAGCAGATCATGTAGGTGGTAGCGCCGTCGCCGTCGAGCGAGACCACCAGGGCCAGCACGGCGGTACCGACAGAGACTTTAAGCGGGTCGCCCTTGACCAGTTTGAGGATCTTGCGCACGGCCGGGTCGAACAGGCCGGAGTCGATCATCAAGGCGAAATAGAGGATGGCGAACATCAGCATCACACCGGTTGGCGCGAGCTTGCTGATGCCTTCGAGCATCATGGGGCCGATCTTGGCGGAGAAACCGCCGAACAGGGCGAACAGGATCGGTACCAGGATCAGCGCGATCAAGGCCGACAGGCGCTTGGTCATGATCAGGTACATGAAGGTGATGACCATGGCAAAGCCGAGGAAGGTCAGCATGGCAATACTCCAGGCGTGGCGCGGCGAAAGGAATGTCGATTCGGGCGGATCAGCGCGTCGGGCGCTGCGCAGGGAGCATGCGGAGGGGAACTACAGAAAGGCGGGCACAGGAATACATCAGAATCACCATTGTTGTTGTTGATTGGGCCGGGCTCGGTAATTACCGGGTGCCCTGGCTGACCGGTCTTGTGCCGGTAGTGGGGGCTATCCTATGAGCGCAAGCTTTCAGCCAGCTTTCGCCGAAGCAAAGGCGACGAGAGGTAGGTGATGCAGGATGTAACCGAAGGGGGCTGCCATTGTGGCGCCTTGCGTTACCGGCTGGTGGGTGACCTGACAGACATCGCCCACTGCCATTGTTCGATTTGCCGGCGGGTAAGCGGAGGGTTGGTAGTGACCTGGCTCACCCTGCCCCGCTCCGGGTTTCAGTGGTTGGCGGGTGAGCCGAACTGCTATGTGGCGCCGGCCAGTTGCAGCCGGTACTTCTGTGGGCAGTGCGGAGCGCATGTGGCGCTGATGACTACCCATAGCCCGGAAACGGTCGATGTGACGGTGGCGACGCTGGATCACCCGGAGCGGGTCAGGGCCAACCGGCATATCTGGGTGGGTAGCCGGTTGCCTTGGTTGCACCTGGATGAGGATTTGCCTTCGGAGGCAGAGGAGAAACTGTAGGCAACATTACAACTGCAGGCCTCCCGCTGCCTTGTGCAGTGCCCGCAAATGTTCGCCAATCTGCTTCACGTTGGCCTCGACAGCCGCAATTTCCTTGGCCCGCGACGGCTCCAGCAGCGCCCTCACCTCTTTGTCCAGGCTGGTGCTCAAACGCAACAACTGTGCCTGGCGTTCGCTGCTCACCTGCTCAAGGTGCTTGCGCTCCTCGGGCTGCGGCAGCCCGTAGCCCTTGGCATTGAGCAGTTCTGCCGGGCGGCTGAGAAAGCCGCTGTTGGCGAGCATCTGCTTGAGGGTCGCATCGGCCTTGCTGACGCTGCCATCTTTCAAGGCAGCGGCATTCAGGTAGCGCTGCTTGACCTCGTCCTGGGCCAGCAGCAGTTGCCGGCGCAAGCTGGCCTGTTCGAGCAGCAGTAACGCGGCGCTGGTGCGCAGGTCGGCCTTGGCAAACCATGGGCGGCGCTGCTCGGCATCCAGTGCCAGCCAGTCTTCGACCAGGGCCTGCTTGATCGGCAGCTGTTTGCGCAGCACCTCGAACATGGCCTGGTAGCGGTCGCGATAGGAATCGAACCGGTAGCCCAGGCGCAGCGCCTCACGCGGGTCATCCAGCACGCTGGTGTCTGCCAGCCCCCTGCCCTTGAGCACCGCCAGCAAGCCGTTGGGCATGATGCTGTCGAGGTCGTTGAGGCGTGGGTTGGCGGTACCGCTGCGCAGCAATTTCAACGACTCCACGGCACAGTTGTTGGACAGGAACCAGTAGTTGCCGTCATAGCTCCAGTGCATTTCGGCGGCCTGGCGTACGAGGTTCTCGATTTCGTCGCGGTTAAGCCTCAAGGGCACGGAAGCCAGGCTGCGCAGCTCGGTCTTGGTGTATTCGTCGATTACCTGGCCCAGCGGCAACACGAATAGCCGCGAGGGGTAGTTGCCGACCAGGCCGTCCCAGCTGGACAGCTGCACATCGTTGACGAAGGCGCGGTACGACAGCACCAGGCTCTGGTCGAGGTCCAGGCGGCAGTCCGGCCCGCGTGGGCGGCCCGGCTTGCAGATCACCAGGCGCAGCATGCTGTGGCCCCAGCGGCTGACCAGGTTCTGGTTGGCTTCGGCCAGCAGGTAGTCCACTTCATAGACCCGCTCAGGGTCGATTTCACCCAGCGGCTGGCGGGCAAAGTCGCTGCCGGCATTGATGAACGGCAGGCCCTTGGCGCAGGTGTCCTGTTGCGGTGCCCAGCCGAAGTGTTCGCGCAGGTACTGGTTCAGCGCCGGGCGGCGGCAACCGTAGCTCGGGTCGAGGAGGAAGTACTCCATGTTGACCGCGATGTACTCCTTGGGGCTGCTCAGTTCATAACTGTCGGGGCTGCGCACGAACTGACCATTGTGCTGCTCGCGCTCGCCACGACGGCCTACGTACTGTTGCCAACCCGCCAGGTCGAGCAAACGCGGGTCGTCGCTGAGGGTGAAGCGGCGTTCGGCCTGGCCCCGGCACGCTTCGGGCAGGCCGATTTTGCCCAGCGTGCCTTGCTGGCGCTTGCAGCGGGCAATCAGCGAATGCTCGGCAGCGGGCCACAGGCGGGCACGGTCGTAGATATGGGTAAGCTCGTGCAGCACGGTGGCCAGCAATTCTTCGCGCACCGTGCCATGGGGGCGGTTGGTGCGTTCGGTAGCAGCGCTGCCGTCGGTGAGACCGGGCAGCAGGCGTCGATTGAGCTCAAGGGTGGACACCAGCGATGCCTGGCCGTAGGCATCCGCCGGCATGCTGTCGCTCCAGCTGACCCGCACGCGGCGGTCCAGCTGCTGCTTGAATCGGGGGGGCAGCTTGCCCAAGGCCTCATCGAGCAGGGCCTGGGTGGCTTGGGTTTGCTGCGGGTCCATGCCGGTTGCCTGCAGCTGAAGCTGCAGGTCGGCCAATACGGGCGTGCCGGGCAGCGTCAGGGCGCAGCCGAGCAGCCAGGCACGCACGCGTTTCACAGTGCGAGGATGGCTTCGGCCAGTACCTGGTCGCTGGCGCCACGCGCTTCTGGCACGCGCTCGCGCAGGGTGTTGAAGGCCGCCTCAAGCTGGGCGCCGCGAATGTCACCGTTGCTGGCGACGAAGCTGGCAGCGTCGTCATGGGCTTCGCGCACCACTTTGGAGTCGCGAATCGAGGTGGTGGTGTCCGAGGTGAAGTCGATCGAGCGGCCAAAGGCACGCACGATGATATTGCTGGTGGCCACCAGGGTCTGTGCCTGGGCCAGGTCGGCCAGCAGCAGCATGCCGAGGGTAGCGGCAATCAGCGGTTTACGCATGGAGCATCTCCGAAAAATACAGGGAGTCAGATGTAGTCATTGGACGAGAATTGCCTGCGCCAGTTCCAGGTCGCCGACGGCGTGCCGTGCACAATTGTGGCGTAATGATTCCAGCGCAGCTTCCAGCCGCACACCGCGGATCTGGCCGTCGCTGGCCACGAAGGCCGCCGCATCGTCGCGCGCCTGGCGGACCAGTTTGCGATCGAAGGGTGCAGTGGTGACCTGGCTGGTGACATAGCCGGTAATGACCAGGCTTTGCGTGGTGGTATCCATGGCATGGGCGCTGGCCATGCCTGCAACGGAAAACAGCAGCGGCAACAGATAACGCATGGGCTCTACAACAGCTGGAAAGGTGGGGCGCAAAGGCTGGATGGCTGTGCTGGTAGTGACCAGCACAGCCAGAGGGCTCAGCTGGCGTCAGAGTGCCAGGATGGCCTGGGCCAGTTGCGCATCGCTGGCCTGCAACGCGGGTGCTTGCGAGCGGATGTGCAAGAAGGCGCTTTCCAGTTTGGCACCGCGGATGTCGCCCTGGCTGCCAACAAAGGCAGCGGCATCGTCGCGGGCGGCCTTGACGATCTTGTCGTCTTTGAACGAGGAGGAGATATCGGAAGTGGCATCGGTGGACGCGGCTACCGCGCCAACGACGGCGTCGGTGGTGACAACGAAGCTGGTGGCGTTTGCGGTGCCGGCCAGGCTCAGCATCAGGGCGGCGCCAATCAGGTATTTACGGGACATGATCGTGGACTCCTGGACTAGGGTCGGGGGTTCTGCTTAATCGGACGCTCGCACAGCTCGTCACGGTACTTTTAACAGTGGGTTCTACCAGACTGTGAAGCCAAGCGTATCACGCGCCGGTGTTTCTGGATGTTAATGAAAAGCGCGCCAACAAACTGTACCTATATGTTTTTGGATTATAAAAACTGTACTTGTTCGTTTGAGAGAGGCTCTAGCATGCGGCCTGGATGCAAAAAACCCGCTGCAGTTACCTGCAGCGGGTTTCGGGAATTCGCGGTGCCGGCCGAAGCCGGCAAGCCGGTGCTTAGCGCCAGAAAGGCTTGCTCAGCTCTTCGTAACGCTGCGACTCGCTGATACCAGCGTCGGCCAGCAGACGGGCGTCCAGGCGAGCCAGTTGACGGCGGCTAGCCATACGGCGCTGCCACAGCAGCAGGGTGGACAGTGCGCGCAGCGGCAGCGAGGCGTTGGATTGCTGGGCGTTGCTTTCAAAAACCAGACCGGAACTGAGGGTACGTTCCATGATGCTTCATCCTTCCGCTTATGGCGGGATTAGGTAGTGATTTAACTGATGCCAATGATCCTCCTCTGTCGTCCATAACAGTAGATACAGTTCAGTTGAAAGACGATGGCTCAGTTAACTGTGTAACCCTACTGTTGCACCCGAAACAAGCGCAACTGTACTGGTCTGCACGATATTGGTGCATTTTTGGCTGATGTGAGGATTTCGCGAGGAAGGGACTGGCAGAAATACCAGTACAGTAGAACAGTTTTTAATGATGATTGTGAGGGTCTTGCGGGAGCGGGCTTGCCCGCGAATCAGGCGACACGGAGGATGACACCGGCTGTGCCGGTATTCGCGGCTAAAGCCGCTCCTACAGGGAGCGTGACCGGAACAGCACACGCTGTTCCGGATCACGAATTGATCAGCTAGCCAGCATGCGCCCGGTTTCTTCCAGGTTTTCGTGCCAGCTCAGTGCTTCACGCAAAATGTGCGGGGTATGGCCGCCACGCTGGCAGGCACGATCGAAGTAATCGTTCAGCGCAGCGCGGTAGTCTGGGTGCACACAGTTGTCGATGATCGCCCGTGCCCGCTCGCGTGGCGCCAAGCCACGCAGGTCGGCCAGGCCTTGCTCGGTGACCAGGATGTCCACGTCGTGCTCGGTGTGGTCGACATGGCTGACCATCGGCACCACGCTGGAAATCGCGCCGCCTTTGGCAATCGACTTGGTGACGAACACAGCCAGGTGGGCGTTACGGGCGAAGTCACCCGAACCACCAATCCCGTTCATCATTTTGGTGCCGCACACGTGGGTGGAGTTGACGTTGCCGTAGATATCGAACTCCAGTGCGGTGTTGATACCGATGATGCCCAGGCGACGCACCACTTCCGGGTGGTTGGAGATTTCCTGCGGGCGCAGCACCAGCTTGTCCTTGTAGCGCTCCAGGTTGCCGAATACGTCGGCATTACGGCGAGTGGACAAGGTGATCGAGCTGCCCGAAGCGAAGCTCAGTTTGCCGGCATCGATCAGGTCGAAAGTGGAGTCCTGCAGTACTTCGGAGTACATGGTCAGGTCTTCGAACGGCGATTCGATCAGGCCGCACATTACGGCGTTGGCAATGCTGCCGATACCGGCCTGCAGCGGGCCGAGCTTGTTGGTCATGCGGCCAGCTTCAACTTCTTTCTTGAGGAAGTTGATCAGGTGGTCGGCAATGCCCTGGGTTTCGTCATCCGGCGGCAGCACGGTGGATGGGGAGTCCGGCTGGTCGCTGATGACGATGCCGACGATCTTGGCCGGGTCGATCGGGATGGCGGTGCTGCCGATACGGTCGTCGACCTTGACCAGCGGGATTGGCGTGCGGGTCGGGCGGTAGGTCGGGATATAGATGTCGTGCAGGCCTTCCAGGTTGGGGTTGTGCGAGAGGTTGATCTCGACAATCACCTGCTTGGCGAAGATCGCGAAGCTGGCCGAGTTGCCTACCGATGTGGTTGGCACGATGTGGCCTTGCTCGGTAATGGCCACGGCTTCGATGACGGCGATGTCCGGCAGTTTCAGCTGCTGGTTGCGCAGTTGCTCGACGGTTTCCGACAGGTGCTGGTCGATGAACATCACCTGGCCGTCGTTGATGGCCTTGCGCAGGGTGCTATCGACCTGGAATGGCATGCGGCGAGCCAGCACGCCGGCCTCGGTCAGTTGCTTGTCCAGGTCGTTGCCCAGGCTGGCGCCGGTCATCAGGCTGATTTTCAGTGGCGACTGCTTGGCACGTTCGGCCAGTGCATGCGGTACGGCTTTGGCTTCGCCGGCGCGGGTGAAACCGCTCATGCCGACGGTCATGCCGTCCTCGATCAGACCAGCGGCATCAGCCGCACTCATTACCTTGCTGTGCAGGGAGGACAAGCGGATACGATCACGGTACATGGATTGTTATCTCGGGCTACTGAAACTACTGCAGCGCAGTCTAGAGATTTCGCCCAATGCCGTCCCACGACCATGGTCGTATGAGAGCCCTGAAGTAGAGCCGTTGATCCGGATCAATAAAAGAAAAGCCCCGGCAGATTCTGACCGGGGCTTCCTTTATATCAGCTGGTTTTCAGCAGTGGATGTCAGTCCACAGCCTTGACCATGTCTTCGATCACTTTCTTGGCATCACCGAACACCATCATGGTTTTGTCCAGGTAGAACAGTTCGTTGTCCAGACCTGCATAGCCGCTGGCCATGGAGCGTTTGTTGACGATGATGGTCTTGGCCTTGAAGGCTTCGAGGATCGGCATGCCGGCAATGGGCGATTTCGGATCGTTCTTCGCCGCCGGGTTGACCACGTCGTTGGCACCCAGCACCAACACCACGTCGGCCTGACCGAACTCGGCGTTGATGTCTTCCATTTCGAACACCTGGTCGTAAGGTACTTCGGCCTCGGCCAGCAATACGTTCATGTGCCCGGGCATGCGACCTGCCACTGGGTGGATCGCGTACTTAACGGTTACGCCGTTGTGGGTCAGTTTTTCGGTCAGCTCCTTCAGCGCATGCTGGGCACGGGCCACCGCCAGGCCGTAACCCGGCACGATGATTACGCTGTCGGCGTTGCTGAGCAGGAAAGTGGCGTCGTCGGCCGAGCCGGACTTCACCGGGCGCTGCTCTTTGGAGCCTTGCGCCGCACCCGTATCGGTGTCTCCGCCGAAGCCGCCAAGGATGACGTTGAAGAACGAACGGTTCATCGCCTTGCACATGATGTACGAGAGGATGGCACCGGACGAACCGACCAGGGAGCCGGCAATGATCAGCATCGAGTTGTTCAGCGAGAAACCGATGCCGGCCGCAGCCCAGCCCGAGTAGCTGTTGAGCATCGACACCACCACCGGCATGTCGGCGCCACCGATCGGAATAATGATCAGCACACCCATGATGAAGGCCAGAACCAGCATCAGGGTGAAGGCACTGTAGTGGCCGGTGAAGGTGAACAGCAGGCCCAGGGCAATGGTGGTCAGGCCGAGGATCAGGTTCAGCTTATGCTGGCCGGCGAACTGTACCGGTGCGCCCTGGAACAGGCGGAACTTGTACTTGCCCGACAGCTTGCCAAAGGCGATTACCGAGCCGGAGAAGGTAATGGCACCGATTGCAGCACCCAGGAACAGCTCCAGGCGGTTGCCGGTAGGGATCGGGTCGCTGATGGCGGCAACGATGCCCATCGACTGCGGCTCCAGCACGGCGGCGATGGCAATGAACACCGCCGCCAGACCGATCATGCTGTGCATGAAGGCGACCAGCTCTGGCATCTTGGTCATTTCGACGCGCTTGGCCATGATCGAACCGGCGGTACCACCAACCAGCAGGCCGACGATCACATAGCCGATGCCGGCAGTGGCAAGCTCTGCCCCCAGCTTATAGATAAGGCCGACGGTTGTGAGGATGGCGATCCCCATGCCGATCATGCCGAACAGGTTGCCGCGCCGCGAAGTGGTCGGGTGCGACAGGCCTTTGAGCGCCTGGATGAAGCAGATCGACGCAACCAGGTACAGAAGTGTTACCAGATTCATGCTCATGCTTACTTCTGCCCCTCGTTCTTGGCTTTCTTCTTGAACATCTCAAGCATGCGGCGGGTGACCAGGAAGCCACCGAACACATTGACCGCGGCCAGGGCCACGGCCAGGGTGCCCATCAGTTTGCCAGCCGGGGTAACGGTCAGGGCCGCGGCCAGCATGGCGCCGACGATAACGATTGCCGAGATGGCGTTGGTGACCGCCATCAATGGGGTGTGCAGTGCCGGGGTGACGTTCCAGACCACGTGGTAGCCCACATAGATGGCCAGCACGAAGATGATCAGGTTGTAGATGCCATGGGAAATCAGCATGTCTTCCATTGTCGTGCTCCTTAGCCGTTCTTGCGGACGACCTGGCCATCGCGGCACATGAGGCAGGCCGCGACGATGTCGTCTTCGAGGTTGATGACCAGTGCGCCGTCCTTGTCGAACAGCAGCTTCATGAAGTCCAGCAGGTTGCGTGCATACAGCGCCGAGGCATCGGCACCCACCTGCGCTGGCAGGTTGGTCGGGCCGACGATGGTCACGCCATTTTCCTGCACCACCTGGTCAGCAACCGTCAGCGGACAGTTGCCACCCTGGGCTGCAGCGAGGTCGATGACCACCGAGCCAGGCTTCATTTGCGCGACGGTTTCGGCGCTGAGCAAGGTTGGTGCCTTGCGGCCGGGGATCAGTGCGGTGGTGATGACGATATCCGCCTGCTTCGCGCGCTCATGTACAGCCTGGGCCTGGCGTTGCATCCAGCTGGCCGGCATCGGGCGGGCGTAACCACCCACCCCTTCGGCGCATTCGCGCTCCTCATCGGTCTCGTAGGGCACGTCGATGAACTTGGCGCCCAGCGACTCGATCTGCTCTTTCACCGCCGGGCGTACGTCGGACGCTTCGATCACTGCGCCCAGGCGCTTGGCCGTGGCAATGGCCTGCAGGCCGGCAACGCCCGCACCCAGAATCAACACGCGCGCGGCCTTAACGGTACCGGCAGCGGTCATCAGCATGGGCATGAAGCGCGGGTAGTGATGGGCCGCCAGCAACACAGCCTTGTAACCGGCGATGTTGGCTTGCGACGACAGCACGTCCAGGCTTTGCGCCCGCGATGTACGCGGTGCGGCTTCCAGGGCGAAGGCGGTAATGCCGCGTTCGGCCATTTTGCCGATGAGTTCGCTGTTGAAGGGGTTGAGCATGCCCACCAGAAGGCTGCCACTGTTGATCAGGGCCAGTTCCTGGTCGTTGGGGGCGACCACTTTGAGTACCAATTGGGCGCCGTAGGCGTCGGCGGCATTCCCCATGGAAGCACCCACGGCCTCATAGGCACTGTCCGGAATGGCGGCGTTAAGCCCTGCCCCCCGTTGGACGGTGACCTGATGGCCCTGGCCAATCAGTTTCTTGATGGTTTCCGGGGTCGCAGCGACCCTTGTCTCACCGGTCTGCGTCTCGAGAGGAACACCAATGTGCACGACTTTTCTCCTGCGGTGACCTTTTGTCTTTGTAAAAGCCAGCACACTTCGGATGGTGCGCTGGGGCGGCTGTGGAGCGCCGATCCGCCAGTTTCCGGGCGGGCGAAGCATTTTGCAGACGAACCAAGGGGCCTTCAACCGGTTCTGGAGCGAAACGAAGTTAAAACTACAAGTCACCCTGTGACCGCTTGTCGCAGCAATAAGGCTGTAGCCCGTCAAACATGGGCTATTGGCAGATTAGGAGAAAAAAACAAAAATTTTTCGGTCATTTCGCTTACGGCACGGTAAGTGTCGCAAAATAACCCGCAAGGCCGCGTGCTTAGCAGGGTTAAAGGGTATTTTCTGGCTTGCATAACAGTTTATGGATATGCGACAAATCCATATATCTGTAGGTGTTTAAAATAATTGACTACAGAGTCAATTTGTCGCATTGCTCATTTTCTTGCGGTGTAGGCGTGGGCCTGGCTTACCAGCCAGTCACGGAAGGCGCGTAGTGATGCCGATTCCACCTTGCGCTCCGGAATCATTAGATAGTAGGCCTTGTCGCTATCGAGGGCATGCCTGTTAGCGACCACCAGCCTGCCCTCCTCCAGTTCGCGCTGGATCAGGAACGGCGGAATCAGCGCGATCCCCATTTCATGTATGGCCGCCTGGGCGAGCATCGAGAATAGTTCATAACGCGGGCCTGTCATGTCGCGCTCCACATTCATCCCCAAGCTGCCGAACCATTGCCGCCAGGCATAGGGGCGCGTGCTTTGCTGCAACAGGGGTAGTTGGGCGATGCGCTGTGCTTCAAGCATGCCCTGCCCGGCCAGCAATGCCGGGCTGCAGACGGGGACCGGGTTTTCCCCCATCAGCCGGTGAGACTGGGTGCCGGACCAATCGGCATCACCGAAATAGATCGCGGCATCGAACGAAGTGTCGGCGAACAGGAATGGCCGGGTTCGGTTGGTGAGGTTGACCGTGACCTCCGGGTGGCGTTGCTGGAAGTCCTTGAGGCGCGGAAGCAGCCATTGAGTGCCGAAGGTAGGCACCACTGCCAGTTCGATCACGCTGGCCCCCTGCTGGCCCATCACCGACAAGGTATCGCGCTCCACGGCGTCCAGTTGGGCGGCAACCTGACGGCTATAGGAAAGGCCGGCTTCGGTCAGCTTCACGCCGCGGCGCGAGCGGCGGAACAATTCCACATTGAGAAAGGCCTCCAGGCCGCCAATTTGGCGACAAACGGCGCCCTGGGTCAGGGCCAGTTCCTGGGCGGCCTTGGTAAAGCTCTCGTTGCGTGCTGCCGCCTCGAAGCAAACCAGGGCAGCGGTACTGGGGATCTTGCGGCGCATGTACGTCAACCTCACTTGTAAGGCTGTCAATATGGCGTTTTGCCGATTTACGAAGTGACAAATTATCACTAATTGGTGCGCAATCCTCGTTTGTCCCGGCGGCCGATCAGGCCTAGGCTCAAAGGCACAAGAAACTGCCCCCTATTTCGAGGATTTCGCTCATGGCCGGTAAAGCAAGCTTCAACTGGATCGACCCGCTGCTGCTGGATCAGCAGCTCACTGAAGAAGAGCGCATGGTGCGTGACAGCGCTTATCAGTTCGCCCAGGACAAGCTGGCCCCTCGTGTACTTGAAGCGTTCCGCCACGAGCAGACTGACCCGGCGATCTTCCGCGAGATGGGTGAAGTCGGCCTGCTGGGGGCAACCATCCCTGAGCAGTACGGTGGCAGCGGCCTGAACTACGTGTGCTATGGCCTGATTGCGCGTGAAGTGGAGCGTATCGACTCGGGCTACCGCTCGATGATGAGTGTGCAGTCATCGCTGGTCATGGTCCCGATCAATGAGTTCGGTACCGAAGCACAAAAGCAGAAATACCTGCCCAAGCTGGCCAGTGGTGAGTGGATCGGTTGTTTCGGCCTGACTGAGCCTAACCACGGCTCTGACCCAGGGTCGATGATTACCCGCGCCAGGAAGGTCGATGGCGGCTACCGGCTGACCGGCAGCAAGATGTGGATCACCAACAGCCCGATCGCTGATGTGTTCGTGGTCTGGGCCAAGGACGATGCCGGTGATATCCGCGGCTTTGTGCTGGAAAAGGGCTGGGAAGGCCTGAGTGCGCCGGCTATCCATGGCAAGGTTGGCCTGCGCGCCTCGATCACCGGTGAAATCGTCATGGACAATGTGTTCGTGCCAGAAGAGAACATCTTCCCGGATGTGCGCGGCCTCAAAGGTCCGTTCACCTGCCTGAACTCAGCCCGTTATGGCATCTCCTGGGGGGCGCTGGGTGCTGCGGAAGCCTGCTGGCACACTGCGCGTCAGTACACGCTGGATCGCCAGCAATTCGGTCGCCCGCTGGCTGCCAATCAGCTGATCCAGAAGAAGCTGGCTGACATGCAGACCGAAATCACCTTGGCACTGCAGGGCTGCCTGCGCTTGGGGCGCATGAAGGACGAAGGGACGGCTGCGGTGGAGATCACTTCGATCATGAAGCGCAACTCCTGCGGCAAGGCGCTGGATATTGCCCGCATGGCGCGTGACATGCTGGGTGGTAATGGCATCTCCGACGAGTTCGGCGTGGCCCGTCATCTGGTCAACCTGGAGGTGGTCAACACCTACGAAGGCACGCACGACGTGCATGCATTGATCCTGGGGCGTGCGCAAACCGGTATCCAGGCTTTCTATTAATAAGGAGCCAGCCCATGGGCGCGCTATCACATCTGCGGGTGCTGGACCTTTCGCGCGTGTTGGCCGGCCCATGGTCTGGCCAGATTCTCGCTGACCTGGGCGCTGACGTGATCAAGGTCGAGCGCCCGGGCAGTGGTGACGATACGCGCGCGTGGGGCCCGCCCTTCCTGAAGGATGCTGCGGGTGACAATACCAGCGAGGCGGCTTATTACCTGTCGGCCAACCGCAACAAGCGCTCGGTGACCATCGACTTCACCCAGCCTGAGGGGCAGCGCCTGGTGCGTGAGCTGGCAGCCAAGTCCGATATCGTCATCGAGAACTTCAAGGTGGGCGGTCTGGCTGCTTATGGGTTGGACTACCAGAGCCTGAAGGCGGTCAATCCACAGCTTATCTATTGCTCCATCACGGGGTTTGGCCAGACCGGGCCCTATGCCAAGCGTGCGGGTTACGATTTCATGATCCAGGGGCTGGGCGGGCTGATGAGCCTGACCGGCCGCCCGGAGGGCGAGGAAGGTGCAGGGCCGGTCAAGGTGGGTGTGGCGCTTACCGACATCCTTACCGGGCTGTATTCCACGGTGGCGATGCTCGCTGCCCTCGCCCACCGGGATCAGACCGGGGTGGGGCAACATGTCGACATGGCGCTGCTCGATGTACAGGTGGCCTGCCTGGCGAACCAGGCCATGAACTACCTGACCACGGGTGCCCCGCCTCGCCGGCTAGGTAATGCGCATCCCAATATAGTGCCCTACCAGGATTTCCCGACGGCGGATGGTGACTTCATTCTTACCGTGGGCAACGACAGTCAGTTCCGCAAGTTCGCCGAAGTGGCCGGGCAGCCACAGTGGGCGGATGATCCGCGTTTCGCCACTAATAAGCTGCGGGTAGCCAACCGGGCGGAGCTGATTCCTTTGATCCGCCAGGCCACAGTGTTCAAGACCACGGCCGAGTGGGTGAGCCAGTTGGAAGCTGCGGGCGTGCCATGTGGGCCGATCAATGACCTGGCGCAGATGTTTCAGGACCCTCAGGTGCTGGCGCGGGGTTTGGCGGTGAGCATTCCCCATCCGCTGGCGGGTAGCGTTCCGCAGGTGGCGAGCCCGATACGGTTGTCGGAGACGCCAGTGGAGTATCGCCGGGCGCCACCCCTGTTGGGTGAGCACACTGAGCTGGTGCTGGGGGAAGTGTTGGGGCTGCAAGCGGGAGAGGTGCAGCGCTTGCGTGATGTGGGCGTGCTGTAGAGCTGTCCGGTGTTGCTTAAAAGCGGGGAGGCCGTCAGGCCTCCCCGCTTTGCTTTTCAGCGATGTTAAGGTTTCTTGAAATTAAGGGTTGACGCGCTTTCGAATCCCCTTATAATGCGCCCCACTTCCAGCGACATCGGAACGAAAAACTCCTTGAGATTCAACGAGTTAACTAGTTAAGGTGAAGTTGAAAGGGCTACGATCGAATGATCGCAAGCGGTTGAAATGGTGGTTGACAGCGGTTTTAAACGCTGTATGATTCGCC